>CAZYTO010000259.1:0-5778 GCA_964650405.1 uncultured Thermoanaerobaculia bacterium | reverse complement strand
CAACCTTTGTGTCTTTTTTTAAGCCCTCCCCGCCCTGGGGCGGAAACATGCCTCCAATGATGAAACAGACAACGGTTCCATTCGACATCACGTCGTGGGAGCAGTCCAGCATCCTCGAATCGGAGAGTGGCGCAAAGATCACCCGCGCCTCGATTGCCAAGAAGTACCGCGGCGAGCTGGAAGGCGAGGGCGTCGCCGAAGGGCTCATGTGCGGCGGGGAGAGCGGCGGCGCCTACACCGCCATGGAGCGCGTGACCGGGACTCTCGGCGGCCGGAGCGGCTCGTTCGTCATGCAACACGGCGGCATCAGCACCGATGCGGGTCCGCAGCCGTTCGGCAACATCGTACCGGGATCGGGGACCGGTGAGCTGACAGGGCTGCGGGGAACGGTCCGCTTCGCACATGACGCCGAGGGCGCTCGAGTCACGCTGGAGTACGAGATCGACTGATTCGCGCGACAGGGCGGGCCGGTTCCGACCCGCCCCGCTCGTTCGCGGACGAACCTCGGCGATATCAGTTGACCGAGTCGTAGGCCTTCTTCAGCAACGGGATCTCGATCTTCTTCATCTTCATCATCGCCTCCATGGCCGCCTTCGCCTTGCGCGGGTTGCGGTCGGTCAGCATTTCGACGAGCGCGGTGGGGACGATCTGCCACGACAGCCCGTAGCGGTCCTTCAGCCAGCCGCACGGCCCTTCCTCGCCGCCGTCGGTCAGCTTCGACCAGTACGCGTCCACTTCCTCCTGCGTGCGGCAGGAGACGACGAACGAAACAGCCTCGGTGAACTTGAACTGCGGACCGCCGTTGAGGGCGGTGAAGTCCGTTCCGTCGAGCTGGAACTGCACGGTCATGACCGAGCCCTTCGGCCCCGGCCCGGCGTCGCCATAACGTGTGGCGGTGACGACCTTCGAATTCGGAAAGACGGAAACGTAGAAGTTCGCGGCCTCTTCGGCCTGGGTGTCGAACCAGAGGAACGGCGAGATTCGTTGCATGTCAGTTTTTCTCCTTTTGCCTTAACGTCGGAGCCAAAGGAGGTGGCTCGACATCGGCCGTTCTCCGTTCAAAATCCGTACACCTCATACGGATTTCTGCACGGCCGGGCCGCTAAGTCGTTGAATTCAATGGCGGACGTGCTGGCAGCGATTTTGGACTGAAGGACGGCCGAATGAACGACCACCCCGATTTCGCCACACTGGCCGCGCGCTTCCTGACCCGGGTTACCGAAGGGCTCGCCGCTGCCCGGCTGGCGCTGGCTGCCGGCGATCACGAAGCCTTGCGCGGCGAATTGCGCAGCCTTTTCAGCGCTGCCGGCATCTTTGCGTTCAACGACATCGCCCAGCTCGCCCGGCGTGCCGAGTCCCTCTGCGAGCTGCAGCCGCTGCCGGTCACCATCCTCGCCGACCTCCTCGACGCCATCGACGACGCACGCTGCGCTCACACCATGATGAGCACGGCATCGAGCGGCTTCTTGGCGATGTCCGGAACCTGACATCCGGCCGCGGGATAGCCGACCGGGATCAGCAGGAACGGCTTCTCGTTCCTGGGCCTGCCGAGAATCTCGCGGAGGAAACCCATCGGGCTTGGCGTGTGGGTCAGCGTGGCCAGCCCCGCTGCGTTGAGCGCGGCGAGGAGGAATCCACTGGCGATGCCGACCGATTCGTTGACGTAGTAGTGCGTGACGTGCGAGCCATCCTCGGCGAGGCCGTAGTCTTGCTTGAAGACGACGATGAGGGCCGGCGCGATCTCCAGAAACTCCTTGTGCCAGTCAGTCTGCAGCGGCGCCAGCGCCTTCAGCCACTCCTCCGGCATGCGCCCGTGGTAATTCTCGTACTCCTCCTCCTCGGCGGCGATGCGGATGCGTTTCTTCACCTCCGGATCGCGGACGATGACGAAGGTCCACGGCTGCAGGTTCGCGCCGCTCGGTGCGGCATGCGCCGCCTCGATGGCCAGTCGCAAAACCTCGTCCGGTATCGGATCGGGCGCGAAGTCACGCACCGTACGCCGCAGTTTCAGCGTCTCCACGAAATCGCGTGCGGCGGGAACGGGATCCTCGACGGGAGGGCGGATGTAGAGACGGGTGGGGTAGGACATGGCGGTTGGTCTTCGTATCTCCCTGTCGCTCTTATACGCCCCGCGTGTCCGTCGTCGGATTGGATTCCGTTGACGTCGGAGGGCTGGTGTCCGTAGGCGATGGCGGCGGCGGCGGGACCGTATCGGTCGCGGGCGGCGGCGTGGCCGGTGTGGCTGTATCGGTCGGCGGCGTCTGTTGCAGGGCGGTATCGACGGTCGCCGTCGTCCCGGTGGCGGTCGTCGCCGTGGTGTCCGTTGCCGGCGCCTCGGGCTTCTTCTCCGTCAGCACTTCCTTCTCGAAGAGGTAGCCCCAGCGCCGCATGCGCGAGAGGACCATGCGCTGGCGCCAGCGCAGGCGCTTGTTCGGCGCGCCGGGATTCATCACCCGCGGGTTCGGCAGGCAGCCTGCCAGCAGCGCCGCCTGCTGCGGGGAGAGGTTCCCCGCCGAGGTGTCGAAGTAGGTCCGCGCCGCCGCCTCGGCGCCGTAGACCCGGTCGCCCATCTCGGCAAAGTTCAGATAGAGCTCGAGGATGCGCTTCTTCGTCAGGTGGCTCTCCAGCGAGCGGGCGATGAAGTACTCCCGGATCTTGCGGAGCGGGTTGCGGGATTTCGAGAGGTAGAGGTTCTTTGCGAGCTGCTGGGTGATGGTCGAGCCGCCGTGGGTGAGCTTCTTGTGCTCCCAGTCCTTCCGCAGCGCCTCTTCCAGCCCCTTCACGTCGACGCCTTTGTGCTCGTAGAACGCGTCGTCCTCGGCCACCAGCACACCGCGGCGCAGATACGGCGAGATGCGATCGTATGGCACCCAGATGTGGAGCAGCGTGTCGTCCTGCCCAGCCGAGCGCAGCTCGGACTTCCGCGCCTCCATGAACGCCGTCGTGACCGGATTCTCCGTGGCCAGCTTCGCCGTGTCGGGAAACGTGATCCACTCCCAGCCGGCGTACATCACGGCGAGGACGACCAGCCCCAGGAGGATGCGCTTGAGCACGCGGGCTGGATTGTAGACGCGCGATGCCCATTGGTCGGTGTCAGAAATACGTTGCCCATCTTGCGTGTCGTAAGGGTTGCCATGAAACGCGCTGCTTTCGTCCTGGCTCTCCTCGCGATCGCAATTCCGTCGTTTGCGCTGAAGGGGACGCCGGACGGCAAGCGGCCGATGCGCATCGGCATCCTGCACACGGGCGACGAGTGGGCAGACCTCAAGTACGACAGCGCCGCGGTCGCCATCGAGCACGAGATTGCCCTGCAGCTCCACGAGCGCGGGCTGGACGCCTGGGAGACGCACCGGACACTGAAGGATGCCTTCCAGGACAACGTCGAGCCGGCAGACATCTACGTAGAAGTGAGCGGAGGGGAGGCGCGGCTCCGCGAGATCGGCGGTCTCGACATCTCCGGCCCGCACGTCGCCACCACCCTCGGCGTGATCATCTCCAAGGCCGCCGCCGAGGTGCGGGTCTATGACGGCCGGACTCTCGATCTCATTGACCGTTTCGAGCTGTCGCAGCGCAAGACGGCCCTGGTCCCGACCTCGTTCGGGTTGCGGGAAGGCCCGATCATCGGCTTCACCGTCGTCCCGATCTTCCAGCACCTGCAGTACCGCGCCGCCGTCCGCGACGTCGCGAAGGAAGCGGTGCAGCGCATCGCGACGCGATGACCGCCGTCGTGGTCCTGACCACGGTCGGCGGCGGTTTCGATGCCCGCACGCTCGCCGAAGAGCTCGTCGAGCGGCGCCTCGCCGCCTGCGTCAACGTCTTCCCTCAGGTTCACTCCGTCTACCGCTGGCAGGGGCGGGTCGAGCACGACGAGGAACAGCTCCTTTTGATCAAAACCGCCGCCGACAAGGTGGAGGCGCTGGAGGAGGCCCTCCGCAAGCTCCACCCCTACGAGACGCCGGAGTTCGTCGTTCTACCTATTGGAGAGTTGCGCGGGCCCTACGCGCAGTGGTTCGAAGCAGTGCTTCTGCACTGATCGCGGCGTCGCTGGTGGCGGTTCGCTGTTCGCTGATTGCCACGCAGGATGGGGTCTGCCTTGCACTTGGGGAGCGAGACGTCACCTCGTCTTGGGTGGCGAGCAGCGAACAGCGAACCACGATCAGCAACGGACGAACCACGGCTTTCCCTCTACGGCCCGTAGACCGGGAACACCTCCCGCTCTACCGGAGTTAGGATCGAGTCACATGGACTCGATCGTCATCCGCGGTGCCCGTGAGCACAACCTCAAGAACATCGACGTCGTCGTCCCCCGCAACAAGTTCGTCGTCATCACCGGCGTCTCCGGCTCCGGAAAGTCGTCGCTGGCCTTCGACACGATCTTCGCCGAGGGGCAAAGGCGGTACGTCGAATCGCTGAGCGCCTACGCACGGCAGTTCCTCGAGCAAATGGAGAAGCCGGACGTCGATTCCATCGAAGGGCTCTCGCCCGCCATCTCCATCGAACAGCGCACCACCTCCCGGAACCCGCGCTCCACGGTCGGGACTGTCACCGAGATCTACGACTACCTCCGCCTCCTCTACGCCAGCGTCGGCGTGCCGCACTGCACGAGCTGCGGCCAGGAAATCCGCCCCCAGACCATCCAGCAGATGGTCGACCGGCTGCTGAAACTGCCGGCCGGGACGAAGTTCAGCGTCCTGGCCCCCTACGTACGCGGCAAGAAGGGTGAGTACCGCAAACAGATGCTGCAGATGGTGAAGGAGGGGTTCACTCGCGCCATCGTCAACGGCGAGATGATCGAGCTCTCCGACCCGCCCCTTCTCGACAAGCAGAAGAAGCACACCATCGACATCGTCATCGACCGTCTCGTCGTGAAGGACGGGATGGAACAGCGCCTGGCCGACTCGCTGGAGACCGCCACCCGGGTGACGAAGGGGCTGGTGAAGATCCTCTACCAGGACGATAGGCGTTCCGCCGACGCGAAGCCGGCGGCGGGTGAAGGCAAGGTCGAGCTCCTCTCGCAGAACTACGCCTGTCCCGACTGCGGCGTCTCCATCGGTGAGATCACGCCGCGGCTCTTTTCCTTCAACTCTCCCTACGGCGCCTGCCCTGGCTGCTCCGGCCTCGGCGTGCTGCTGGAGATCGACGAGCGCAAGATCGTCCCCGATCCGACCCGCACCATCGAGGACGGCGCCATCGCCATTTGGAAGGAAGGGGCCGAGAACTGGCGCATCCGCCAGATCTACACACTGGCCAAACACTACAAGTTCTCCACCACGACGCCCTGGGAGAAGCTCTCCGAGAAAGCCCGCACGATCATCCTTCAGGGAAGCGCGGAGAAGATCAAGTTCCAGTTCTCCGGATCGGAGAGCACCTACAGCTACAGCGGCACGTACGAAGGGCTCGTGCCGATGCTCAAGCGGCGCTACCAGGAGACGGACAACGACGACATCCGGGAAGAGATCGAGCGCTTCATGACGCCGAAGAAGTGCCCGGAGTGCGGCGGCCGGCGCCTGAAGCCGGAGGCCCTGGCGGTGACTGTGGCCAATCGCCCGGTCGACAGCGTCGTGGCCTTCCAGCTCCGCGAGGCGGAAGACTTCTTCAAGACGCTGGCCCTGAGCGAGCGTGAGGAGCTGATCGCCGGCAAGATCCTGAAAGAGGTGCGCGACCGCCTCGGCTTCCTCAACGCCGTCGGCCTCGGCTACCTGACCCTCGACCGCAATGCGGCGACGCTCTCCGGCGGCGAAGGGCAGCGCATCCGCCTGGCCACGCAGATCGGCTCGA
>CAZYTO010000258.1:0-8378 GCA_964650405.1 uncultured Thermoanaerobaculia bacterium | reverse complement strand
CGGCACACGTCTTCTGGACCTACTTCACCGCCGTCGCCCTGATCGCCGGAGGGATCGGCGTCAACGTGCCGGGAACGGCCCGCCTGGCCGCCACGCTGTCGGGAATCATGGTCTTCAGTTGGGTCTTCCTCGTGCACTTTTCCCTCGCCATCAATACAAACACCGTCAGCGAGATCGCACGCGGCTTTCAAGCGCTCGAGGTGAGTGCCGTCGCATTCATGGTGGCCGGCACCGCCAGTAGACGACGCGCCTAGAACGCGCTGAACGAGCTCACCATTCAGCAGCCGGGCAGCGAAGGGGCCCTGGCGCTCGTGCCTGGCCTCCCCGGCGCTCCTGTTAACCGCCTCCGCGAGCACGCGTTCTTGTCTCCGGCTGGAACATCTCCGGCCTGCGCTCGTACACAAGTCAACGTTGAAAGGGGCGTCCCATGCGTAAGACAGGAATCGTGCTCTGCGTCGTACTGCTGCTTGCCTCGACCACGGCGGCCGCCGACAAGCGGGTCCATCAGAACGTAGCGCTCGCGGCATCCGGAAGCGTGTTCATCGATACGCACAACGGGACCATCACCGTGACGACCTGGAACCAGCCGACCGTCGACGTCACCGCCCGGATCGAGGGGGGCCTCTGGATCAGTGACGAGGACGTTAACAAGACGCAGGTCCGGGTCACCGGATCGGGCGACAACGTGCGCATCGAATCGGACTACTCCGCCATCATCTCCCACTTCTCCTGGCTCGGTACCAACCACAACCTGCCACCGGTTCACTACACGCTCTCCATGCCCGCTGGTGCCCGGCTCACGGTCGATGGGCACAACACCACCGTCCGCGCCACCGGCCTGCGGAACGACGTGAAGATCTCCACGCACAACGGCAGCGTCGACCTGGCCGGTCTCGACGGCGCCGCGTCGATCGACACGCACAACGGCGACATCCGTGTGGCCTTCAGCCGCTTTGCCCGCCTGAGCAGGATCGAGACCCACAACGGCGGCATCGATCTCCGCATCCCGGCCCAGTCCCAGTTCCATCTCGACGCCACCGGCCACCACCTCGGCGTGAGCTCCGACTTCCCGGTGGTGATCAAGAGGATGGAACGGGACCGTTACGTCGGTGACGTGAACGGCGGCGGCGCAGAGCTCCGCGTCACCACGCACAACGGCTCGGTGACGCTCAGGAAGGTGTAGGGCACGGCCGCGCCGTGCCGCCCCCGGTCACGCGTCAGCGTGCGCCGAGGCACCGCAGCTTCGCGTGCACGTCCGACCTCCACTCACCTCGACGGGTAGCTTGTTCCGTCGAAGCGTCACTCCAAGTGTATGGAGGACGTTTATGCGACGGACTTGGTTCGGTGTTGCCGTTCCGCTACTGCTTTCCGCTGCCATCCCCGCCAAAGCACAGATCCTGAACATCACGGATCATATCGAGCGGATCCCCGAGCCACCCGGACGCACGCGTACAGTCGGAGATGCTGCCATCCAGATTCGGGACCTGATCGAATCGCACTCGGCTACACATCAGAGCGGCAGAAAGACACCCAACGTCATCAATGTCGACGACCGCGACTCGGCGTTCCTCTTTCCCATCACAGGAAACGTCGCCGGCGCGAACGGTACGTACTTCCGATCCGACGCCTCCATCTCGAACTACCGCAGCATCACACAGAACATCTCCGTCGGTTTCCTCGTCCAGGGCCAGGACAACCGCAACGGCGGCCTGCAGAGGTTCACCCTTCCGGCCAACTCGACGGTGATTCTCAATGACTTCGTCGGCGTGACTCTTCAAAGGAGTGGGCTCGGCGCCGTGCTCGTGTTCGCCGACGATCCTCTCGGGAATGTGGACTCGGCAGGACAAATTGACGGCGCGTCGCGCATCTGGACGCCGCAGGCCGGGAACAGCGCAGGCACGGTTTCTCAGTCATTCGACGCGGTGAGCGTCCTCGACTCGATCGGTTCGCTTACCGCCTACGTCATCGGCCTCAAACAGAGCTCAGCATTCCGCACCAACGTCGGCGTGGTAAACCTCGACAGCGTCACGCACACGTGGACGATTCGCTCGGTGGCCACGGGCGTGATCACGACCGTTACCGTGCCTCCGCTGTCCGTCTCGCAGGTAGGTCTGGCGGCAGGCTCAGCCTCGGCATCAGGCAATGTCAACCTCACCATGCAATCGGACGGCTTCGGCTTCTACTGGAGCGCGTACGGCACTACCGTCGATAATGTGACAGGAGACGGCTGGGTGGAAAGGGCAAAGCAATAGCAACGCTTTGTGGATATAGCGCACGTTCGACCAACAGGATGCGGCGCAGGGCAAACCGCGCCGTGCCGAAACCCGGCGACGATTCGCTCGAAGTCCGTCGCCCGAAGCTCGGCGTTCCGCACTCACTGTGTCCGAATTGCGCGCTCCAGTGCCGACCCTCTCCCGCCGGGAGAGGGTGGGGCCGGTTCGCCCCACTGGTGTTCGGTACTTGAGCGCCGCCCACCCACGCCATCTTCAGAACAGGGGGCTCGCATTCACGCCGACCGATGTTTGCCGCGTTCGAGCTCTCATCTCCGCAGCGATCTGGAGTGCGGCGGCCCACGCCGCCGCTCTGCGAGGCACTGGAGTGGAAGTTCGGTCGCCGAAGCATCTTCGAACTGCCAGGACGACAGCGGCCGCATGGCGTCCGCACTCCAGATCGCGCTCTCGGCCCCGCGCAGTTCCATAATTCCGATGTGTACATCTGCAGCCCGACAGAAAAAGCTGCAGCTCGACAGAGAAAGCTGCAGCCCGACAGGAAAAGCTGTAGCTGGACGTGTCGGGCTCACGGCTGGACGCGTCACGCTCCCGGCTGGACGCGTCACGCTCCCGGCTGCACGCGTCGGGCTCACGGCTGGACGCGTCGCGCTCTCGGCTGGGCGCGTCGCGCTCACGGCTGCACGCGTCACGCTCACGGCTGCACGCGTCACGCTCACGGCTGCACGCGTCGGGCTCTCGGCTGGACGTGTCCGGCTGATGGCTGGACGTGTCCGGCTGACGGCTGGACGCGTCGGGCTGGCGGCTGCACGCGTCGGGCTCCCGGCTGCAAGCGCCGGGTGAAAAAAATCTGGCCAGGGACTTGATTTTCTCAAAAAGAGGACTAATGTTATCGGTCTGAACGGTGGGAAACCACCCGACAGTGATGGAAACGGACCTCGTGATGAGTCCCCGTTTCCCTGGCGGCGAACTGGTTACGACAGAGTGCTGAAAAGTGCCGGGTTCGTAATCACTGCGAGGGTCGAGTCGTACTCCCCTTGCCGCGGGCTCCCGAGGTGTGTGCGCGCACGCATCGCGGGCTAACTACTAACCAGGAAGGGAGCAGTCAGCTCTTCAAGCCGTTGGGAAGCCTGCATTCGTCGACAGATGCGGACCCTTCCCGGCGGCCTGACAGCCGTAAGGCATTTTGGAGGAAATGTCATGTCCCGTAATGTGAAGAAGTCCCGGAAGCAAGCCGCTGCGGACGCGCCGCCGGCGGTACCCATGCTGACACCCGAGCAGTTCGTGGAGCAGTTGCGCGCCTTGCGTGCGCAGGTGGCGGAGGTCTCTCCGTTGACGGCGGAACAACGCCGTGCACTCCGGAATCAGGCGGCGGAGTCCGAGTCGGTGATCCAGGCGTCGATCAACGTGATCAGCGCCTCCGACACGATCATCGGGACCGCCGTCGGTGCCCCGGCGGAGGGCGTGCAGACGATGGTCGATGAGGCCAATCGCTGGGAGGTGGTGGAGAACGAGCTGAAGGCGACCTGGCAAGGCGTGGCCGGAGCGAATCTCATCCGCCGTCAAAAGATCGCCGTCATCGCCGCGCAGGCGTACAACATCGGGAAGCAACTGGCCCGCGTCCCCGGAGGGAAGGACCTGGTGCCCCATGTGGCGGAGGTGAGGCGCCAGAGGAGCCTCGCTCGCCGGAAGAAGCGCACGCCCAAGACGCCGGGTACGCCGGCACCCGCACCGGGAACGCCTTCGGCGCCTGCCACCCCGCAGGCCGCCGAAACGACACCGGCTGCTGACACGTCCATGGCTGTAAAGGAGTAAAGTAGCAGGCAGCCGGACGCGTGGACGAACACGCGTCCGGCCGTTTTACCCGCTCTTTGCCGCTCGCTCGCAATCGCTCGAATGTTGGAGGACATCGTGACGAAGACGAACGCCATCACCCCCATTCTCATCCCCGCTCTCTCTGCCCCCATCGCCCCTGCCGCCACTTTCCCCACCCCCATTGCCACCGAACCGTACCCGTTCGACTACGACGAGATGCGGCGGCTGGCCGCCGAAGGCATCGAAGGCCTCAACCAAATCGAGCCGTCGCGCGACGCGAACGGGAACGTCGTCGTGGACTCGTTCGAAGTGGTCCGGCGGATGTTCCTGAGCATCATGCAGCGCATGCTAGAGCTTCCCCCGCCACCGCCCGGCCCCCTCGAACTGCCGCCGGGAGAGAACGAAGCCTCGGTGCGCCGGAAGATCACCCGCCTGCGCATGCTGAAGACCGCGGTGAACGACCCGGCCGGCGATCCCCACGCGCTCGCCGACACGCTGGAACGCCGGGCCGAGATCCGCCGGATCGTCCTCGGCATCGGCATCGACGCCCTCAAGGCCATGGCCATGATGCTGGCCATCGTGTTCCACGCGCTGGGGAAAGCGATGCTGGAGCGGTTCCGGGCCGGAAAGCCGCTTGCCGGCCCGCTGGACCCTGACGACACCGAGGGGCACCTGATCCGCAAGCTGCTCCGCGTCCGCCGCTTGTTCCTCGGCCGCCCGGTGACGAGCGGACCGAAACGGCGGAAGTGGCCGCGGAGGCGGTAACCCCACACCGCTTCGCGTCGTGGAGAACGGTCTCACGCGGAGGCGCGGAGATCGCGGAGGGTTTGAACAGGAGGCAACAGAGGAAACAGAGGGGCCGAGGCTCGTTTCCTCTGTTATCTCTGTTTCCTCCTGTTCATTCTCTTCTTCCGTCGCGGAGATCGCGGAGGTTTGAACAGGAGGTAGCGGAGGAAACAGAGGCCGAGGCTCAATTCCTCTGTTCTCTGTTTCCATCCTGTTCAGTCTCTTCTTCCGTCGTTCCCTCCGCGGTCTCCGCGTCTCCGCGTGAGCCATTCCCCGTTCGGTGATTGTGATCCCTGGTACAGCGTCCCGGAGAAGAGGTGTCCAGTTTGCTTGTCAGTGGTCGGTGCGTGGGGACCTGACAACTGACAACCGTCAACAGATAACCGTAACCAGCCCTGGACACTCACTTCCGTAAGCTGACGAAGGTGTCCATCGCACGACAGGAGACGTAGAGTGGACGTCAACACCATGTTGAACCTCCGCAGCACCAGCGGGGCCCTGGCAGCGTTACTCGCCGTTTCGCTGTCGTTGCCCCTTGCCGCTGGGGTGCCGGCCGCCACCGACGCTCGTAAATCGCCCGCCAGCAAGCCGGTCGCCGAGCTTCGCGCCGCCGCGGCCAAGGGCTCGGCCGATGCGCAGTACGCGCTCGCCGAGGTGCTGGCGGTGGACGGAGTCGACGCGGACCGGAGCGAGGCGGTGGTCTGGCTCGAACGGGCTGCGAAACAGGGAAACGCCAATGCGCAGACGCACCTCAGTTGGGCCTACCACTTCGGAATCGGCGTGCCGGCGAACGACGTCGAGGCGGTCAAGTGGGAGCGGCTGGCCGCGGAAAAGGGGCAGGCCAGCGCGCAGTACTACCTCGGGTCCGACTATGAATTGGGGTTCGGAGGCTTGGCGAAGGACAGCGCCCAGGCCGCGGAGTGGTACCGCCGGGCGGCGGAGCAGAATCATCCCATCGCGCAGGCGCGGTTGGGCGACCTGTATGCCGAGGGTCGAGGTGTGCCGCGCGACGACCGCCAGGCCGTGGCCTGGTACATGCGCGCGGCCGCGCAGAACGACTACGGAGGACTACGCGGGATGGGACGGATGTGCGCCGCCGGGCGGGGAGTGCCCAAGGATGAAAAGACGGCCTTGCGCTTTTTCGAGCGGGCCGCCGATCGGGAAGACACGACCGTTTATTTGTTGTTCAGCGACGACCCCGAGATGAGTCAGGCCCAGAGACACGACTACGGCCTGTCCATCTATAACGGGCGGGCGCCCAGCGGCACCGGTGCCTCCAAGGAACGGGACGACCTGAAGGCCAAACTTGCGGCGCTCGAGCATCCCGGGGGCATGGCCGCGGCCACGGTGGCGAAGCCTGAGGAGTTCTGCCCTCGCCTCGCGGCGGTGATGGCGGCGGCAACCGCGAACTTCGTGACCCTTCGCGGCAAGGTTCGCGACAAGGAAAGCGAGGCGTCGGAATGGGAAGCCACCGAGACGCTTCCCGGCATGCACTCCTGCACCATTGAGCGCTCGACCGTCGACGACCTTCCACCGTTCGGCTATCGCTGTACCGTCGTGGAAAACGTGAGTGCCGACGCCGCGAGCGCCAGCCGCGAAGGCACCCGGCAACTGCTTTCCCGCTGTCTCGATGAATCGTGGCACGCCGACCAGCTCTCGCCTGTCGTCAAGCACATCGCGGTTTTCGTCAGGAGCAAGAAGTCGCCGCTCGTCCTCTATCTGAGTCAGGACGGATGGCGCGACAGCCACTCCGTGACCCTGACGGTCGAGGCTCCTGACCCGCCGCTGACCCTGGCGCGATCGGGCCCGGGGAGCCCCGCCGGCCGCGCCGCCGATCTCGATACGGCCGTCGACTTCAAGTCCGAGGGGGCAGGCGTGGGCAATGTCGCCCACGCATTCGCCGACCTCCTCGGAGCGGAGTTGGTCATCGACGCCGGGATGAACGGCAAGGTGACACTCGACCGCAAGAACGTTCCGCTGCACGAAGCTCTCGATGCCACGTGCGCCCAGGCCGGCTGCGCGTGGTCGTTCAACGCCTCGCACAAGTGGCCGGAGCTGTACATCGGGCGCAAGAAAATGTAACTGACCGGCGGGTGTGCGAGAAAGTCCGGTGTTTGTACTGTCCTGCCCAGTCTGGCACTGCGCTTACCGAGCGCTGAAACGTTCTCCTCCCTCCCGTCACCATCTTCCAAATGTCACCACTCGCGGGTAGGGAAAACGACCCGGCCCGACTCTCCTCATTCGTGGCGCTCTCCGGAGCCGCGATCGCGAGCTCGTGCGGTACGACGGGTACGCTGGGGACGCCTGCGCTCACGCGCCACGACGGGCGGACGGTCCTGCTGAGCTCGTGGCACGTCCTGTACGGCGATGGCACGGACGCCGACTCCGACGTCTGGCTGGTCGACGGCGGCCGCCGCTCGCAGCGCCTCGGAAGGACGCTCTTCGGTAAGGCCGGCACCATCACCTTCGAGGGCATCGAGACCTGGATCGACTGTGCCGTGGCGGCATGCGACAACCTGGCGGAAACGGACTCCGATGGCCCTTTGCACGTGAAGACCGGAGATTCTGCGCTGGAATCCCGGCACACTCCCCGCTCGCCGCAACCCGCTCGCCGCTCGCCCGTCGTCCGCGGTCACGACGTCGCGCGACCCGGCGATCGGGTGACCAAGCGCGGCGCGGCGACGGGGGTCACTTCCGGAATCGTCGTCCGCACCGACTACGACGAGGTGGCCTGGATCCACGGCCGGCCCCATCGCGCGGCGCGGCAACTACTGGTCCGATCGCTCGACGAAGGCCGCCCCTTCTCCGCGGCAGGCGACTCGGGGGCGCTCCTCGTCAACGAGGCGGGGCACGCCGTCGGCCTGCTGTGGGGCGCGACACGTAGTGGCGAGGGCGTGGCCTCGCCCATCGCTCCCGTGCTCTACGCCATGAACATCACTTTCATCGGCGCCGCAACCGCCGCCACCACTGCCCCTTCCACCAACGCTTCCACCGTCGCTCTTACGGCGAGACTGCCATGAAGAGTTACGAGCAATTGAAAGGTGAAAACGACGCCATCCGGGCCATGCTCGTGAAAGACGCCGGGAATGCCCAGCAGGCGCGCTTCCGCGCCGGGGCGGACGAGCTTCCAGGACAACACACGCTACCGGCCGATCCAGGGCGGAATCCTGGTGACGAACCGCATCGTCGACATCAACGCCACCGGCAACGGGAGGCTGCCGAAACTCGGCGTCCCGCCCCACGACGTGATCAAGGCCAAAGGCGTCCTGTTGAACGAAGTACCGCCGCCGTACTACGTCAACGAGGAGGAGATCCCCTACTCCGGCACCATCGTCCGCCGCAGCTACCAGCGCACCCGCTGGTACGGCGGCCGGACGTTCGTCTGGATCGGCCGCACCCGCGAGACCGGCCGCGGCGTCGGCAGCAGCGATCTCCGCTTCGACCAGATCGAGCCGATTGGGAAGGCGTGAGGGGGGCGTTAAAGTGGTTAGTGGTTAGGGTTCGTCGAGAAATAAGTGTCTCAAAGTTGAGGATGGATGGTGTAGTTCC
>CAZYTO010000257.1:0-8409 GCA_964650405.1 uncultured Thermoanaerobaculia bacterium | reverse complement strand
CCCCAGGGCGGCACCAACCCCCCCAAGAACTCCCAAAACGCCGGCGACTCGGTCTTCCGTCTCTTCTACGACACGATCAAGGGCGGCGACTACCGCTCCCGCGAAGCCAACGTGCACCGCCTGGCCGAGCTGTCGGTGAACATCATCGACCAGGCCGTGGCCCAGGGCGTGCCGTTCGCCCGCGAGTACGGCGGGCTGCTGGAGAACCGCTCTTTCGGCGGCGTGCAGGTGTCGCGCACGTTCTACGCGCGCGGACAGACCGGCCAGCAACTGCTCCTCGGCGCGTTCCAGGCCCTGGAGCGCCAGGTGCGCAGCGGCCGCGTGAAGATGTACACGCGCCACGACATGCTCGACCTGGTCGTGGTCGACGGCAGCGCCAAGGGCATCGTCACGCGCGACATGGTCACGGGCCGGATCGAGACGCACGCCGGCGACGCCGTGATCCTCGGGACCGGCGGCTACGCGAACGTCTTCTACCTGTCCACGAACGCCAAGGCCTCGAACACCACGGCCATCTGGCGGGCCCACCGCCGCGGGGCCTATTTCGCCAATCCCTGCTACACGCAGATTCATCCCACCTGCATCCCGCAGTCGGGCGACTACCAGTCGAAGCTGACCCTCATGTCGGAGTCGCTCCGCAACGACGGACGCATCTGGGTGCCGAAGACGGCGGGCGACCAGCGCTCGCCGCGCGACATCCCCGAGGCCGAGCGCGACTACTACCTGGAACGGAAGTACCCGAGCTTCGGCAACCTCGCCCCGCGCGACATCGCCTCCCGGGCGGCCAAGGAAGTGTGCGACGACGGGCGAGGCGTCGGTCCGGGCGGGCGCGGGGTCTACCTCGACTTCGCCGACGCCATCCAGCGCCTCGGCCGCGAGGTGATCAAGGAGCGTTATGGCAATCTCTTCGCGATGTACCACGACATCACCGCCGAGGATCCGTACGAAGTGCCGATGCGCATCTACCCCGCGCCGCACTACACGATGGGCGGCCTGTGGGTCGATTACGACCTGATGTCGAACATCCCCGGCCTGTTCGTCGTCGGGGAAGCGAACTTCTCCGACCACGGCGCCAACCGCCTCGGCGCCAGCGCCCTGATGCAGGGGCTGGCCGACGGCTACTTCGTCGTGCCCGTTACCATCGGCAACTACCTGGCCGATCAGTTGAACAAGAAGGTCTCCACGGACGCGCCGGAGTTCAAGCAGGCGCTCGCCGATACCAAAGAGCGCATCGACCGCCTCCTCGGTGCGAAGGGGGCGCGCAGCGTCGATTCCTTCCACCGCGAGCTCGGCCACGTCATGTGGGAGTACTGCGGCATGGCCCGGACGGCGGAGGGGCTGAAGAAGGCACGCACCCTGGTGCGCGACCTCAAGGCCCAGTACTGGAAAGACGTCCGCGTCCTCGGTGCGAACGACGAGCCGAACCAGGCCCTGGAGAAGGCCGGCCGTGTGGCCGACTTCTTCGAGCTGGCCGAACTGATGTGCACCGATGCCCTGCAGCGCGAGGAGTCGTGCGGCGGCCACTTCCGCTGTGAGTACCAGACGGCGGACGGTGAGGCGGCGCGCAACGACGACTCCTACATGTACGTGGGCGCCTGGGAGTGGGGCGGCGAAAGCGGCGCACCCGCCCTGCACAAGGAGCCCCTGGTCTACGAAGTCGCAGAACCTGCAACGAGGTCCTATAAATGAACTTGACACTCCACGTCTGGCGCCAGGCCTCCCGCGACGCCCAGGGCGCGTTTGCCACGTACACCGCTCACAACATCTCCCCCGATGCCTCGTTCCTGGAAATGCTCGACGTCGTCAACGAGACGCTCATCGAGAAGGGCGAGGAGGCCATCCACTTCGAGCATGACTGCCGCGAGGGGATCTGCGGCTCGTGCGGAATGATGATCAACGGGGAGGCGCACGGGCCGAAGAAGAAGACGGCCACCTGCCAGTTGCACATGCGCCACTTCGAAGACGGCGACGAGATCTGGATCGAGCCCTGGCGGGCCCGGGCCTTCCCGGTGATCAAGGACCTCATCGTCGACCGCGCTCCGCTGGACGCCATCATCCAGGCCGGCGGCTATGTGTCGATCAATACCGGCAGCGCTCCCGAAGCCAACTCCCTGGCCGTGCCGAAAGCGGTGCAGGAGCGGGCCATGGACGCCGCGGAGTGCATCCAGTGCGGGGCGTGCGTGGCGCAGTGCCCGAACGGCGCCGCCCACCTCTTCACCGCCGCCAAGGTCTCGCACCTCGGCCTGCTGCCGCAGGGGCAGCCCGAGCGGCACAGGCGCGTCCTGCGCATGGTCGACGTGATGGAATCGAACTTCGGCAGTTGCACGATGTTCCGCGAATGCGAGGCGGTCTGCCCGAAGGGCATCTCCGTCGACTTCATCGCCCGCATGAACGGCGACTACCTCGCCGCGAAGCTCAAGAACCGCAATGTGAGCGAGTGAAGGTCTTAAACAATTCTTAACTAATCGTGCGTTAACCCCGTGGAAAGGGAAAACGCATGCCATACGTCCGTCATACCTCAAAGGCAGAGAAGAGTAATCTCGCCGCGTCCAATAAGGGGTCCAACATGGCTCAACCTGCCTGGGAGACCTTTGTGTCGTCACACACGATGCAACGACTGAATGTGTATGGACTGCTCGACGGGGCCGTTGACGCCGAACTGGAAGCGATCGTCGAGGATGCCATGCGCATCATCGGCGTGCCGGCCGCGCTCATCGGCTTCTACGACGGAGAAGTGGAGCACGTGCGGGCCTGTCGCGGCTGGCGGGTGATGTCGCTCCCGGGGATTTACTCACTTGCGGCGCCGGTCATGCGCAGCGGGACGCGCGTGGTGAACGACGCAGTCGCGGACGCCGAGCTGTCGCGCCATCCGCTGGTCACGGGGCAGCCGAACCTGCGCTTCATCGCCTCGGCACCCATCGCCGACCGCGACGGCACGCCGCTCGGCGCCCTTTCGGTGATCGATCGGACGCCGCACCAGGCGCCGGCCGTCATGGCGGAGATGCTGCGCCTCCTGGCGGCGCGCATCTCGGACATCCTGGTGATCCGCTCCGGAGGGGGCATGCTGCGCGACCGCGTGGCCCTGCTGGAAGCGAACCTGGAGGAGAGCGACGAGCGCTTCCGCGACTTCTTCGAGCGGACGACGGACCTCATCGCCAGCATCGATTCCGAGGGGAGGTTGCTGCACGCGAACGAAGCGTTCGTGAGCGCGTTGTCGGTGCCGCGCGAGCAGCTCTTCCACCAGCCCATCCTGCGGCTCATCGAGCCCGGTGCGCGGGATGCCTTCAAGCTGGCCTTTCACGAGGTCATCGCCTCGGCCCAGGCGCAGACGATCGAGACGGTATTCGTCACGCCGGGCGGACGGTCGGTCACGGTGGAAGGGTCGTTCCAGCCGAAGGTGATCGACGGCCGGGCCGTGCTGGCCCGGGTGATCTTCCATGACATCAGCGAGCGGAAGGAGTTCGAGGCCGAGCTGGGACACGCCCGCGACGCGGCCCTCGAAGCGGCGCGCCTGAAGACGCAGTTCCTGACCAACGTGAGCCACGAGATCCGAACGCCCATGAACGGCATCGTGGGCATGATCGACCTGCTCCTGGCTTCGAGCCTGAACGAGGAACAGAGCGACTTCGCCCACCAGGCCCGGGCCAGCGCGGAGCAGCTCCTCTCCATCGTCAACAACATCCTCTATGTCTCCAACGTGCAGGCCGGGGGCCTGGCCGCGGCCCGCGTCGATTTCGATCTCTTCCGCATCGCCCAGCGCATCGTGGAAGTGATGAAGATCGGTGCCCTCGGCAAGGATATCGAGGTGCGCCTGGACTGGGACCCGGAGCTGCCCATGATCTTCCGGGGCAACCAGGGAAAGCTGCGCCAGGTGATGACGAACCTGATGGAGAACGCGGTCAAGTTCACCGAGCAGGGGCGGATCACGCTGAAGGTCCGGAAGCAGACGGAGACGGAATCGCACCTGGTGGTGCGCTTCGAGGTGAACGACACCGGGATCGGGATCTCGGAAGAGGATCGCCTGCTGCTGTTCGAGAAGTTCTCGCAGATCGACGCCGCGCAGACGCGCCGGTTCCAGGGCGTCGGTCTCGGCCTGGCCACGGCCCGCCACCTGGTGGAGACGATGGGCGGCCTGATGGACGTGGAGAGCCGGCCGGGCGTCGGCTCGACGTTCTGGTTCTCCATCACCTTCCCCAAGCCGGGCGGCGAGCGGACTCCGATCGTGTCATCGGAGCTCTCGCTGCGGGGCCTGCGGGCCCTGCTCGTGGACCAGGTCCTCTCCAGCCGGCGGGTGGTACGCCATTACCTCGAGACGACCTTCGAGATGCGGGTCGACGTCTGCGAGAACGCCGGCGAGGCCATGGCCATGCTCCGCGCCGCGGAGGCGTCGGGCGATGCCTACCGCGTGGCCGTGTTCGACCGCATGACCGATGCGGACGAGCTGACGTTCGCACGCAATGTGCGGCGCGAGGCGTCGCTGGCCGGCACGGGCCAAGTCCTGCTGGCCGGCTCGAAGCAGATGCTGAACGAGGAGGCCATGCGCGAAGCGGGCATCCAGTCGTATGCCGTGAAGCCCGTCGGCCAGGCGGAGCTCTTCGACGCCATCTCCATTGCCGTGGCTCGCGACGCCCTCGGCCACGCCCGTCCGGCCCTGTCGGTCCCGGTGGCAGGCCGCGACCGCATGCCGCAACTTCCCGTGCCGGCGGAGACGCGCGAGGCCGTCCGCGTGCTGCTCGTGGAGGACAACTTCCTCAACATGAAGCTGACGATGTCCCAGCTCCAGAAGCTCGGCTACCGCGCCGACTCCGCGAACAACGGCCGGGAGGCCCTGGAGTGCCTGGCCAAGGCCGAGTACGACATCATCGTCATGGACTGCCAGATGCCGATCATGGACGGCTATGAAGCGACGATGCAGATCCGCAAACGCGACGGCCAGCGCCACCGCCACATCATCGCCATGACCGCCAACGCCCTGGAAGGCGACCGCGAGAAGTGCCTCGCCGCCGGCATGGACGACTACCTCGCCAAGCCGACGAAGCAGGACGAGCTGGAGATCGCGCTGGCGAGGTGTTTTTAGTCGCTGTTCGCTTAATCGCTTAATCGCTGTCCATGTCGCTTGTCCCTTATCGAGACGATAGAATCGTCACGTGAGCGAACCGCGCCGGGTGCATCGTTACACTTACGCCGACTACGTGGCTCTGGAGATGACCTCCAGTACGAAGCACGAGTATCTCGATGGCGAGATCTATGCGATGGCCGGTGGTTCGGAGGAGCACTCCGCGCTGGCGGCGGCGATGGTGCACGCGCTGGTGAACGCCGTCGGGGAACGCCCCTGCCGCGTCCACACCTCCGACCTGCGGCTCTACGTCGAAGCGGTCGGGTTCGCGACATTTCCGGACGTGTCCGTGATCTGCGGCCCATTGCAACAACATCAGGCCAGCCCGAATGCGACCGCGCTCAACCCCATGATTCTCGTCGAGGTGACGAGTGACTCGTCGGAAGACTACGACACGGGTCAGAAGTCCGAGCTCTACCGGACGATCCCGACGCTTCGCGAGTATGTGATCGTGTCGCACCGGCACCGGCAGATCACTGTCCACGCTCGCGGGGAAGACCAGGCCTGGACGACTCGGGTCGCGTCGAGTGGAGGACGCGTCGAAATCCTGTCCCTCCGCTCTGACCTGATCGTGGACGAGATTTATCGCAATTCGCTGATCGCTGGTCGCTGATCGTTGATCGAACAAGGGATTACGGGAGGAGTCGCTTCCTCACCGCCTCCGCCAGCCGCTCGTACTCTTCGATCGTGTTGTAGATCTGGGCGGAGACGCGGAGGAGGCGTTTGCCGGGGTGGGGCCAGGGGGCGATGGGGACTTCGATCTTCTCGTCGAAGAGGAGTGCGTCCTGCAGGGCGTCACCGTAGAGTTGCGGGGCCTCGGTGGCGTCGGTGTCGGGGAGGGGGATGGCGGCCATGGAGCCGATCATGGCGGCGGGGGCGGGGTGTGGGAGCTCGAGCGCGGCGCAGAGGACGTCGCGTGCGCTGAGGGCGAGGGCGTGGTTGCGGCGCATGATCTCGGGCCAGCCGCCGTCGATGAGCGATTCCATGAATTGCAGTGCCGTCGGAACGGCCAGCCAGGGTGAGGGATCGAACGTGCCGGTCCAGTCGAATTCGAGGTGGTAGCGGCTACGGTCGGTGCGCGTGGCGTTGGCGCCGTGACTGATCGAGGCAGGGCGGACGCGGCGGCGGCGGTCCTCGCGCACGTAGAGGAAGCCCGAGCCTTTCGGCGCGCAGACCCACTTGTGGAGATTGCCTGTGTAGTACGCGGCACCGAGGGAGCGGAGGTCGAGCGGGAGCATCCCGGCTGTATGCGCGCCGTCGACGAGCGTGTCGATTGCCCGCCCGGCCAGCTCGGCGATCAACCGCTCTACGGGATTGATCAATGCGGTCGGACTGGTGATGTGGTCGATGAGCAGCAGGCGCGTGCGGCCGGTGACGCGCTCCAGCACCCGGGCCACGACCTCGTCCGGCGAAGCGATCGGGAAGGGGATGTCCGCGCAGACCACCTTCGCGCCGGCCAGGCCGGCGACGTAGTCGAGCACGTTGCGCGAGGCGTTGTACTCGTGCGTGGTGACGAGCAGCTCGTCGTTCTGGTCGAGGTCGAGCGAGCGGAAGACGGCGTTGACCCCGGCTGTGGCGTTCGTGACGAAAGCCAGCCCCGCTTCATCCGCGCCGAGGAACGCGGCCAGTGCACGGCGCGCCGCGTCGAGGAGCGGCTCCAGCTCGCGGACCATGAAACGGACCGGTTCCCGTTCGAGCTGGGCCCGGATCTCGTCCTGTTTGGCCAGCACCGCGATCGGTGTGGCGCCGAAGGAGCCGTGGTTGAGGAAGGTGATCCCGGACTCGAGCAGCCAATGCTGACGCATGCGGGCGAAGAATACCGTGCCTTGCAAGGACGGCCTGTCGCCGGGTCTCTTTCAGCCCGGAATCGTCTGTGCCAGGCGTCTCACCCCCTCCGCGAATTGCTCGGGCGCTGTAAGCAGAGAGACGACGAGGAATCCTTCACGGTCGAAGTCGAAGAAGTAGCCGGGATGGACGACGACGCCATGTCGGGTGAGGAGCTGGAGGGCGAATTCTTCGTCGCTCACAGTCCTGGGGATCCGGATGACGGCCGACCACCCTCCTTCGACCGGCAGGACGCTGGCCGCTTTCGGCAGGTCGCGGCGGAGGACGGTGAGGTTGGCGCGAACCCGGTCGAGGATGGCGGAGCGGATGCGCGGCGCCAGGGCCAGCAGCTCGGGCAGGGCGGCCTGGACGGGGGTGGCGACCGAGAGGAAGTTGTCGGCGATCAGCTCGAGCGCCCCGACGGCCTCGCGCCTTGCGCCGGCGGGGCCGCCGACGCGGATCCAGCCGAGCTTGTAGTGCGGCAGTCCGGCGCCCTTCGACAGGCCGCCGAGGGCGAAGGTGAGGACGTCGTCGCGCACGAGGGAGGGGGCGGGCGCGGCGTCCACGGGATAGTCGCGGAAGACCTCGTCGCTGATGATGGGCAGCCCGAAGGCGGCGAGCGCTTCCCCTTCGTCCGCCGTGACGTACGACCCGGTGGGATTGTTCGGGTTGACGACGACCACGGCGCGGGTGCGCCCGGTCAGGGCGGCCCGCACGTTGGCCGTTTCCAGCTCCCACCTCTGATGATGCTCGAGCGGGAACGGGTGGAGCGCAATCAGCTCCAGCGCGGCCAGGTGTTCCAGCAGCGGGTATGAAGGCGTGGCGATGAGCGCGGCGTCCCCCGGATCGCAGAGCAGCTTGAAGAGGAAGCCGTAGGCCTCGCTGGTGGAGGCGGTGATGACGACGTCGTCTGCGTGGCAGGTCAGCTCGCGCGCCAGGGCCTCGCGCGCCGAGCGCAGGCCGAGCGGTTCGGGATCGTACGGAGCGCGCGCCGCGCGGGCCATGATCTCGCTCAGCTCGTCCAGCGGATAGTCGATGCCGGCACGGGTCGGATTGGAGACGGTGAGGTCGAGCACCTCGCCGCGCGCCTGGCGGGCGATGGTCAACTGGTTGACGGGTGCGTTCCAGTGGGCGCGGCGGGAGAAGTTCACGAGCGACAGCTTAACGTCGCCGCCTGCAATCCTCTCTCGAGATCGGTGCGGGCCTGGTTCTGCGTGGCCGGCACGGCGTCGAGCGCTTCGTGGAACGTGGCCAGGGCCTCGCGGCAATCGCCCCTGGCGGCCAGCACCCGGGCCAGGGTGTCGAGGACGAGGTAGCGGTCGGGGCCGCGCTGGGCGGCGGCCTGGCGGGCGAACGTCTCCGCCTCGTCCAGCCGGGACTGCTGCAGCAGCAGCCAGGCCAGGTTGTTCAGGGCATCGCGCGATGTGCCGTCGATGGCCAGTGCGCGGCGGAAGGCCTTCTCGGCGTCG
>CAZYTO010000256.1:2911-8423 GCA_964650405.1 uncultured Thermoanaerobaculia bacterium | reverse complement strand
GACGCCGACCATGCCCGGCTCCACAAGTTTGGCGTCGGCGCCCACCGCCACCGAGCCCGCGGCCGGGGCCATGAGGCCGGCCATGATGCGGAAGAGGGTGGACTTCCCCATCCCCGACGGCCCGAGGAGCGCCACCACCTGGCCCGTGGTCTGGTTGGGCCGGGTGATGTTGCGGATCTCGAAGCTCACGTCGCGCAGCACGACCTGATCGGCATAGCCGTGGCTCACGCCGCTCACCTTGAGCAGCGTCTCGTGGTACTCGTACTGGCAGGAAGCCGTCATCGCCGCTCCAGGGTCAAAGTGGCATACGGGCAGGTGATGTTTCGGATGAGACCGATCGCGTAGTCCTGCCCCATGCCCACGAGCAGGATGACGATCTGGATGGCGAAGACTTCCGCCAGGTGGAAGTGCTTGTTCGGGTTGAGGGGCATGGCCCCGACCCCCCCCTCGGCGCGGGAGATGCTTTCCACCAGGGTCAGCATCATCCAGCCGATGGCGGCGTTCTGTCGCAGCACCTCGAAGGCCTCGTCGGCCGTGCCCAGGACCACCACCTCCCACACCACCCGCCACTCGCTCATTCCCAGCGTCCGGGCGTGATCGAACCGCTCCTTCGGCAGCTCCGCGATGACGGCGGCCATCGACGTGACGAAGAAGACCGTCATGCCGAAGACGAGGAGGGAGAGCTTGAGCTTGTGACCGCCGCCGACGGTGAGGGTGAAGATGAGGGTGAGACCGATGAGTCCGAGGAAGCGGCCCTTGGAGATCGCCGCCGCCACGGGGCGAAAGGCGGGAAGGACGGTCAGGTAGGAGAGTGCGAGCGAGATGATCACCGTCCAGGCGATGGCCTGAAGGTTCAGGATGAAGCTGACGATCAGCTCGCGCCCCAGCCCCTCCATCCACAGGCCGCGCAGGGCCACGAGCACTTCGCCCGGCTTCGGTACGATCTGCAGCGGCAGCAGCCACCACAGCGCAATGGCCATGGCCGCTTCACCGATGAGCAGGATCTTCCACACCGCGGGTGAGATGGCGCGGTTGGGAAGGAAGGCGTCGACGGCGGGACTATTCATCGCTAAGAGTGCCGAGTGCCGAGTGCCGAGTGCCGAGTGCCGAGTGAGTGCCGAGTGCCGAGTGAGTGCCGAGTACGTGAGCTGCCTCATGCCTCCTCGGCACTCGGCACTCCGCACTCGGCACTCTTCCGCGTCATCCGCTCACGAGCACGATCTCCACGCGGCGGTTCTTGGCCCTTCCCTCGGCGGTGGAATTCGGGGCGATGGGGTTCGTGGCTCCGTGGGCGTGCACGCTGATGCGCTCCGAGGGGAAGTTGACCGACGACTTCTGCATCAGCCACTGCTTCACCGCGAAGGCGCGATCCTCGGAGAGCCGCTGGTTCGCGTCGGCGTTGCCGGCGCTGTCGGTGTGGCCGTGGACCTGGATGAGCGTACCGCCGGCCACGAGCAGCTCGCGGGAGAGCTCGTCGAGCGTCTGCTGCGCCTGCGGCGTGAACGTGGCCCGGCCCGAGTCGAACTCGATGGCCCAGGAGCGGCGGCCAACGACGGCGGCCTTCGGGCTGCTGGCCGCCGTGGGGTCGTACTTCGGCTTCTGGGCCTCGACGGCCGGAGCCGACGCCATCTGCGTGGAGCTGCCGGCGATGTCCTTGACGTACGAGGCGTCGCGGACACGGTCGATCCTCGGATAGTCAGGCATCAGCTTCGGATACTGCTGCACATCGAGGTCGCCGAACTTCGTATACGTCGCGGCCAGGAGGTCCGACGATCCCGGCACGAGGCCGAAAAGCAGCATGTTGTCGGCGAGGTTGTTCACGTACGAACCGCCGAGCGAGACTTCCATGCCCGTCTTGTCCTTCTCCGTAACCGGCTGGAAGTACCGGAGCCAGTACTCCTGCGACTCCTCGTGATAGACCTCGGCGCTCACCTTGGCGGCGTGCTCGAGGGCCTGGCGGTTGCCCTTCACGGCATCGCCGCCCTGCATCATCGCCGTCAGCATGTGCTCGACCGTGGGCCGGTTGTCCTTCATCCACTTGTCGATGCCGATGATCACGTCCGGCATCTGCGAGCTGTACTCGCGCGTGGAGACGATGGAGACGATGCCGCCCTTTCCCTGGGCCACGGTCACGTCGCCGGGGGTCCAGGTCACGACCGATTCGACCGTGACGCGCTTCTTCTCGCCGGTCGGCTTGCCGTTTCGGACGACGGGACGCTCCTCGCTGTAGCCCTCGACGTACTTCTTGGCCGCGTCGACGTACGTGTCGGCGGCCACCCAGTTGAGGGCGTCGGGGTCCCATGTGTGCTCGTCGGGGTTGTTGCGCAGGCCGTTGTCGCCGAGCCACTTCTGGGCGATGTTCCAGTCACCGTCACGCAGCACGCCGGCGCAGACGCCGCCTTTCGACGACGACGGGTTGCTCTTCCACTCGGCAGGACCCATGAACTTGTCCTCGCCGCGCGAGTAGCCTGACGAGCCGACGATCCGCGCCTCGTATTCCGTACCGAGCTTCTTGCCGAGGACGTCGTTGAGGCCCTTGAGAAACGCCGGCGCGCCGTCGCCCATGATGGACACGAAGTGCACGCCGTCCTTCGGATTCCCCTGGCCGTTCTTCAGGGCGGTGGCGAAGGCGGTGAGGTTCTCCTGCATCTTGCCGGAATCGTCTTCACGGAGGAGCTGCAGGTTGACCTTGCCGTCGCACATGAGCGATCCGTCGGTAGCCTGCTTTCCGCCCGTGGCGGCCATGAGACCCATCTGGGCGTTCCACGCCCACACGTTCATCCGCACCTCGGATTGATCCGTGCAGCCGGCCTTCGTGCCGGGGACTTTGTAGGTGGCATTGACCGAGCCAGGGGTATCCGGGCCGGCCGGAAGATCGACCTTCGACGGCGTCACGGAGCTCTGCCCGGCGCGGCCGGGAATGAGCGTATCGCGGTAGTGATAGCCGACATAGCCAAGGACCCCGAGGATGACGAGAGTGAGGAAAACCTTGGCAAACGGGGTGAGTTTCATGAGACCTCCTGATGAAGTCGCGTTCCCTGCTACTCTTTCTTACGGGAGGCGAAGGGGTGTGTTCTGCTTGGTTTTGGAGCGCGTGAGGCAATTATACTGGAGTTCGTTTAGAGGAGACTTTGGCCAAACCCGACCTGACCTCGGATCGGCTGCGCGCGCAGCCGCCGTATCTGAAATTCGCCTTCGCCAATGCCTATAACCTCTCCCTGCTGGGGGGAGCGCTGGCGGCGTCGGTAGCGACCCTGAATCCGCTCATCGCCGTCGGCGCGCTCGGTGCCGAGGCCCTGTGGCTCCTCCATGCGCCGGGGTCCCGGGCACTCCAGAAACTGATCTGGGACAAGAAGTTGCGCGCGATGTGCGACGCGCTGGACCAGAAGGAGCTGGATCGCAAGATCGCCCTCCTCGACGCCAAGGGACAGCGCCGCGTCACCGCCATCGTGGCCGAGAAGAAGAAGATCGACGCCCTGGCTGCCTCCAACCCCTCCTTCGCCGGCGACCTGCTGCGCGACGAGCTGGCCAAGAGCGAGATCCTCGTCCGCTCGTTCATCGACATGGCCGTGACCTGCGCCCGTTACGAGCGCTACCTGGCCGGCGTCGACGTGAAGGAGCTGGCCAAGGAGCGTGACGCCTGGGACTGGCGCCAGAACCACGCCGAGAACGACGCCTCCAAGGGCATCGCCGGGAAGAACATCGCCATCATCGACAAGCGCACCAAGATGATCGCCCAGATCCGCGACTACCTCGGCGTGGCCCGCGGCCAGCTCGACCTCATCGAGAATACCTTCGCCCTCATCGCCGACCAGATCGTGACCATGCAGTCGCCGAACGAGCTGTCCGGCCAGCTCGACGAGCTGATGACCGGCGTCGAGGCCGTCCAGCAGGCCTCTGCCTACACAGAGCAGTTGCTGGCGTGACCAACCGCCGCGCTCCGCGATCACAGCGCCGGCGCTGATCCTAACGTTGAAACGATCAACGAAGACGGGGCACGCGGAGACGCGGAGATCACGGAGGTTTGCCTTCTCCGCACCTCCGCGACTCCGCGTGACCCGTCTTCCCAGCGTCTTCCGCGCCTCCGTGTGAACGCTGGGAGCCGGTTACTTCACCGTGGCTGGATCGTGCAGCTTCGGGCTCTCCTGGACGACCTTGGCCACGGCTTCCTGGCCGAAGAACTCGAGGATGTGCTGCACTTCGAGTTTCTTGTCGTTGCAGGACTTGAGCACGCTCTGCTGCTCGACGACGAGCTGCTGGCTCTCTTCGCGCAGGTCCTTGATGGTCTGCTCGAGCTTGGCGATGCGCTCCTCCGAGTCGGTGACGCTCTTCTGCGTCCGGGCACCCACGGCGCGGATGTAGCCCTCGAGCGCCTGGATCTCGCCCACACCCGCTTCGATGATCTTGTCGATGGGCACGCCGAAGGCCTTCAGCGACGCCTCGACGATCTGTTTCTTCACCGTCGCATCGGTGCCCTCCGGAAGGCTCTTCATCAGGTCCACGGACTTCGTGATCCGGGCCTGCTCCTCCGCGTCGATGTCGGCCGCCTCGAAGACCTTGGCAAAGTCGATCTCCCCCTTCGTGGCCGGAGGGGGCTCCTTGCTGAAGACGGGCAGCGGAGGTGCGGGCGGCGCGGGCTTCACGGGCGCCGCCGCGGGCCGGGACGCTCCCGCCTTCGATGGGGATGACGCGGGGGTACGGGGCGGCAGGACGTGAGGGGTGGACGGCGGAGGCGGCGGCAGAGGCACCCCGCGCCGGCGTGCATCCGCCGCATCGACGAGCGAATCGCCGATGGACGGCACGCCGCCCGGATTCAGCGCATCGAGCGCTGCATCCTCATCACGAACGACAAACCAGCCGAGGACCGTCTGGCCCCACCCCTTCTTCTCGTCAGTCATGGCGATAAGGATAAACTCGCCGCGTGAAATCTGCCGCCGTCCTCGTGCTCGCCGCCGCTCTCCCCGTCCTGGCTGCCGACGGCCCGGCCCTCTTCAAACAGAGCTGCGCCCCCTGTCACGGCATCAAGGGCGACGCGAACACTCCCGCCGGCAAAACCCTCGGCGCAAAGGATTTAGGGTCTGAGCCGGTGCAGAAGCTGTCCGACGCCGAGATGGCCACGACCATCACCAAGGGCCGGAACAAGATGCCCTCCTTCGGCTCCCGCCTCAGCGCGGACGATGTCAAGGCACTGATCGCGGTGGTGCGGTCGTTCCGGAGTCGCTGAAATCGCTTAGTCGCTTATTCGCTTATTCGCTTATTCGCTTAGTCGCTGGTCGCTGGTCGCTGGTCGGTCTCCGCCCATTTCGCGGAAGATAGACACTGGCGCGACAGCCTTCGTATCCACCGCATGCTTTCCCTGGCCCTTACGCTGATCCTCGTGGCTTCGGAAGGCGTCCAACCCGTCATCGGGCCGGAGGTCGTTTCCGGACCGATTCGCCCGACGGCCATGCCGAATGCCTCCACGCCGCTCGCGGTGGCCAGCGGACCCATAATCCCGATCCGGAAAATCTTC
>CAZYTO010000256.1:0-2901 GCA_964650405.1 uncultured Thermoanaerobaculia bacterium | reverse complement strand
CTCCCCCCGGCTCGGGCTTGCGGGCGCCGGCGGTGTTCTCGCCGTGGCCTGGGGCGAAGGAGCCGCGGATGGGGTCAATCGGGTCTATGCGGCGCGTGTCGATGCTGCAGGACGCATCGAGGCTGTCCAGGCGATGCCGGCGGGACCGGGGAACGCAGGTTTGCCGGTCCTTGCGGCAACCGCCACCGGATTCGAGATCGGGTGGATCGAGCAGTCCAGCAATACGACGAAGGGTGTGGTGTGTGCGCTGGATCGCCAACTCGTGCCCATGGGGAGGCCGAGCAGCCTCGGTACCGGCGGCGCACGGGTCGTGCTGGCCTCTTCAGGGATCCGGGTGGTGGCCGGGTACAACGGGACACTGTTTGATCTGGCTGTAGATGGTACGGTGGTCACGACGAGCCCGGGTCTCGTTTCAGCGGAATCGCTGGTGATCTCGCCGTCGAGGGCCATCGAGGCCGGACAGAGCGTGGTGGAGTCGACTTTTTATTGCTCCCCTTTGTCCTGGTACATCTTTGGGTGCCCCAACGGCATGACGCCCGGCATGACGGCTCCCGTTTACAACACTTCCAGCATGTCGTTGCTCGACGCCGGCAGCGGACAGATCACCGAATACTTCAACTTCCCGAGCAACCTTGGAGGGGCCGTGGATTTCGACGGCGAATCCGTGCTCCTCGTCCGCTATGACGGTCTGCCAGGCTACGGCGGGTCCGTCAGCGGCATACGGATCTCTCCGGATGCCTACGGCTCCAAGCACTTCCCGCCACCGTCGTTCGCGCTCGGCACATTCCCTTCGCAGATGCGCGACAGCGACGCCGTTCCTGCAATCGCACACGACGGCAGACAACATCTCGTGGTCTGGCAGAACGGGAAGGCGATCAGCGGAGCTCTGATCAACGCGGGAGGCAGGGTCACGACGCTGTCGATCGCCCAGAATGGCTCGCTGCCGAACGTGATTGCCACCGCGCCAGGGCGGTTTCTCGTGACCTACGACCTGATCGATGCGGCCGGTCGCCACCTCGCCACGCGATTCATCGACGTGACTTCGCGGCGGCGGGCTGCGAGCTAGCGCCGGCCCGAGTCCCTGGTCTACATCCTCCGGATACCCCGTTTCCGTTACCCTTCGCCGGGCACCGCATGGCGACCAGCGAACAGCGATCAGCGACCAGCGAATCCCGGGATGTGACGATCCCGCCATGCTAACCTCCGGGCCCGGAGGATCGATCGAGCGACATGTCCATTTTCGAGATGCTCCGTCGTGAGGCGGACGTACGCACCTTCCCGGCCGGCCAGCCGATTTTCAGCGAGGGGGAGCCCGGAGACTGCATGTTTGCGGTCGTCGAGGGCGAGATCGCCATCCACAGGGCGATCGCGTCCTCGAGGCCGTGCGCGCCGGCGGCGTCTTCGGCGAAATGGCCCTCATCGACAAAGCGCCCCGCAGCGCCACGGCCGTCGCCGTCACCGATTCCCAGGTCGTGGCCGTCGGTGAGAAGCGCTTCATGTATCTCATCCAGCAGACGCCCTACTTCGCCCTCGAGATCATGCACGTTCTGGCCGATCGCCTGCGCAGGAACACCGCCAGTTGAACGCGCTTCCAGCCTGTTTTTCTCACAATCGGCCGGCTTGCTTCGGCCCTGGCTGATCTTTGGGCGCATCGTTCAATGGCAAGGACGCTCGTCTCCACAACGAGTCATCGGGGTTCGAATCCTCGTGCGCCCGCCAAAATCTCTCTCGCTCCGTAGCTCAGATGGTAGAGCGGCACATTGAAGATGTGCGCGTCGGCGTCTCGAAAGCGCCCGGAGCGACCAACTCGCTTTCAATGCGATTGCTCCGCACGATGGATCACCCCGTGACAGAATGCGCCCGTGAGAGTCCTCCTCTTCGGCGCCTCGGGCATGGTCGGTCTCGGCGCGCTGCGCGAGTGCCTGCGCGATCCCGGCGTCGATGCCGTCGTCACCGTCGGCCGCAGCGCGACCGGGCAGCGCGACCCGAAGCTGCGCGAGATCGAGCACGCCAACCTCTTCGACCTCGGCCCCATCGAGGGAGAGCTCTCCGGATTCGACGCCTGCTTCTTCTGCCTCGGCGTGTCCTCCTCGGGGATGTCCGAGGCGGACTACACGCGGCTCACCTACGACCTGACCCTCGGCGTGGCCGCGATACTGGCCCCGCGCAATCCGCAGATGACCTTCGTCTACGTCTCCGGCGCCGGCACCGACAGCACGGAGCACAGCCGCAGCATGTGGGCTCGCGTGAAGGGACGGACGGAGAACGCCCTCCTCCGCCTGCCCTTCAAGGCCGCGTACATGTTCCGCCCGGCCCTCATCCAGCCGATGCACGGCGTGCGGTCGAAGACGAAGAGCTACCGCGTCTTCTACACCCTCACCAAGCCCTTCCTCCCCATCGTGCGGCGGCTCTTCCCGTCATTCACCACGACGACGGAAAAGATGGGCCGGGCCATGCTGGCCGTTGCCAAACGCGGTGCGCCGAAGACGCTGCTGGAGACGCGGGACATCAACGGGCTGTAGGAACGGCGTCCGGCAGGTCTCGTCACTCGGTCTCGTGGTAGTACACGCGACCCTGAAGCCGGTAGACGCCTCTGGGCTGATCCGGGCAGGGCTCCAGGGGCCGGGACTCATCGATGGCCAGTATCAGGCCGGCTTCGGGAGGCTCGAGCTCGTTCAGATAGGCGAGCGCTTCCTCCGGAGAGTCCGCCACCACTTCCGCCGAAGCGTAGAAGCCTCTTGTGCCACGGCTGGCATCGGAGAGCCGTGAGCCGCGGACGAGAATGTGGAAGTGGCGGGCCACGGCGGAGCGATCCGGACGGGGATCCCGGATGAGCCAGAGCAGACCGGGATGGCGGGTGGAGCGCCACTCCTCGATCGCCGCCGGGCGGAGCACTTCCGG
>CAZYTO010000255.1:0-8482 GCA_964650405.1 uncultured Thermoanaerobaculia bacterium | reverse complement strand
TACAACGACTACGTCGGCCGCCTCGGCATCGGCCGCATCCAGCGCGGCAAGGTGCGGCAGGGCGAGGACGTCGTCCTCATCCTCCGTGACGGTACGCAGAAGAAGGGGCGCGTCTCCCGCCTCACCGCGTTCGAAGGACTGAAGAAAGAAGACGTGGCCGAGGCGTCGGCGGGAGAGATCGTGGCCGTGGCCGGCTTCGCCGACGTCGAGATCGGCGAGACCTTCGCCGACCTGAACGCCCCGGAGCGCCTGGAGCCCATCGCCATCGACGAGCCCACCGTGTCCATGTTCTGGCTCGTCAACGATTCGCCGTTTGCCGGCACGGAAGGGAAGTACGTCACCAGCCGCAACATCCGGGAGCGCCTGGATCGCGAGCTGCGCAAGGACGTCGCTCTGCGCGTGCGCGAGACCGACCTGGCCGACCGCTTCGAAGTGAGCGGACGCGGCGAGCTGCACCTCTCCATCCTCGCCGAGAACATGCGCCGCGAAGGATTCGAGTTCGCCCTCTCCCGCCCGCAGGTCATCCTCAAGGAGATCGACGGCAAGCTGATGGAGCCGTATGAAGCGCTCGTCGTGGACATCGACGAAGCACACGTCGGCCCCATCATGGAAAAGCTTCAGCAGCGCCGCGGCGAGATGACCGACATGGTCAACCCCGGCAGCGGCCGCGTGCGCATCGAGTTCAAGATCCCCACCCGCGGCCTCTTCGGCATCCGTACCGAGTTCCTCACCGAGACGCGCGGCACCGGCCTGCTGTACCACACCTTCCTGCAGTACGGCCCCTACCGCGGCGAGATCGCCAGCCGTGGACGCGGAGCCCTCGTCTCGAAGGAAGGCGGCGACACGACCGCTTACGCCATCGAGCCGCTGCAGGAGCGCGCCGTCCTCTTCGTCAAGCCCGGCCTCAAGGTCTACGGCGGCATGGTCGTCGGAGAGAACTCGCGCGAAGCCGACATGGTGGTGCAGGTGTGCCGCAAGAAGCACCTCACCAACATGCGCGCCTCCGGCAGCGACTTCGCCGTCCAGCTCACCCCGGCCCGGGAGATGACCCTCGAGCAATGCCTCGAGTGGATCGACGACGACGAACTGGTCGAAGTGACGCCCGAGTCCATCCGCATCCGCAAGAAGATCCTCGACCACTCCACCCGCGAAGTCGCCAACAAGAAGGCCAAGAAGGCGACGGAAGTCGAGGCGTAGCTCGGGCGGTCAGCGGTCGGGACCGGCCTTGCCCCTAAAGTCGGGTGATCCGCTGTGACGGAAGGCTGGAAGGTCGAAAGGCTGAAAGGGCCAGAGGCAACACGGGCTTCCCCTCCAGCCTTCCAGCCTTTCGTATTCATCGTCCAATCGGACTCTAGGCGCAAAGCCGCTGGGACCTCACAACGCAAGGCCATCAACCGCGGAGCGGCGACATCGAGGAGTACCGGCGCGCAGCGCGAGCAACACCCTCTCCCCGCGGGGGAGGGTCGGCCATGGAGCGCGCCATCTCGCGCAGACGTGAGTCAGTTGCAGAGCCGTCAGCGCGGAGTGGCCGGGGTGAGGGGTTCTCCGGGTCCGGCACCTTGAGGCTCGAGATCCGACACCTTGCGCAGCTGAAACGCCATCCGACACACCTTCACTACAAGGTGGAGGACGCGATGCGATCCGGCGGTCAGCGAGATGTCACGAATCGACAACGCGTGAGCCCGCTCACACTCCCGCCCGATGCAACACCGCAGAGTACGCCGGCCATGAAACTGACCACATGGATAAGCCAGCAGGTCCAGCGACTGGAGGGAGAGATCAGCAGCCACAGCGTCTTCTCCACGAGCGAGCCCGCCACGCACGAAGAGCTCGCCGACCTCCGCGCGAAAGTGGCCCTGCACACCTACCTCAAGCAACAACTCCTCCGCCGCGAGGTGGTGAGCACCGGATACGTCCGGACCGACTCGGGACGATTCGAAGCGGTGAGCGTGTAGACGGCGAGCGGGAACCTCAAGGCCTTTCAGCCTTCCCACCGTGCAGCCTTGCAGCCTTCCCTATGTTGGCCTCTGCAGCGAGTCCGCCCGCTCCCCCGCCCGTAACGAGATCTCTGCGCCTTCCTTCCCCAGTTCCAGGCACTCGAAGAAGTTGCGGACGTACTGGCCGAGCCGGTCGCCCGTGACACCGGAGCGCTCCATCTCGTCCACGAGCGCCCGCCCGAGCACGGCCGCCTCGTCGCGGATGCGGAGCGCTTCCGGCGGATTGTCGGAGTCTTCGACGTAGCGGAAGAGCATGTTCGACAGCCGCTCCGCCGCGGCCATCAACTCCGGCGCCTCCAACCCGTCCGCCTCGCACGACCGCTCCAGCAGATCGAGGATGCGATCGGCGATCCTCCCCGCATGCGGCAGATCGAGGGGAATGTCGAAGTAGGGCACGAGCGAGAATTGTAGAGTGCCGAGTGCTGAGTGCCGAGGACAACAAGCTCGGCACACAGCAGTCGGCACTCAGCACTCGGCACTTTCTTGAAGATCATGCACATCGCAATCGTCCTCCTGCTCCTCGTCGCCGTCTTCGGCACCTTCAACGCTCTGGCCGTGCGGCAACTGCTGCGCATCCATCCACGCGGGCGGCGGCTCACCATCGTCCTGGCCATCGCCGGCAACGTCCTCTGGCTCGGCTTCCCGTTCCTGCGGCGGTTCGATGCGCCGATGCGCGTCTTCCGCGCCACGTTCGGGCCGCCGTGGCTCGGATGGACGCTCTTCTCGCTGCAGTACGCGGCATTCCTCTTCCTCCTGCTCGTCGCATGGATTCCCTTCCGGCGCCGGGCAACGTTTCCCCGCTTCGCGCGTATGCCGTCGGCGCTCTTCATCGGCGCGCTGGTCGTGGCCCTGGTCATCGGCTGCTGGCAGGCCCTCGTCCCGCTTCGGGTCGAGCATGTGCCGGTCTTCCTCGACGGTCTCCCCGCCGAAGCGGAGGGCATGCGCATCGTCCTGATGGGCGATCTGCACGTGGGGCTCTACACGCGGCCGGGCCGGCTGCGGCAGATCTTCGCCACCGCCGCGGCGCAGCATCCCGACGCCGTGATCCTCGCCGGCGATCTCGTCGATGACGACCCGTACTTCGTGCCCAAGCTCCTCGACGGCACCCGCTCCCTCCCTGACGCCACACCCCTCTTCGCCGTCCTCGGCAACCACGAGATGTACGGCAGCCCGTACGAGGTCATCGGCCGCCTCTACAGCAGCCGCATCCACCTCCTGGTCAACGACGGAACCGCGCTGCGCGGACTGTGGATCGCCGGCCTGTCCGATTACGCCGCGAGCGCGAAGGAGCTGCGGCCCGACCTCGCCGCCGCGCTGGCCAGGCAACCGCCGGGCACCCTGCCGATCGTCGTCGCCCATCAGCCACGCGCCTTCGACGAAACGAAGCGCCGCAACCTGCCGTTGACCCTCGTCGCCCACACCCACGGCGGCCAGTGCGGCATCCGCCCCCTGCACTGGAGCGTGGCCGGCCTCTTCCTCCCCTATCACATGGGCCTCTACCGCGCCGGCTCCTCGCAGCTCTACGTCAACACCGGCACCGGCTACTGGCTCTTTCCCTTTCGCCTCGGCATGACCCCGGAGATCACGGTGATCGAGTTGCGATCGGCGGCGAGCGGGAATCGGTGAACGGATCGCGTTGCGCCTTGTCTGGCGTGGCTGAAACGATCGACAAGGGACGGTCACGCGGAGGCGCGGAGATCGCGGAGGTTTTGATTCTTCTCCGCTTCCTCCGTGCCTCCGCGTGACCGTCTTCCCTTCTGCTTCGGCATCCACGCCGGTCAGCCTTCAAGCCTTTCAGCCTTTCAGCCTTCGTCTCACTCCCCGACTACAATCCCGCGTGCGCTTCCGCGATGAAGCCTTCGCCTGCATCGCCACGATGGCGGCCCTCGCGCTGCGCGTGCCGCTGCTCACACGCCCCATGCGGACCGACGAGGCGGCCACGTTTCTCTACTATGCCTTGCAGCCGCTCTCCATCGGCCTCTCGGTCTACGGCTCGCCGAACAACCACCTCTTCCACACCGCACTGATGCACGCCGCCTTTCGCCTCTTCGGGCCGGCCGAGTGGGCACTGCGGCTGCCGGCGCTCATCGCGGGAGTGGCGCTCGTCCCGCTGGCGTTCCATGCCGCGCGCGCCCTCGGCACCCGCGACGGCGCAAACGCACCTCCCTCACGCGGCCTCATTGCGGCATCCCTCGCCGCAACCTGGCCCCTCCTCGTCGACTACTCCACCGACGGCCGCGGCTACACGCTTGCTTGCTTGTTTACCGCGATCGCGTTCATGGCGATGACTACGCTCCGGCGCCAGGGCGGCCCATTCGCCGCCTTGCTCTTTTGCCTCGCCGCGACCCTCGGCCTGTGGAGCGTGCCGGTGATGTTCTATCCCTTCGCGCTGCTGACGGCGTGGGGACTGGCCTCCCCGCACTGGCGCCGCGTGCTCGCCGCCGCCAGCGGGACCGTGGTGCTGACGTTCCTCGTCTACCTGCCGGTCCTCATCGTCAGCGGACTCGATGCGCTGACGAACAACCCGTGGGTCCGTCCCTTGCCGTGGCCGCAGTTTTTCACCGCCCTGCCGCATGCGGCGCTCGACGTCTGGATGTCGTGGACTGCCGCCATTCCCCTGGCGCTGGCGCTCCTGCTCGCAGCCCTCTTCGTCGCCGGTGCGATTCGCGGCCGCGTCACGCTCTGGCTGGCCCTCCCCGCCGTCGCCACGCTCCTCCTCCTCCAGCACACCATCCCGTTCCCGCGGACGTGGCTGCCGCTGCTTCTCCTGGTCATCGTCACCATGAGCGCCGCGCTGCCGTCGCGCTTCGAGCCGGTCACGGCCATCGTCCTCGGCGTCGCCCTCGCGGCCTGCACCGTGACCATTCCGCGGCGAGTGGAGACCGGCGAGCTTCCGCACGTCCTCGAGGTCGCGCAGTTCCTGAAGGTCAACGCCCGTCCGGCGGATGCCATCGGCACGCTCTCCCCGTCCGACGTCCCGCTGGCGTTCTACCTCCACGACGGCCGTCCACTGCGCCCCGACGTCCGCGCGCCGCGCATCTGGGTCATCACCAACGACGCCATCGGCCAGGTCCTGCCGAAAACGCTCTACGAGCTGAACATCGACCCGCGCCTCTTCACGTTCGCAAAGCGGGCCGCCTTCGGCGAGATCGGGATCTACGAGTTCGACAGGCGTTGAACCGGGTGCCGGGTAACGGGTACCAGGGACCGGGTACCAGGGACCAGGGACCGGGTACCTAGGGACCAGAGACCCGGCACCAGGGATCCGGCACCAGGGACCCGTTACCCGGTCCCCCGTTCTCAGTCCGCCGTCATCTGCTCCGCGACCTCTGGCAGCACTTCGCCGCACTTCGCCTCGACCTTGATCGTCGCCAGCTCGTCGCCGCGGGTGGGGCCGATGTTCACGATGGCGATGGGAATGCCGCGGTCGGCGGCGCGGCGGACGAAGCGAAAGCCTGACCACACCGTCAGTGACGACCCCGCCACGAGCAAGGCGTCGGCGTCGTCGACCGCCGCCATCGAGTGCGCCACCTTCTCCTTCGGCACCGACTCGCCGAAGAAGACCACGGCCGGCTTCAGCACGCCGCCGCAGCGGGTGCACGGCGGGATGCGGAAGTCTCCGATGGCCTCCCGGGCCACGTTGGCGTCGCCGTCCGGCGCGAAGTCCGCCTCGTCCGCATGGAGGTGCGACCACGGCGCGCGCGCCAGCCACTCCGCGTTCAGCTCCGCCAGCCGCGCCTGCATGTCCAGGCGCCCGGTCAGCTCATGACAGTCGAGGCAGACCACCAGCCGGTTGCGGCCGTGCAGTTGCACCACCTCCCGGCTCCCCGCCTCCTGGTGCAGGTCGTCGACGTTCTGGGTGATGAGAAAGTGCACCCGCCCCGCCGCTTCGAGCCGGGCCAGCGCCTCGTGCGCCCCGTTCGGCCGTGCCGCCGCGAACCGCGGCCAGCCGCGATAGCTGCGCGCCCAGTAGAACCGCCGCACGTCGTCGCTCGAAACGAACGACTGGAAGTAGATCGGCTTGTGCCGCGACCATGCCCCACCCGGACTGCGGTAGTCGGGAATCCCCGACTCCGTACTGCAGCCCGCCCCGGTCAGCACGACCAGCCGCCTGCTGTTCTCGATGAGCTCCGCCAGCCGGGTCACGTCCGTCACGCGACCGCAAACGTCATTCGTTGAACGGCTCTTCCGGACCGCGGCACGGCCCGAAACACCCTCTCCCCGCGGGAGAGGGTCGCCGTGACGCGCACATCGCGACGATCGAGCTCTCGGCAGGCAGTCAGCGGCGCGGCGGGGTGAGGGGCTTCCCCTCGCGCACTTTGCGGAAATGTTCACGCATCCTGGGTCCCCATTGATGAGGTGCGCAGAGGCTACGGCTGCGTAGCTTGAAAAATCGCACGCCCCGCCGATTCCGGATCGGAGCACGCCCACGCGACCTGCCACCGCCCGCCTGCCGTCGAAGGAACGCGCGCGAGTCCCTGATACTCACCGACGATGGCCGCCTGGCACATGGGCCCGGGTGCTGCCTGCGCAACGACCGCGCCCGCCGGCGTCAGCTCGACGATCCGTTCCTGGTACTCCATCGCGGCACCGGTGCGGTCGTACCACGCCAGGAGGACATTGCCTCCGTCCGTGACGGCCACCGCGGGCGTGAACTGGTCCGCGCCGGCGACGTTCACCGTATCGAGACTCACTGGCGAGAACGTCGTGAGCGCGCCGGCAGTCCCGCGGACCAGCCGGACGCCGGTGTGTGCGCCGCCGTCGCTTTCGCCTTCGGTCCAGGCGATGACGATCTCGTTCGTGGCGGCGTCGTATTGTGCGCTGGCCAGCGGCAGGACGCGGATCCCGCCGGAAATCGTGTTCGCGCCCGAGCCGGAGCCGATGCGCGTGAACGTCGCGACCGTCTGGGCGCCGGCGAAGGCGGCGGCCTCGCTCCCGTCGGCGGCGGCGGCCGGATGGAGCGACCGCGCCATGCGGATCTGCCGCGCCCCGAAGTCCGTCCAGATCACGTACACGAAACCGGCGGCATCGACGACGATCTGCGGACCGGTGACATCGCTGGGCGGCGAGACGGCGAGCGGCGCGTCCCACGCCGGCGGCCCGCCGCAGCAGATGTGCGACTTCGTCACGCCGTTGCGGCTGCGGCGAAAAAGGATCCGGCTCTGCCCGCCGCCGGTCAGGTCGAGACGCACCCAGGCCACGTAGACGATCCCGTCCGAGGAGATCGTGATCCACGGCTTGTCGACGGTGAGCGAAGAACCGGCCGGCTGCATGTCGACCTGCGAGCCCGTCCCGGGAAACGACGCGCCGCCGTCGAGCGACTGCCAAACGCGGATCGACGCAGGATTGATCGATATGTCGTTGCCGGGATCGCGGTTCATCACCCGCCCGACGGCGTAGATCGTCGTGGCGTGATCGCCGCCCGTCGCCAGCACGGGATCGGACGAGTCGGTGTAGCCGGAGGGCAGCTCGAAACGGCCGGCCGCCCTCGCACCGTCGCTGCCGCGGTACGACCATTCAACGCGAACATGGAAGACCTCCGGTGGAACGCTGACGCGCCGGATGAAGGCCGTCACCTGATGCGTGACGCCGCCCTTGCGCAGCGCAGCCGTGGTCGGCTCCTCGACGCCGTTGACGTCCGTGGCCACGGTCGCCGGAGCATCAATACCCTCCCCTTGCTCCCGGGCGAACGAGGACGAGCCAGTGTCGCGTGCCGGCAGGACGACCGCCAGCAGCACCGTGGCTGTTGCGACGCCGAGGCCGAGGCGCTGCCGGGTTCCCGATGCATTGCCCTGCCGGCTCACGATCACAGGCGTCCTTTTCGCGACTCATCGATTGTACGGCGCCGACGCTCCGCACGTCATGCACGTATCAATCAGCGTCATGACCAACCCACGGGTTCCGCGGTTCCTCTCTCGGATGGTCCTGTTGTGCATGGTCGTCGGGACAGTCTGCGCCGCCGGTCAGACGCGCTTCGACGTCGCCCCGTCCGCCGGCTTTTACTCGTACAAGGATTCGGGATCGAAGAACGGTTACATCGCGGACGTCGAGCTCCTCGTGCGCCGCAATGACCTGGGCCTCGCCGTCGCCGAGGAGTATGGCGGCTCCGTCGAGCTCCTGGCCACGCACCTCGACGTCACCTACTCCCGCTCCTCGGGGCCTTGGCCGATCCTCCTCGGCACCGGCCCGAGCTTCGTCAGCGTCAAGAACCTCGAGTCGGCCAAACCATGGAATGCCGAAGCCGAGCTCGGCCACACCTGGCAGCGCATAACCGTGTTCCTCCGGTACCGCTACTGCCGCTATACCGTCACCGGCTTCCGCGAGCGCCTGATGGCGACCGGCCCATCGTTTGCCCTCGGCGTCCGCATACCGATCGGCCGGCGGTCGGGAGCGGATTCCCGATTGCATCAGCAGCCCGTATGCCGGCAGGCTGCCCCCGCCAGCCGCGCGCCAGGGCAGGTTTCCCCCGCCCGCCCCGGCGCTTG
>CAZYTO010000254.1:0-8493 GCA_964650405.1 uncultured Thermoanaerobaculia bacterium | reverse complement strand
ACGTACTTCCGCCGTCAAACTCGGCGCGGTCTCAGCTATTCTGGGACAGGAACTATCTAAGGAGTGTTGGGAACGCTTGTTTCCCTACCCCCTCAATCATCAGAGGCGTTACGGGCTCGTGCTCGGGATTGCCGCCACCGCCGCCGCCACGGCGGTGCCGATCAGCAGGTGTGCGGCGTAGAACGCGCCGACGAAGATGTAGATGAGGGTCGCCGTCGCGGCCGGAATGAGGGCGATGCCCAGCAGGAGAGCGCGGGAGCTGACCGGCGGCCGGATGGCCAGCATGGCGAAGAGGAGGGCCACCGTTGCCAGCGTCGTCGAGTCCGCGAGCCACAGGACCTTGAAGTCCTTCGCGTAAACCGGGCGCAGGCTCACATGGTCGATGGCCGCCGCGGCCGCCGGATACGCCTTCGCGTGTGCGAACGCGCCGAAGAAGAGCAGCAGCGAGCAGATGCCGAGTACGAGTCGCGAAGCCGTCGATTTCATCATTCCTCCAGTGCAGTACCGACGTTCGAGACTCCCGAAATCGACAGACAGCGGCAGATTCGGGAGCGCCGGAAGATTCGGGAGCGCCGCCTTCCAGGCGGCTGGCCCAGCGGCTTCCAGCCGCCGCCCGCCGCCGCATCGCGCCGTCACCACCCCCTTCGCGCCGCACCGCCTGAAGAGCCGACATCCTGAAAAAATGTGGTAGCGTTTCGCGGGTCCCTTCACCGCTGTTGCGAGACACCAGGCACTTCTCCATGGAGGCACGATGATCCGCCTGAAATGGAAGCCGATTCTCACCGTCCACGACGCGTGGGCGATGCTGCAGACCGCGATCGGCGTCGAGTTCGGCACCCTCCCGCCGTATCTCTATGCACTGTTCTCCATCCCGGACGGGCAGAACCCCGAGGCTGCGGGGCGCATCCGCTCCGTGGCGTTGCAGGAAATGATTCACATGTGCCTGGCCTGCAACATCCTCAACGCCCTCGGCGGCGATCCCGTGCTCACCCCGCCCGTCTATCCCGGCCCACTGCCGGGTGACATCGGCCCGCCCGGCGGCAAGCCGCTCATCATCCACATCCTGCCGTTCTCCGAGGCCGCCATGCAGCAGGGCGTGGACATCGAGCAGCCCGAGGACCCGCCCGACTTTCCCGTGCACACGCTCCTGGCCGCGGCGCCGGCCGTGCCGCAGACCGTCACCATCGGCCAGTTCTATATGGCCCTCGACCTGTTCCTCTCCAAGCTTCCCGCCAGCGCATGGACGGCTGATCGCCACCAGATCGACGACTCGCAGTTCTTTGCCGGCCAGCTCTTCGCCGTCAACAACTACGACGATGCGCACCAGGCCATCCAGGACATCATTTCCGAGGGAGAAGGGACGCCGAAGAGCCCGCTCGACTTCCAGAATGACCTCGCTCACTACTACCGGTTCGGCGAGTGCTTAAGGAACCTGGTGCTGACCAAGGCCAACACGCCGCTCGGGTATCAGTGGGGGCCGGAGAAGCTCGGCGTGGACTGGACAGCCGTCTATCCCGCCATTCCCGATCCCGGCTCGCACGACTTCTCGAACGATCCGAAGGCGGCCCGGGCGGCGCAGAAGGCCTGCAACCTGGCCTACTCGCAGATGGTGGATGCACTGCGGCGGGCCGTGACCGGGAAGAGCGGAGAGCTCGGCAACGCCGTGCGGGCCATGTTCGACCTGCGCATGGCGGCGCTGGACGCACTCACCACGCCTCTGGCCGATCCCACCCTGGTGGCGGGGCCCGCCTTCCTTTACACGAGCACGAAGAAGAAGGGAGGTCGGTCGTGAGCGTTCTCGAGACACCGCGGATCTACTTCAGCGGCCAGGTCACCTGGGACCCGATCACCACGAACAACTACGCGCGGTTCTACGACGAAGCCGACGCGGAACCCGTCTTCCCGAAGGTGGCCAAGAAGGTGGCGGCCTACCGGAAGGAAGCCATCGCCGCCGTGAAGGGCCTGAGCTGGAATCCCGACGGCACGCACCGCTCGACGTTCTACGACGCCGAAGTCACCGGCGCCGACCTCGGCAAGGGGCTGGTGCAGGATGATCCCTTCGCCGGCTCGCCGGCGAACTTCATCGGCATGCTGGTCGACCTCGAGCCGTACGGCGGCGTCACCTCCCAGCTCTTCTTCGACGCCATGAGCTTCGGCATCGAGGGGGGCTGCCGGATCGCGGCGCCCCGCCGCACACGCTTCACGGCGCGCTACATCAACTTCCTCCGCAACACCACCGGCGCCATCGCCGGCGTCGCCTCGGTGATCTGGCAGACGAGCTTCGCCAAGGACGACGGCCTGCGCATCGACGCCTTCGACTCGCCCGCCCTCCAGGCCCTGCAGAAGGCCCTGTCCGCCGACGACGTGCTGGGGCTCACCGTGCGGTGGAACGCCTACCGCACCATCTACTTCAACGACGCGGTGCAGACCTCGCAGGATCTTCAGGCCGCCGGCCTGCCCGCGCAGCTCATCAAGCAGTTGAAGGGCGGCGGCTTCCAGCCCAACCCGGCCCGCGGCTACATGGCCGGCGTCATCGGACTGTGGCGGAAGGGCGAGCCGGTCTGCGAGCCGGGCGACCGCGCGCTCGTGACCGGACCGGATGATCCCCAGGGCCCGCCGAGCGTCGGTGCCGCCTTTGCCCGCCTGGACGGCAGGACGCTCACGCTCGATCTGTCGAACAGCATCAGTGAGGTCGATCTGGACCGGACCAAGCACAAGTTCGGCGCGCTGTCGGTGGTGGCCGTCGATCCGAAGTCCGGCAAGCCGGTAACGCTGGCCAGCTTCGACTATCCGCAGTATGACAAGGACGCCTACGACAAGACCGCCGGCATCGTTACGCTGGCGGTCGCGTCCGACGCGGCGGCGCTCGGCGCCGCGAACGACCTCCAGCTCCGCGATGCCTCGGGGCACGTGCTGCTGACGGAATCGTCCCTTCGCGCCATCCCGCTCATCCCGAATCTCTACCTCAACCAGGGCGATCTGCAGACAGTCCAATTCCAGGTTTATGACCGGGCCGTGCCCGCGGGCGCCGGAATCCCGGTGACGGTCTGCGTCCTCTCGGCGGATGGCGGTACGGTGGAGAGCACCTTCCCGGTGACGACCGTGGCCGGCGGTACGTTCTCGTTCCCGGTCAGTGCCGCCACGGGAGGCATCGTTTCCTACCTCCCGCTGCCGGGGCCGGGCCAGACGCCGCCCTCGGGGGGCATCGACACGCAGGTGTACACGTACATGTATGTGCGCACGCTGCCGGCCGACAATCAGATCGCGCAGCTCGATCCGACCTGGGACAACGTCTACAGCCACGTCCTGGCCAACTGGAACGCCCTCGCTCCCTGCATGGACAACTGGCTGCGGCTCGACGACGAAACGCAGGTGGTGAAGTACGCCTCGATTCTCTTCAAGCTGACCGACGAGGCGGCCTTCGAGAACTTCCGCTTCATGCCCGTGACCCGCGACATGACTCCCGGCGAACGAACCTTGCTCTACAACTTCCTCCGCAACCCGCCGCAACCCGCCGCGGCGGCACCGAAGGCACTGGCGGCCGCGAAACCTGCCGCGGCGGCCGAGAAGCCAAAGACGTTCGTGCAACACAGCCGGAAGATGAGGTCGTAGCGGGGAAGGGCGAAGGAAGAAGGAAGAAGGAAGAAGGAAGAAGGAACGGCACTGGTTGCGGTGCGTCGTGCCCTACGCCATCAGCGTGACTAGCGCCCAGATCGTCAAACCAACTAGGGCCGCGCCACAGAGGCAGGCGATGATGCGGGCGTTCCGAGCACCGGACGGGGAAGCGGTTTTTCCGGATCGCAACATTCCGAGCGCCCCGAAACCGGTAATGATTCACGTTCGGACTCGATGGTGATATTCAGCCGCGCGGCTGAATAAAAGTCAAGAGCGAAGCACTTGGGCTTTTCGCGGGCGAGCGGGTAGGCGGCGAGCGGCGAGCGGAGCCAGGTTTTCCCGCTCGCCGCTCGCCGCCCTCCGCTCGCCCCATCAAATCCAGCGACCGGAACGCCGTTGCTCACTGCAATCGATCCCCCATTTCCCGCGTATATAGCTCCCGTGATGACGGTTCTGGCGATGGCACCTGCGCCGGCGGACGTAACGGCCAATACCTTCCAGCGGGCCCGGGAGGGCGATCACGAGGCCTTCGCGTCGCTGATCGGGGACCACGAAGCCATGGTCTTCTCCATCGCCCGGACGTTCTTCAACGACCGGACGCGGGCGGAAGAGCTGGCCCAGGACGTCTTTCTGCAGCTCTACCGCTCCATCGGCGAGCTGGAGTCGGCCTCCCACCTCGTCCACTGGCTGCGCCAGGTGACCTCGCGCCGCTGCATCGATGCGACGCGGCGGGCGAAGTTCCGGGTGGTCGTGCCGCTCGACGACGCACCGCCGGTGGTCACGTCCGCCGAGCCTCGGGACCCGCTGTTCGACCGGCGCGTCCGCGAGCAGATCGCCGGGCTGCCGGAGATGCAGCGCCTCATCCTCACCCTTCGCTATCAGGAAGACCTCGATCCGTCCGACATCTGCCGGATCGTGGGAAAACCGGTGAACACCGTGAAGAGCATCCTGCACCGCGCACTGCAGTCGCTGAGGGAAGCTCTGGGAGACCTGTGATGGAACTGGAAAACGATCTGAAGCGCCTCCTTCGCCCCGAGCGGCCGCCGGCCGGGTTCGCCGCACGGGTAATGCAGCGGGTGGAGCAGGAACAAGAAGCAGCAAAGCGCCCTCCCTCGGCACACGCGCCGTGGCGGCGGGCCGTGGCAGCCGCCGTCCTGCTGACGCTCGGCGGCGGCGCCTGGATCACTCACTATGAAATCGAGCGCCGGCAGCAACAGCGCATCGCCGACCTTGCACGCCTCGAGGGTGAGCGCGCCAAAGCGGAAGTACTCCTTGCGCTGCGCATCACCAGCTCGAAGGTGCACGCCGCCCGCGAGCACGTCCGGGAGCTCGGAACCCACTGACTCATTCAGGACAGACCGCCGTGTCTGTCGAACGAAAGGACACCGTCATGCGTAAATGGCTTCTCCTCCTCGCCACTCTGATCTTCGCCGCCGTGCCGCTCACGGCCCAGCAGCGCCTCAACATCGACGTCCCCGACCTGGCCGACAAGGCCACCGAGACCACCGACGTCACGCTCGACGGCCCCATGCTTCGCCTGGCCGCCAAGTTCCTCCAGGGCGCCGGCGAACGCGAGGCCCGCGACATCATCAAAGGGCTGCAGGGCGTCTACGTCCGCAGCTACGAGTTCGAACGGGAGGGTGCGTACGACCGGGCCGTCATCGACAAGATCCGCGCCCAGCTCGGACCGTCGTGGAAGCGGCTGGTGAAAGTGAAGGGGTACCGCGAGAACACCGAGATCTACCTCGACATGAGCAACGGCGACACGCCGATGGGTCTCCTCGTCCTCTCCGCGGAGGCCAGAGAGCTGACCATCGTCAACCTGGTCGGCACCATCGACATCGACCGGCTGGCCTCCCTGGAGGGCAACTTCGGCATCCCCCACGTGACGGAGTACGAGCATCGGGACTACCAGCATCGGGACAAGGGCGAGCACAAAGGCAGGCACGACAAGTCCGACAAGGACAAGTCCGACAAAGACAAGTCCGGGAAAGACAAGTCCGATAAGGATGACGACCATGACTAAGCGTCTGCTGCTGCTCTCCCTGGCCCTGGTGCTTTTCGCCATCCCGCTGCGCGCCGGCTTCGAGGAAGTGGTCGACGCCATGCAGCGGACGCCCGGACTGCACCGCACCCCCATCCCCTTCTTCGGCCTGGCCCGCTTCGTCGTCCGCGTCGCGCATCCCAAGGGGGTGCACGACGTGCAGGTGGCCACGTTCGAGGGCAGCGGGACCGTGGACCGCCGCGACGTGGCCGCCATCCTCCGCGACTCCATCCGCGACGGTTACTCGCCCATCGTCCAGACCCGCTCCAACCGCAGCGGCGATTGGACGTACGTCTTCGCCCGCCCCGCCGGAAAGAACATCGACATGCTCGTCGTCGACCACGACCGCCACGACACGACCGTCGTCCGGGCCGTCGTCGACGGCGACGTCTTCGCCCGGGAGATGAACGGGAAGCACGGCTTTGCGAGCATGGGGAGCTGGTGAAGCGCCGGGCGCCGCATCGCTCCTGAGCCGGGGGATGCGCTGTGACGAAAGGCTGGAAGGCTGAAAGGCTGAAAGGGCCGGAGGCAGCACGGGCTTCCCTTCCAGCCTTCCAGCCTTTCAGCCTTCATCTTCATCGTCCGATAGGGACGTTAGGTGCAAGCCCGCGAGTGCCGAGTGCTGCGCGTTCTACCAGTCGTGAATCTCCGCGGCGTCGCCGGTGACGTCCCCCGCACTGAGCCACTGCTTCAACTCGTCGATCGTGGCCGGCGGTTCGCGATAGCGCCCGCCGCGACTGGCGATCAACGTCCCGGAAAAGACAGGTTCCGTCGTTCCGCGCTGGTAGATGACGAGGTGATAGTGCAGGGCGATGCCGCCATGGACGTAGTAGGCAAACGAAAGCGTCTCGCTCGCTCCCGCAAACATCAGGCGCCGCATCGGGAAGCGGATGTCGATGGCGTCGCCGGAATTGAACGGCTCATTCGGGTTCGCGATCTGCGACTTGAACCCCGGTTCCGCCTTCCCGAAGTGCGACAGCAGATTGCTCCGGACCGGCTCAGGCAGTAGCTCCAGCCGGTCGAGACGCCGGAAGCTGGTGTTCGCGAAGAGGGCGGCCACAGCAGGGCGATGCGGCGCGGCGGCAACGAGCAGACCGGGGCTGAGCAGCAGCACGAGTGTCCTGAGATGCATCGCGTCCCCTCCAGGCAACCTTCTCCGGAGACAGTAGCTCTCCATCGCTCGAATGGGAAGTGGCCCAAAGGAAAGCCCCTCACCCCGGCCACTCCGCGCTGACGGCTCTGGAGCTGACTCACTTCTGCGCGAGATTGCGCGCTCCATGGCCGACCCTCTCCCCGGGAGAGGGTGGGGCACGGGACGTTCGGCCGTTCTGCCTGAATGCCTATCCCGGCGACAGCTCGTTCACTTGCTGGAGCAATCGCGATGGCAACGCGAGCGAGTCAGCGCCACCCTCTCCCAGCGGGAGAGGGTCGGTCCCGCAGCGCAATCCGGCGTGACGTGGATCGACTGCGCACACTCAGCTGAGGGACCGTGAGGGGATCTTCCGGCTTTGCACAAAGTCCTCCGGAAGCCGGATTTCGCCCGCGCTGTAACCATAACCATTCCCGCGCGTAATGACTCAGCGAATAAGCGAATAAGCGATTAAGCGAATAAGCGATTAAGCGAATAAGCGAATAAGCGATTAAGCGATTAAGCGATTAAGCGATTAAGCGATTAAGCGACTAAGCGACCATGCCCCTCTTCATCGACCACCTCTCCAAGACCTACGCCAACGGCGTTCAGGCCCTGAGCGACGTCTCCCTCACCATTCCACCGGGCATGTTCGGCCTCCTCGGTCCCAATGGCGCCGGCAAGTCGACACTCATGCGCACGCTGGCTACGTTGCAGGAGCCCGACAGCGGCAGCGTCACCCTCGACGGCCTCGACGTGTTGAAGCAGCCTTACGAAGTGCGGCGCCGCCTCGGATACCTGCCCCAGGAGTTCGGCGTCTATCCCCGCACCTCGGCGCAGGAGATGCTCCGCCACATCGCCCTGCTCAAGGGCATCACCAGCGCCGGCGAGCGCAACGACCGCGTGGCCTGGATGCTCCAGCGCTGCAACCTCTACGAGCACCGCAAGCGCGCCCTCACCGGCTTCTCGGGCGGCATGCGCCAGCGCTTCGGCATCGCCCAGGCCCTCATCGGCAATCCGCAGTTGCTCATCGTCGACGAGCCCACGGCCGGCCTCGATCCCGCCGAGCGCAACCGCTTCTACAACCTCCTGGCCGAGATCGGCGAGCAGGTCATCGTCATCTTCTCCACCCACATCGTGGCCGACGTCGCGGACCTCTGCACCAGCATGGCCATCATCAACCGCGGGCGGGTGCTCTACCAGGGACGGCCGCAGGATGCCGTGACGCAGTTGCAGGGAAGGATCTGGCAGCGCTCCATCGCCAACGCCGAGCTGGCCGGCTACGAGGAGCAATACCAGGTCGTCTACACGAAGCTCTCCGGCGGGCGCCGCCTGCTCCACCTCTACAGTCCCACACCCCTCGGGGAAGGCTTCACACCCGGCACTCCCGACCTCGAAGACGTCTTCTTCACGAAGCTGCGGGCCTGGAATTGACGGCGGGCATGTTCCGGCACCTCACCTCCTTCGAGCTCCGTTACTGGCTCCGCTCCTGGATGCCCTGGGTCTTCCTCCTCCTCATCGCCGCGGCGGTCTGCGGTGCCCTCGGCTCCGATGAGATCCTCGGCGAATTCAATCTTTCCAGCATCGACCGCAACGCGCCCTTCGCCATCGCCGACTACTACGCCACCCTCGGCGTCTTTACGCTGCTGATGACGGCGATCTTCGTCAGCTCCGCGGCCTTGCGCGACGTCAGCAGCAACACCAC
>CAZYTO010000253.1:0-8652 GCA_964650405.1 uncultured Thermoanaerobaculia bacterium | reverse complement strand
GGAGATGCATGCCCTCCGCGACGCCCTGGCGGCGATCGTCGCGTCGTGGAGCGCAACGCTGGCAACTCTGCCCGACGGCGAACCGGCCCACCTGCTCGACTCTCTCATCGATCTGAATGTCGGTCTGACGATGGAAAGGACAACGAACGAATGATCGCCACTCTGCTTCTGCTCTGCACTATGCAATGCCCCGACCACGCCGCGCATATGGCCCAACACGATGCGCAACACGAGACGCAGCACGACGCCCAGCATGACGGTCAGCACGACCACGCCGCCAGCGTCGATCAGCACCATGACGCCTTCGGCATGTCCCACGAAGCCACCACGCATCACTTCCGCGTCCTCGAGGACGGCGGAGCCATCGAGCTGACGGCGAATGATCCGAACGACACGAAGAGCATCGAGGCCATCCGGGCCCACCTCCGCACCGTGGCCGCCGATTTCACGAAGAACGACTTCGCCAAGCCGCAGTTCGTGCACGGCACGATGCCCGACGGCGCCCTGACGATGAAGGCCAAGGCCCAGGCCATCACCTACCGCTACGAAGAGCTCCCCGCCGGCGGCCGCGTGCGCATCACGACCAAAGACGCGGCCGCTCTCGACGCCGTGCACCGCTTCCTGAAGTTCCAGATCACGGAGCACCGGACGGGAGACTAGGGACGTGAAGGCTGGAAAGGCTGAAAGGCTGAAAGGCTGGAAAGGCTGGAAGGGACGGACGCCCGTGCTGCCTTGGCCCTTCCAGCCTTTCAGCCTTTCAGCCTTGCGCCGAGACCGATGCTTCTGACTTAGGTGCAAAGCCGTCCCTGTGATCACCGCACCGGCAACGGGTGATCGCTGTCACTGCTGTCGCGGCGGGCGGCGCCGAGAGTGACGGCTGCGAGGAAGCCGATGACGACCACCGCCGACCGCTCTCTCTTACACGAGTTGCTCACCAACCTCGGGGACACTGCCGTTCACCAGCCTGCCGATGTGCTGTTCCGCGCGGACGAGGCGGCACTGGGCATTTATGTCATCCACAGCGGCGAGGTCGATCTGCTTGGGGCCATTCCGGGCCGGTTGCCGCGGGTCATGCACAAGGCCGGCGCGGGCGAGATTCTCAGCGTCAGCGAGGTCGTGGCCGGCCGGCCGCATGACGCCACCGCCATCGTCACCACTCCCGCGCGGATCGGGTTCGTGCGCAGGGAGACGTTCCTGGCCATGCTCGACGCCAACCCAAGCGCCTGGCCCTCGGTCCTCCAGCTCCTCAGCGAGCAGATTCACTCGATGTACGACGCCATGAAGTCCAGCCCCCGCTGAATCTCGATCGTGCCGCAAACGACGAGCGAACAGCGACCAGCGAATAAGCGAATAAGCGAATAAGCGAGTAAGCGAATAAGCGAGTAAGCGAATAAGCGAGTAAGCGAATAAGCGACCAGATCAGCGAACCGCAAGCACCTCCCGGACCTCTGCCTGTACGTTCTCCGCAAGCAAAGCATCGGCGATTTCGTTGGCGATCTCGGAGAGATCATCCGGCGAGATTCCGCCCGGCAGAACGTCGCAACATTCCAGTCTCACGATGAGCTGCGAGCGCACGTAGGGGAACTCGCCGCAGCGGATCGTCTGCCGGCCCCGGCAGAACGGGCACTGAAACGACAGCTCGGAACCGGTGGTCATTGTCGGATCGTCGTCGCGTTCTGGCTACGTCATCCAATACGCAGTTCGGCCCGTCCAGGTTGGCATTACCGGTTAATGGCCGGTTAACGATTGGCCCATCGACTCGGAATTCCTCCTACAACGGGACCGGACACCGGCTCTTGCGAGGGGCAGGGGGGTGGTCCATAATTCATTCCGGTGATCCTTCCTTTAATTGGTATTAGGCCGGACCCGTCTGGTGCTGCCAGGCAGGCGGGAGACGCCGTTTCTGCCGGACCTGAGGCTCGGGTCAGGAGTGTTACGGGGAAGGCCATCCGGTGGGCGGCATTGCTGCTGGCGTTGACCGGTGGACGCCTCATCGCGCAGCAGGAGCCGCCGCCGCGCGAGGAGCCTCCCGGGGAGCTGGCCAACCTCGACCTGCAATCGCTGATGAGGCTGCAGATCACGTCCGTGTCGCGGCGATCCGAGACCCTCGCCAACGCGGCGGCATCGGTCTTCGTCATCACGGGCGACGAGATCCGGCGGGCCGGTGCCCGGAACCTCGCCGAGGCCTTGCGCCTGGCGCCGAACCTCGACGTCGTGCAGGTGAGCGCTACGTCCTATACGGTCAGCGCGCGCGGATTCATCAACTCGGCGGCCAACAAGCTCCTCGTCCTCATCGACGGCAGGTCGGTCTATACGCCGCTCTTCTCCGGCGTCTTCTGGGATGTCCAGGACGTGCCGCTGGAAGACGTCGAGCGCATCGAAGTGATCAGCGGGCCGGGCGGGACGCTGTGGGGCGTGAACGCGGTCAATGGCGTCATCAACGTCATCACCCGCTCCGCGGCGAATACCGTGGGAGGTCTCCTCGCGGCCGGAGGCGGCAACCGCGGGACGATCGGGCTGTTGCGCTATGGCGCGAAGGCCGGCGCAGACGGTGCCTGGCGCGCGTACGGCAAGTACTTCAACCTCGAGCGCACCGAGACGGCGAACGGCACGATGAAGGACGACGCCGGGCATCGGGCCCTGGCCGGGTTCCGGGGCGACTGGACGCGCGGCACGGACCAGTTGACGTTCCTCGGCGCCGCGTATCGCGGGTCCGAGGGCCAGCCGCCGCCCGGCACGATCTCCGTCACCGGTACCCACCTCGCCCTCGGCGTGATCCCGCTCTCCGGCATGAACCTCACGGGCCTCTGGAAGCGAAGTCTGGCCAACGGCACCGCCGTCACGGTCCAGGGCTATTTCGACCGCACGGAGCGCACCGTGCCGCCGACGTTCGCCGAGCGGCTGAACATCTTCGACCTGCAGTTCCTCCACTCGGGCCGGCTGGCGGGCATCCATACCTTCGCCTGGGGAGGGGAGTATCGGTACGGCATGGACCGGGTCACCAACAGCGCCGTGGTGGCGTTCCTGCCGGCGGACGTGAATCAGAAATGGGCCGCGGTTTTCGGCCAGGACGAGATCGCATTGCCCGGCGCGGTACGGCTGAGCGTCGGGGCCAGGAGTGAGCACAACGACTACACCGGAAGCGAGTTTCTGCCCAGCGCGCGCCTGGCCTGGAGGGCCGCGCCGGATCACCTGCTGTGGGCCGCGGCATCGCGAACGGTGCGCGCGCCGTCGCGCCTCGATCGCGACACGTTCGTTCCGGGCAATCCGCCCTTCATCCTCACCGGCGGCCCGACGGTCGTCTCCGAGATCGCCAGGGTGTACGAGCTCGGATATCGCGGGCAACCCGCTCCGTCGCTGACGCTTTCCGCGACGGTCTTTCGCTCGTTCTACGATCACCTGCGGACCCAGGAGCTCGCCCCCAGCCGGAGGTCGCTCTTCTATGCGAATGGAATGGAAGGGGCCACCAGCGGGGCGGAGCTTTGGGCCTCGTGGCAGGCGACGCACCGCTGGCGCCTGAGCGGAGGATTCAACGGTCTGAACGAGCATCTCGCCCTGAGGCCGGGCAGCAACGACCACGCCGGCGTCGTTGCCCAGATGGGGCGGGACCCGCGGCGGAGCTGGCGGCTGCGCTCTTCGCTCGACCTTCCCGGGCAGCGGGGCGAATTCGACGTCATCGCCCGGCGCGTGTCGGAGCGGTCGAGCCCGGCCGTGCCTGCGTATTCGGCGGTCGACCTCCGCTACGGCTGGCAGCCTCGCAACGGGCTCGAAGTCTCCGTGATGGGGCAGAACCTGCTCCGCAAGGGGCACGGCGAGTTCACCGACATCTCCACGCGGACGTTCCTCCGGCGGGGAGTCTTCGTCAACCTCATGAGCCGCTTCGGCCGAGGATCGTGATGGCCCGCCGGATCGGGCTCTGGCCGTTGCTGCTGCTGGCGAGCCTCGGCGTCGCTCACGCAGGCGCCGGGGACGTCACGGCGCCCGAGTATCAGGTCAAGGCGGCGTTTCTCTACAAGTTCGCTGCCTACATCCGCTGGCCGTCCCCAGCCGGTGCCGATCCCGGCGCCCCATTCGTGATCGGCGTCATCGGCAGGGATCCCTTCGGCTCCGCGCTCAGTGACGTCGTCCGCAGCCAGAGTATCCGCGGGAGAGGCATCCGCATCCGGCTCCTGAGCCGAAGAGAGGAGGCCCTCCAGTGCGAGCTTCTCTTCGTCAGCGCCTCGGAGCGCGCGAACCTGCAGCCGCTCTTCACCGTTCTGCGCGGGGTTCCTGTACTGACGGTGAGCGACATGGATCAGTTCGCGCAGAGAGGCGGAATGATCGGCCTGGTCACCACCGAGGACAACCGCATCCGTTTCGACATCAACAACGCGGCCATCGAGCGGGCCGGGTTGAAGGCGTCGTCGCAACTGCTGGGTCTCGGGCACATCGTCGAAGAGATGCGCGAGGAAGGAGGGCGGCACTGATGTCGCCCTCCCCGTCGATCGGGCGCCGCCTGGGATGGCTGAGCGTCATCAGCAGCGGCACGGCCCTTCTCGCCGCCAGCCTGGCGCTGCTCTTCTTCCAGTTGGAAGAGGTGAAGAGCAGCCTGCTGCGGCGGCAGGAGACGGTGGCGGACCTGATCGCCTTCAACGTCGGGGCGGCCGTCGATTTCAATGACGTCGATACCGCCGCCACCATCCTCAGCTCGCTGAAGACAAGAGCGGCGGTGAAGTCGGCCGGGATCGTCGTGGACGGCCGCCCCTTCGCCGTGTACCGGCGCGACGGGGCCGTGGCCGCGGAGAGCGGCGACCTCCGGGCCACTTCGGCCGGATATCGCTTCACCGATCACGAGCTCACCGTCTACCGCCCCATCGCCGCCGGCGGCCGTCCGCTGGGGACGCTCTTCATCCGGGCGGACCTCGACGAATACGAACAGACCTGGCGGCGATTCGCCCTGGTCACCGCCCTGGTGGCCATCCCGGCGCTCCTGATCGCCATCCTCATCTCGCAACTGCCGCAGCGGATCTTCTCCCGCCCCATCCTCGACCTCGCCTCTCTCGCCGCCGTCGTGTCGAAGCGGAAGGACTACTCCGTTCGCGCGCCCGTGGTGCGCGGCGCGGCGGAGATCGAGCAGCTCGTCGGTACCTTCAACCACATGCTGGCTGAGATCGAGAGCCGGAGCGCCGAGATCGAAGAGGCGCGCGCGAACCTGGAGCGGCGGGTGGCGGACCGCACCCGGGAGCTGGAGACGCGCACCGGTCAGTTGGAGGCGCAGGGCCGGGAGTTGGCCTCGGCGAACCGGGAGCTGGAGGCGTTCTCGTACTCCGTGTCGCACGACCTTCGGGCCCCGCTCCGGGCCATCGACGGCTTCAGCAAGGCGCTCCTTTCCGACTACGCACCGATGCTCGATCAGCGGGGCGTCCACTACCTCGGGCGGGTGCGCGCCGGTACGCAGAAGATGGCCCAGCTCATCGACGACATGCTCCACCTGGCCCAGGTCACGCGCCGGCCGCTGGAGCGCGGCAGCGTGGACGTGACGGCCGTGGCCCGGGAGGCGGCCGCGGAGCTGGTCCGGCGGAATCCCGAGCGGAACCTCGACTGCGTCATCGAGCCGGGCCTCAGCGCCTCGGCCGACCCGCACCTGCTGGGCATCGTGTTCGAGAACCTTCTTGGGAATGCCTGGAAGTTCACGGGAAACCGCGAGGCGGCGCGCGTCGAGGTCGGGCAAACGACGCTCGAGGGCCAGCCGGCCTTCTTTGTCCGCGACAACGGTGCCGGGTTCAACGCCGCCTACGCGGCCCGGCTGTTCGGCGCCTTTCAGCGCCTGCACAACGAGTCCGAGTTCGAGGGCACCGGAATCGGCCTGGCCACGGTCAAGCGAATCATCACCCGGCACGGCGGTCTCGTTTCCGCCGAAAGCGTCGAGGGTGCGGGTGCCACGTTCTACTTCACATTGGGAGGTACGTCTTGAAGCAACTGCCCATTCTGCTGGTCGAAGACAACTCGGACGACATCGAGCTCACGCTCATGGCCTTCGCCAGGGCCAGGATCACCAACCCGGTCGTCGTGGCCCGGGACGGCGTGGAAGCGCTCGAGTACCTCTTCGCCGAGGGCCGCCACGCCGGCCGCGACACCCGGGAGCAGCCGGTCGTCGTCCTGCTCGACCTCAAGCTGCCGCGAGTGGGCGGACTGGAGGTGCTGGCGCGGCTGCGCCAGGACGACCGTACGCGATACATCCCGGTGGTCATTCTCACGACCTCCACTGAACAGGACGACCTGATCAAGGCAGGGGATCTTCATGCAAACAGCTATGTCCGGAAACCGGTTGACTTCGACAGCTTCGTCGACGCGGCGCGACAATTGGGTCTCTATTGGACGGTGCTCAATGAGCCCATTCCCACGACTTCGTAATTGCGGCCGCGGCTACGAAGGAGGCGGACAGAGATGACCGAAACGCCCATTCGCGTCCTGATCGTGGAGGACAATCCGTCCGACGCGGAACTGCTGGAGCTGCGGCTCGTGAAGGGCGGCTATCTCCCGTCCGTACGGCGCGTGGAGACCGAGGCGGAGATGCAGGCCGCCCTCGACGCCGGAGAATGGGACCTGATCCTCTCCGACTACGTGATGCCGCGCTTCAGCGGCCTGCAGGCCCTCGAACTGCTCAAGGCGGCCGGCAGGGACATTCCGTTCATCCTGGTCTCGGGCAGCGCCGGCGACGACGTGGCGGTGACGGCCATGAGGTCGGGCGCTCACGACTTCTTTACCAAGGACAGCCTGGCCCTGCTCATCCCGGCCATTCAACGGGAGCTCCGCGAGGCCGAGCATCGGGCCACGGCCCGGACGCAGCGCGAGCAGCTCCACCAGAATGAGAAACTGGCTGCGCTCGGCACGCTCCTGGCCGGCATCGCGCACGAGCTGAACAACCCCCTGTCGGTGATCATCCACCAGGCATCGCTCCTCGAGGGCGAGTTGAGCCACGACCTGCGGCAGGCCCGTGCCGGCAAGGTATTGCGGGCAGCGAACACCTGCTCACGGATCGTGAAGAACTTCCTGGCCCTGGCCCGGCAGGAGCCGCCGCGGCGCGAGGCAGTCTCCCTCAACGACGTCGTGCACGCCGCCATCGATCTCATGGCCTACGGCCTGCGGACCAGCGAGATCGACGTGGAGCTGGAACTGGCCCAGCCGCTGCCGGCCGTGGCCGGCGATCCGCAGCAGTTGGAGCGGATCGTCCTCAACCTGGTGGGCAATGCCCAGCACGCACTGCGCTCGCGCCCCGGGCCGCGGATCATCCGCCTTTCCACGAGCGCAGACGCTGCCGGCGGGCGCGTGATCCTGCAGATCGAGGACAACGGCGGCGGCATTCCGCCCGAGCTCCACTCGCGCATCTTCGAGCCGTTCTTCACCACCAAGCCGCCCGGCCAGGGCACAGGCCTCGGCCTCTCCCTCTGCCACGGCATCGTCAGCGCCCACGGCGGCACCATCGCCTTGAGCAGTGAAGTCGACGCCGGCACGGCCTTCGTCATCAGCCTGCCTGCCGCCCTGCACGCGGCGGAAGCCTCTCCCGTTGCCAGTCCCGATGCGCCGCCGGCGGCGGCCATGCGCGTGCTCGTAGTCGATGACGACCCCGACGTGGCGGCGGCATTCTCGGACATCCTCTCCATGCAGGGCTACGCCGTCGACGTCGTGGCCTCGGGCAGGGCCGCGCTGGAGCGGATCGCCGCCGATGCCTATGCCGTGGTGGTCACGGACATGCGCATGCCCGATCTCGACGGCCCGGCGTTGTACGGGGAGATCATCCGGCGCCGCCCCACGATGGAGAGGTCGTTCCTCTTCGTCACGGGCGATACGTTCAGCCCCGACACCCGGCGGTTCCTGAACGAGACGGGGGCGGTGTACCTGGCCAAGCCGTGTACGATCGAGGAGGTCGAGCTTGCCGTGCAGCAGGTCCTGCGCCGGCAGGCAGAGGCGCTTTCATGAGAGAGACACCGCGGCGCTGTCGTGCCGTTCGAGGCTTCCATGCCGACGCGACTCGTGATCGCCGATGATCACGCCGTGGTCCGGAAGGGACTGCGGCAGCTCATCGTCGAGGCAGACGATCTGACGGTCGTCGCGGAGGCAGCCTCGGGCGATGAGTTGCTGACCGCCCTGCGCACCCGCCCGGTGGACGTGGTCATTCTCGATCTCAGCCTCGGCGTTCGCAGCGGACTCGAGCTCATTCGCCACGTCAAGAGCGAGCACCCCCGTGTGCCCGTGATCATCCTGAGCATGCACCCCGAGGACCTCTTCGCCGTGCGTGCCCTGCGGGCCGGCGCATCGGGCTATGTCGAGAAGAGCAGCTCCCCCGAAGAGCTCCTGGCGGCCATCCGGCGCGTGGCCCGGGGCGGGACGTACGTGAGCGACCGGATCAGCGAAAAGATCGCGGCCGACATCGTGCGCGGCGGTTCCGCGAGCCTGCCCCATGAACGCCTCTCCGACCGCGAGCTCGAGGTCCTCCGCCTCCTCGGGTCGGGGATGTCCGTCACCTCCATCGCTCACGCCCTGAACCTCAGCGTGAAGACCGTCAGCACGCACCGTACGCGCGTCCTGGCGAAGACCGGCCTCCGCACCAAAGCCGACGTCGTCAATTACGGTAACGCCCATGGACCCGGCTGATGGCAGAAGTGGGTTGCG
>CAZYTO010000252.1:0-8787 GCA_964650405.1 uncultured Thermoanaerobaculia bacterium | reverse complement strand
TCTTCGAGGACAGCCTGGTGGCGGGCCTCTTCGCGGCTCTGCTCGGCGAGGCGGCTCTGGTGCAGGGCCAGCGTGGCCTGGCGGGCCACGGCTTCGAGCAGGGCCCGGCGCCAGGCCGCCCACTCCTCCGGCGCCGCGCCGGTGGACAGCGCCACCCAGCCGAGGTTGCGGGTGGCCAGGACGAGCGGCGTGACGAAGAGCGTCTCGATGCCGCGCAGCTCATTAAACGTGCGCACACAGAGCGGCAGGCGCGGATCGGCGGCGGCGTACTCCACCGTCTCCCGCCACCCCGGCTGATAGTCGACGAGGTGCTCCTGCATGGAGCGGCGCGGCAGGGCCAGCGACTCCCACTCGGCCCGCTCCCGGGTGAAGAGCTGGTCGCCGATGTATGCCATCCACAGGTCGCACTGCGAGCCGTCGTCGCCGAGGAGCCAGACGCTGCAGGAGATGCTGTCGCTGTCGTCGATGAGCTTCTTCATGAAGACGCGGAAGAAGCCTTCGATGTCCGGCTCGCTGACGAGGAGGTCGAGGGCGAGCTGCACGGCGTCGGACTGGATGCGCCCGAGGCACTCGGCGCGGCGGCGGCGGTCCGTCTGCAAAGCCAGCCGGCGGCAGACGGCGTTCATCCGGCTGCGTCGGTTCTGCGGCGTTTCGCGGCGAAGCTCGTGGGTCGTGGAATGCACGGGGCCTCCGGACCGGCCAACCCGGCCCTTGGCGTGATTATCCGCCGAGTCGCGGAAGACAGCATCGTCCAATAGTCGCAGACGCCGGCCGTACCACCGGACGGGCCCGGCACCGGCCGTCGGCCCGATGTCTCATACCGGTCCGCGAGCGCATCTTGTCCGGCATGGATTGCAACGAGATTCGCGCCTTCATCACTCTGATCCTCTTCGTGCTCATCGTAGCGGCCAGCTCCTTCGGCAGCCAGGGCCGCAACGCTTCCGAACGCCGGGAGACTCGCCCGCCGGCATCCGTGCAGAGCACACCATCCGACGACGGACGCCATTTCTTCTGATTCGCTGATCGCTGGTCGCTGATCGCTGTTCGCGGATAGACGGCGGCACATCGGCTGCGATCAGCGGTCAACGAACAGCGAACAACGAACAGCGACCCGCGATCAGCGACCAGCGAATCTGTCGATTTCGCGCTTCTCATACGACGTACTGACAGAAATGCAAACCAGAGCGATACGACTCATGACGGACGGTGAAGACGGCGACGCGGCCGAGTTCCGTGCGCGTCCGCATCGTCCGAAAGTCGCAGATCACCGTCCATCCACCGCCCGATTGAGGGAAATCCACACAAGGAAGATGCTTCCACACGTCATGCAAAGAGATTCGGTGTCACGTTTCCTCGCCACTTCCTTCATCTCCTTCGCCGCCCTGCTGGCCGTACTTTTCTTCGGCGCGGCGATGCTCACCGGTTGCGCCCAGTCGCAGGCGCAAGGGGCCACGCAGGCGCCCGATCCGAAGGTCACCGCCGCCCCGGTGCTGGCCCGCGACGTCACGGAGTGGGACGACTTCACGGGACGGCTGGAAGCCGTGAACACCGTGGCCGTCCGGCCGCGCGTCTCCGGCTACGTCTCCAGCGTCACCTTCCAGGAGGGGACGATCGTGCACAAGGGAGACGTCCTCTACCAGATCGACGCGCGGCCGTTCCAGGCCGAGGTCGACCGGCTGCGCGCGGAAGTGGCGCGGGTGAAGGCCACCGTGCAGCGGGCCAACGCCGAGCTGCAGCGCGCCAACAACCTCTCCGGCGACAACGCCATGTCACCGGAGGAGCACGACCGGCGCGCGGCGTTCGCCGCCGAGTCGGCGGCACAGGTGGACGCCGTCGAGGCGGCGCTGCGCGAAGCGGAGCTGAACCTCGAGTTCACGCACGTCACCGCCCCCATCGACGGCCGCGCCGGCCGGGCCATCGTCACCGCGGGCAACCTCGTCTCGAGCGGGCCGGGCGAGGCGACGCTCCTGACGACGGTGGTCTCGCTCGATCCGATCTACGCCACGTTCGACGCCGACGAGCAGACATTCCTCCGCTACAGCGAGCTGGCCCGTGAAGGAAAGCGCGCCAGCGCGCGCGAGTTCGGCCTCCCCATCCAGATGGCCCTGGCCGGCGACGACGGCTTCCCACGCGAAGGGAAGCTCGACTTCCTCGACAACCAGGTCAATCCGGCCACGGGGACGATCCGCAGCCGGGCCGTCTTCCGCAACGACGACCGCGCACTGACGCCCGGGCTCTTCGTCCGCCTGCGCGTCCCGGGACGCGGGCAGTATCGCGGTCTCCTCGTGCAGGACCGCGCCATCGGCACGGACCTGGACAAGCGCTTCGTCTACGTCGTCGGCGCCGACCACACCATCCAGTACCGCGCCGTCAGCATCGGCCCGCTGGTCGACGGCCTGCGCGTCGTGCGCAACGGCCTGAAGCCCGGCGACCTCGTCGTGATCAACGGCCTGCAGCGCATCCGTCCCGGAGCGCATGTCGACGTGACCACCGCGGACATGAATGCAGCCACCGAAAGCGCGACCGATGCGAGCGGCGCGCAGGGAGGCAAGTGAGCCTGCAATGAAACTCTCACAATTCTTCATCGACCGGCCGATCTTCGCGGCCGTCCTTTCGCTGCTCATCGTCGTCGGAGGAGGCCTGGCCCTCTTCCGCCTGCCGGTCAGCGAGTACCCGAGCGTGGCGCCGCCGACGGTCGTCGTCCACGCCGCCTATCCCGGCGCCAATCCGAAAGTCATCGGCGAGACCGTGGCCGCGCCGCTGGAGCAGCAGCTCAACGGCGTGGAGGGGATGCTGTACATGTTCTCGCAGTCGACGGCCGACGGGCGGATGACGCTGACGGTGACGTTCGCCGTGGGCACGGACCTCGACAACGCGCAGGTGCAGGTGCAGAACAAAGTTGCCCAGGCCTTGCCGCGATTGCCGGCCGAGGTCCAGCGCATCGGCGTGACGACGGAAAAGGCGTCGCCCGACTTCCTCATGGTCGTGCACCTCGTCTCTCCCGACGAGCGCTACAACATGCTCTACCTCTCCAACTACGCGCACCTGCGCGTCAAGGACGAGCTGGCGCGCATCAAAGGCGTCGGCGCCGTGCAGGTGTTCGGCGCGGGCGAGTACAGCATGCGCGTGTGGCTCGACCCCGACCGCCTCGCGGCGCGGCAACTGACGGCCACGGACGTCGTCCGCTCCCTGCGCGAGCAGAACCTGCAGGTGGCCGCCGGCGTCCTCGGTGCGCCGCCCGCACCGGGCAACACGGCCTTCCAGCTCTCCATCAACGCCCAGGGCCGGCTCACCTCGGAAGAGCAGTTCGCCGACATCGTGGTGCGGGCCACGCCCGACGGCCAGATCACGCGCGTCCGCGACGTGGGCCGTGTGGAGCTGGGCGCGGACCTCTACTCGCTGCGCAGCCTGCTCGACAACAAGCCGGCCGTGGCCATCGGCGTCTTCCAGCGGCCGGGCACGAATGCCCTGCAGGCCTCGACGGAAGTGCACGAGCTGATGGACCGGCTCTCGAAGTCGTTCCCGGAAGGCTTGCAGTACCGGATCGTCTACGACCCGACGGTGTTCGTGCGGCAGTCGATCCGCGCCGTCATCGAGACGCTGTTCGAAGCCATCCTGCTCGTGGTCATCGTGGTGATGATCTTCCTGCAGACGTGGCGCGCCTCGATCATCCCCCTCGTGGCCGTGCCGGTGTCGCTGGTGGGCACGTTCGCGGTGATGCTGATGCTCGGCTTCTCGCTGAACACGCTCTCGCTCTTCGGACTGGTGCTGGCCATCGGCATCGTCGTCGACGACGCCATCGTGGTGGTGGAGAACGTGGAGCGGCACATCGAGCTGGGGAGCTCGCCGATGGAGGCGACGCGCGAGGCCATGAAGGAGGTCTCCGGCCCGATCATCGCCATCGCCCTCGTGCTCTGCGCGGTCTTCGTGCCGACGGCATTCATCAGCGGCCTAACCGGGCAGTTCTACCGGCAGTTCGCGCTGACCATCGCCATCTCCACGGTCATCTCGGCCGTCAACTCGCTCACCCTCAGCCCGGCCCTGGCCTCGCGCCTGCTGCTGCCGCATGACGCGCCGCGCGATCGCGTCCAGCGGACGGCCGACCGCCTCTTCGGCTGGTTCTTCCGACGGTTCAACCGCGTCTTCGCCCGCGCCTCGGCCGGTTATGCCGGCGGCGTCTCGCGGCTGCTCCGCGTGGCAGTGGCTGCGCTCGTGGTCTACGCCGGTCTGATCGGCTTTACCTTCTTCGGCATGAACCACGTCCCGCACGGCTTCGTGCCGACGCAGGACAAGGACTACCTCGTGGCCTTCGCGCAGCTTCCCGACGCGGCGTCGCTCGACCGGACGGAAGACGTCATCCGGAAGATGTCGGCCATCGCCCTGAAGGAGCCGGGCGTGGCCAACGCCGTGGCCTTCCCCGGCCTCTCCATCAACGGTTTCGTCAACGCGTCGAACGCAGGCATCGTCTTCGTCACGCTCAAGCCCGCCGAAGAGCGCGTCCGCGAGCATCTGCCCGCGGGCAAGATCGTCCAGTCGCTCAACGCCAAGTTCGCCGGCGTGCAGGAGGCGTTCGTGGCCATCTTCCCTCCCCCGCCCGTGCAGGGTCTCGGTACGGTGGGAGGGTTCAAGCTGTACGTGGAGGACCGCGGCGAGTCCGGCTTCGAGGAGCTGCACGACCAGGTGCAGAGCTCGATCGGCGCCGGCTACCAGTCCAAGCCGCTGGCCGGGCTCTTCTCCAGCTTCCAGGTGAGCGTCCCGCAGGTCGATGCGCACGTCGATCGCGAGCGCGCCAAGACCTACGGCGTGGCCCTCACCGATATCTTCGACACGCTGCAGGTGTACCTCGGCTCGCTCTACGTGAACGACTTCAACCGCTTCGGCCGTACGTACCAGGTGAACGTCCAGGCGGAGTCGAAGTTCCGGCTGCAGCCCGACCAGATCCGCAACCTGAAGACCCGCAACGAGCACGGCCAGATGGTGCCGCTCGGCTCCCTGGTCAGCGTGGCCAACGGTCACGGCCCGGACCAGGTCATGCACTACAACGGCTTCCCCGCCGCGGAGATCAACGGCGGCCCGGCCCCCGGTTTCAGCTCCGGGCAGGCGCAGGACACGATCGCCAACATCCTGCAGACACACCTGCCGAAGAACATGTCGTTCGAGTGGACGGAGCTGGCCTACCAGGAAAAGCTCTCCGGCAACACGATGATCTACGTCTTCCCGCTGTGCGTGCTGCTGGTCTACGTCGTGCTGGCCGCTCTGTACGAGAGTTGGACCCTGCCGCTCAGCGTCATCCTCAACGTGCCCATGACGCTCCTCTCCGCCATCACCGGCGTCTGGCTCATGGGCGGCGACAACAATGTCTTCACCCAGATCAGCTTCCTGGTGCTGGCCGGCCTGGCCTGCAAGAACGCCATCCTCATCGTGGAGTTCGCGAAGTACCAGGAGGAGAAGGGGGCGGATCGCATCACGGCCATCCTCGAGGCGTGCCGCGTGCGGCTGCGCCCCGTGCTGATGACCTCCGTGGCCTTCATCATGGGCGTCATCCCGCTCGTTATCTCCTCCGGCTCCGGCGCCGAGATCCGCCGGGCCATGGGCGTGGCCGTCTTCGCCGGCATGCTCGGCGTGACGCTGTTCGGCCTCTTCCTTACGCCGGTGTTCTTCGTCCTGATCGGCAAGATCACGGAGCGGTTCGGGAGGCGTGAGCATGCGGTGCCGGCCGCTGAGCTGGCCGCGGAGGGAGTGTGAAGGTGAAGCAAATCGTATGGAGGAACCATTCTTTGAAGCGTCTTGCTTTGCTTTTCGTCCTTGTCGCATCCGCCGCCTGCACCCTCCGGCCGCCGTACCAGGCGCCGGAGCCGAAGCCGGCGGCGGTGGCAGAGGGGCAGTCGCCGTATTTCAACGCCCAGCCGTATGACGCGCGCTGGTGGCATCAGTTCGAGGATCCGGTGCTGGAGTCGCTGGAGACGGCGGCCCTGGATTCGAACCACGACATCCTCATCGCCGTGGCCCGGGTGCAGCAGGCGCGGGCGTTGTTCGACGACGCCTCGCTCGATCGCTTTCCCCACGCCCGAGCCTCGGCCAGCCTGGACCGGCGGCAGGCGGAGATCCCCGGCTTCGTCGATACGCCCGTGGCCATCTCCACGTATCGCGCCGGCTTCGATGCGTTCTGGGAGCTCGACGTCTTCGGCCGCGTCCGGGCCGCCACGCGTGGGGCCGCAGCCACGGCCCAGGGCCTCGACGCCACGCTCGACGACGTCCGGGTGAGCGTGGCCGCCGAGGTGGCGCGAAACTACTTCGAGCTGCGCGGACTGCAGCAGCAGCTCGCCGTGGCCGAGCGGAGTCTCGCCAACCAGACGGAAACGCTGCGGCTGACGAAGCTCCGCCGCGATGCCGGCATCGGCGAGGAACAGGACGTGGCCAGCGCCTCGGCACGCGTGGCGGGGACCGAAGCGCTGCTGCCGCCGATCCGCGCGGCCCTCGACGTCCGCCGCAATCACCTGGCCGTGCTCACCGGCATCCGTCCCGGCGAGCTGACCATCGATCTGGCGCCACGGCCGTATCCCACCCTGGCCAAGGCGCTGCCGCTCGGCGATCCGTCGGTGCTCCTCCGCCGGCGCCCCGACGTCCGCGCCGCCGAGCGGCGCCTCGCCGCGGCCGATGCGCGCGAATACGTTGCCGCCGCCGACCGCTTCCCCCGCATCACCGTCACCGGCTTCCTCGGCCTCTTGGCCGGCCGCGGCAACCTGTTCGGCAAGTCCGACTCGCGCGCCTGGGCCGTGACGCCCGCGCTGAGCTGGTCCGCCTTCGACATCGGCTCCGCCGAAGCCCGCCTGCGCGGCGCACACGCTGCGACGGACGAAGCGCTGGCCGCGTACGAAGGGACCGTGCTGCGGGCATTGGAGGAAGCAAACAACGCCCTCGTGGCCTACTCCGAGGAGCAGCAGACGCTGGTGAAACTGCACGAACAGGCGCAGCAGAGCGCGCGCGCCGCCTCCATCGCCCGCGCCCGCTACCGCGCCGGCGTGGCCGACTTCCTCACACTGCTCGACGCCGAGCGCACGCAGTTGCAGGCAGAAGACGCCGTGGCCCAGGGCGAGTCGCGCGTCTTCACGGGCGTGGTGGCCGTGTACAAATCGCTGGGAGGGATTTCGGAGTAATCGCGGAGGCTATGGTTCCGCTTCGAACGCTGTGCGAGGAATCTGCGATTGTCGAATGATGGATTGAAGCGTTCCGATTCTCACCTCTCTGTGGTCAGGAACCGGGACTGTAATCGTGGAGTCAGCTTCGCTTCTGCATGACGATATGGCTTCCGCGGGTCTTGACCTGCCGGAAGCCATATCCGGCGAGGATCGTGCACACCTCGGCGCCGGATAGTACGCGAAGCTTACCCAGCGGTGACCTCGAGCGCCGTCACGTACATCTCTTCGTGCAGCCGCGCAGCCACTTCGGATGGATCCGCGCTCTCGAGGAAGAGCTCCACCGCTTCCCGAAGGTTGCCCGAGGCTTCCTCCACCGAGTCGCCCTGACTGGCGACGTCCAGCTCCGGGCAGAGCGCCACGTAACCACCATTCTCTCGATAGATCAGCGCGGTGAATCGCCGGATGTCCGACATATCGTTCTCCGCAGCGAGAATAACCGACATCCGCGTGGCCGTCATCCGGTGGGAGTGCGCCGTCACACTTCGTTACATTCGTGAAATCCGTAGCTCACGTTTCCGCACCACATTGACGGCGTGCAACGACGTGTTCTTCCATCCGCTCTTCTCGTTCTCGCAACTGCCCTGACGCTCGCGCGCTGCGGCGCGGAGGCGCAGCAGACCGAGGCGCCTCCCACCCCGCCGCCGGCCAAGCATCGCGCGCCGGATCCGGTGGTGAAGGCCACGGGCGTCATCAAGCCGATGATCGGGGCGGAGGTGCGGGTGGGGTCGCGGATCTCCGGCGTGGTGCGGCGCCTGTACGTGCGCGTCGGCGACACGGTGCGCAGCGGGCAGGCACTGGCGGAGCTCGATGACCGCGACCTCGTGGCGCGCCGCAATGAGGCCCAGGCGCAGCTCGATCAGGCCGGCGCCAACGCCGACTACGCCCGCGCCGACCTCCGCCGCAAGCAGGAGCTGAAGGCGGGCGGACTGCTCTCCGACGCCGACCTCGACGTGGCCGCGCGCGCGTTTCATGTCGCCGACCAGCAGGTCGCTGGCGCGCGGGCGAACCTCGCTTTCGCTGCCACGCAGGTCGAGTACGCCCGCATCGATGCACCGATCTCCGGCGTGGTGGCCTCGGTGTCGACCCAGGAAGGCGAGACCGTGGCCGCCAGCTTTGCCACGCCGACGTTCGTGACGCTCGTGGACCTGGCCCGGCTCGAGGTTTGGGCCTACGTCGACGAGACCGACATCGGCCGCATCCGCATCGGACAGCCGGCCCGCTTCACCGTCGACACCTACGGCGACGAGGAGTTCGCAGGACGCGTCACAGCCATCTATCCCAAGCCGGAGATCCGGGACAACGTCGTGAACTACATCACGGTCATCCGCTTCGACCCGCCGAAGAACCGGACATTACGCCCGGAGATGACGACGACGGTGAGGATCACGACGAGCGCGAAGGCCGCCGAGGCGGCGGCCTCCACACCGAATCACTGACGGCCAGGGCAACGAAGAAGCGGCGAGGGGCGAAGCGAATACCCGACCCGAACAGCGACCAGCGAACAGCGACTAAGCGATTAAGCGATTAAGCGACTAAGCGACTAAGCGATTAAGCGACTAAGCGATTAAGCGACTAAGCGATTAAGCGA
>CAZYTO010000251.1:0-8838 GCA_964650405.1 uncultured Thermoanaerobaculia bacterium | reverse complement strand
TCGTCGATCTGCTCGATGCCTCCGGCTTCGACGTCGTGCTCGTCGAGACCGTCGGTGTCGGGCAGGACGAGGTCGAAGTCATCCGCACCGTGCAGACGAACATGGTCGTGCTCGTCCCCGGCATGGGCGATGACATCCAGGCCATCAAGGCCGGGATCATGGAGATCGGCGACATCTTCGTGGTCAACAAGGCCGACCGCCCCGGCGCAGACAAGACCGTGACGGAAGTGACGATGATGATGTCGCTGGTGGAAGAGCACGGCGACTGGGTGCCGCCCATCGTGAAGACAGTGGCGTCGAAGAACGAAGGCATCGGTGAGCTCGACGAGGCCATCGGGAAGCACTACGACTACCTGGCCTCCTCGGGGGAGCTCGATCGGCGCAACCGGGAGCGCGTGCGCATCCGCATCGAGACGCTGCTGAAGGAGAAGTTCATGGAGCGTCTGCTGACGAACGAGCGCAAGGCTCTCTACGAGCAGATCCTCGAGGACGTTCTGCGCAAGCGCAACAATCCCCACGATGCCGCGGAGAGCGTCATGGGACGCGTCCGGTTCTGAGTGCCGAGTGCTGAGTGCCGAGTTCTGAGCGGCATGAGGCATGAGTAGGGAGGCAAGAGTGGTTCTTACGCTTTGCCTCGGGCGACTTCAACCTTGTCGCAAAGGTCTGCCGGGCGATACCGGCCACCGGCTCCGTCCATTAGAATGCGCACCCCATGAAACTCTCACGCGACTGGCTGAACGACTACGTGGATCTCCGCGACATCTCCGATGGGGAGCTGGAGCGGCGGTTTACGGAGATCGGCCATGCCGTGGAGGCGGTCGAGAGGCACGGCGACGACACGGTCTTCGACCTCGAGATCACCACGAACCGCGTCGACGCCATGTCCCACCTCGGCATGGCCCGAGAGCTCGCGGCGGCCCTGGGACGGGAAGTGACCTGGAGTGCACCGGCGCCTGCGCCTGCGGCGGCGCCGCGTGCGCCGGAATCCGGCCCGAAGCCGGTGGAGATCCGCATCGAGGCGCCCGAGATGTGCGGGCGATACAGCGGCCTGGTCATCCGCGGCGTCACGGTCCGTCCATCGCCGCCGAAGATCCAGCGCCGCCTGGAAGCGGTCGGCCTGCGGCCCATCAGCAACCTCGTGGACATCACCAACTACCTGATGCTGGCGTTCGGCCATCCGCTGCATGCGTTCGACCTCGATCACCTGGCCGGTCCGGCCATCATCGTCCGCGCCGGCAGGCCGCTGGAGACGCTGAAGACCCTCGACGGCGAAAACCGGCTCCTGGATGCGAACACGATCGTCATCGCCGACGCCGAGCGCGCCGTCGGTCTGGGCGGCGTGATGGGCGGCGGCAACAGCGAGATCGCCGATACGACGAAAAACCTGATGCTGGAAGTGGCCTGGTTCGAGCCGGCGTTCATCCGCCGCACGGCGCGCCGGCTCGGCATGAAGACCGACGCGTCCTACCGCTTCGAGCGGCGCGTGGATCCGAACGATCACGTGGCAGTGCTGGAGACGGCGGCGCAGCTCGTCCTGGAGCTGGCCGGCGGCACGCGCGAGCCCCTCGTCGACGTCATCGCCAAGCCGGCCGAACCGAAGACGATCCGCCTCCGTGACGCCAAGCTGCACATGGCCTCGGGCGGCGTCGTCGGCGGAGGCTACGCGCTCGATGTCTTCCGCCGCCTCGGCTTCGGCGTCGAGCGTGTGCACGACGGTCTGATGATCACCGTGCCGACGTATCGCGGGGACATCCACGAAGAGATGGACCTGGTCGAGGAAGTGTTGCGCTTCTACGGCTACAACAACGTGCCGGCCGAGCTGCCCCGCCTCACCACGGGCGACGTGCGCGAGGAGCCGGTGGAAGTGCTGGAGATGTCGCTGCGCGACGTCCTCGTCGGCTGCGGCCTCTCCGAGGTCGTGACGTATTCGTTCATCCATCCGGAGCACAACCGAGTCCTCTCGGATGAGCCGGCCATCACCATCACCAACGCCATCAACGAGAATATCTCGTCGATGCGGCTGTCGCTGTTGCCGGGACTGCTCGAGACCGTCGTGTACAACCGGTCCTACGGCACGCGCGACGGGGCACTCTTCGAGGTGGGCCGCACGTACCACCGCGACGGCGACAAGGTGCACGAGCACGATCGTGCGGCCATCGTCATGTATGGCTCGCTCGGCGAGTTCTGGGGAGACGGCAAGCGAGGGGCCGATTTCTTCGACGTCAAAGGCATCGTCGAGCAGGTCGCGGCGAAGGTCCACGTCCCGCTCACGTTCACCACCTCGGATGACGAGCACCTGAAGAAGGGCAAGCGGGCCACGGCCTGGCACGGCGATCGCGCTGTGGCCACGGTGGGCTTTCTCTCCAATGCCGTGCTGCAGCACTTCGACCTCAAGGGTGACGTCATTGCCGCCGAGATCGACCTCGAAGCGCTGCTGGCGGCCGAGACGTCGTGGAAGATGACGCCCGTGACCCGCTTCCCGGGCGTGCCGATGATCCTGGCTGTGACGCACAGCCGCGACCTGGAGTACCAGCGGATCATCGACCGGATCCGGAGCTTCGAGGTGCCGTTCCTCCACGAGGTCGGTCTGCGGGACCGCTTCGTGCCGGAAGGGGAAGAGAACACGATCAAGACCACGCTGGGCATGTGGTATCAGGCGCTCGACCGCTCCCTGACCCAGGAAGAGGTCAGCCGGGCTCACAGCGGGCTGGCGGCGCGCCTGGCCGAGGCGCTGCCGGTCAAACTCATTTCGTAGCGGAGATCACGTGAAAAAGAACAGGGACAACGAACAGACGGCTGCCAACGGATCGGAAGAGGCGGAGATCCTGGCCCGGCTCAGCGAGCGGGTTGAGCGAGCCGTGGCCATGATCAGCGAACTGCGCCGCGAGCGCGACGGGCTCAAGACGCGCCTGGCCGAGGCCGAGGCGAAGCTCCAGGAGCAGGAAGGGGCCAGCGACCGCCTAAGCGCGCTGGAAGAGGACCACGAGCGCTTCCGCAAGGAGCGCAGCGAGATCCGTAATCGCATCGAGACGATTCTGGGGAACCTGGAAGCGCTCGACGCGTCCCCCGCGGGGGAGTAACGATCACCGCCCCGGCCGCAGCACGGCCCGCGAGAACTTCAGGAAGTAGTCGATGCCCGAGACGAGGGCGAAGAGCATCACCGCCCACAGCGAGAGCTTGCTGAGCATGATGAACTTCCCGAGCTGATCGCCGAGGATCAGGAGGGCGATGGCGATCACCTGGGAGATGGTCTTGCTCTTGCCGAGAGGGGAGGCGGCGATGGTCACGCCCTGCTGGGCGGCGATGGAACGCAGGCCGGAGACGGCGAACTCCCGGCCGATGATGATCACGATCATCCAGGCCGGCGCGAGGCCGAGCTCCACGAGCGAGATGAAGGCTGCCGACATGAGCAGCTTGTCGGCGATCGGATCGAGCAGCGCTCCGAGCCGAGTGATCTTGTTCGAGCGGCGCGCGATCCAGCCGTCGAAGAAATCCGTGACCGCGGCCACGAGGAAGATCGTCAGCCCCACCCACTCACGTCCGTAGAACTTCGTCAGCAGCACCACCACCAGGAACGGCACGAGGAAGATCCGCAGCAGGGTCAGAGAGTTCGGGACGTTCAGGATCTCCGACGCCAGGTCCTCTCGGGGCGGGACGACCATCGGCCTGGGATTCTCCGCCAGGACCTGAGGAGTGTCGGTTGAGGGGACGGACATCTGCGGATCTTTGCTGAGGTACGTTGGTTCAGAATAATCGGTTTGCCGTGACGTGGGAAGCATCGCTCTCTACCGGAATATCGTTCTGGCGATTGACATTCCTACACGCGTTCGCGAGAATCGCGACCCTTCCCAGGCTGCGAAAGTGGCGGAACTGGTAGACGCGCTGGTTTCAGGAGCCAGTGGTTAACAGCCGTGGGGGTTCGAGTCCCCCCTTTCGCACCACCCACCACCCTTTTCCATATTCGGTCGCCGTTCCTGTGCCTATGGCGAGCGGGGATTGGCGAGCGGCGAGCGGAGATCATGGCCCTCGCACGACGTCGTTCCTGCTCGCCGCTCGCCATCAACCGTTCGCCCATCCAAAACACCCATCCCGCACAGCGCTGAATCAATGCCCCGCCGCCCGGTGCTTCCCCGGTGCGATCACATTGATGACCGCCGTATTGCTGTCGGCGGTACCGCAGGTGTTCGTTACGCGTACCCAGTACGAGGCAGCGGCAGAAGGAGACGCCACCTGCAGCGAGGCATCGGTACTCACCGGATGGCTCGTGTCGCCAGACTTCCCCTGGTACCACTGGTACGTGAAGGGCGAAGCGCCGAGTGCGGTGACGGACAGCGTCACGGCGGCGCCCTGCGACGTCTGCGACGAAGGATGGCTGACGATCGCGGGCGGTGAGCACGTCGACGTACAGCCGACTTCGATGGCGAACTCCCCGTTTCCGCCGAAGGTCCGGTCCCAGGCCACGATCTGGTACGTCCCGCTCGTTCCGACCTTGTAGGCCAGCGAGGCGTCGACAAAGCTCGCCAGGCCGAATGCGGCGGCCACGGCATTGCCGTTGCCTCCCTGGCGATAGACCGCCACGCCGGGATTGAAGTCGTTCGAGATCATGTCGATGGTGAGCGTGTCCCCTGCGGCGAGATAGATGTTGAACGGCGCATACACGGCAGGAGTGTTGGCGAACGCACAACTATTCGCGGTCGTATCCCAGATCCACAGTTGGTTGCAGCTCATGGGCTGCGGCTCGCAGTTCTGCGGATCGGTCGACGTGGAGGCATTGCAGAAGGCGCGCAGGCGGTAACGGCCAGAGCCGCTGACGTCGTTGCTGCCGACGTTCAGGGTCCAGTACCCCGTCGTGGTGATGATGTACCTGACCCTGGCCGTCGTTCCGCCGCTGATGACCAGGGGTGTGACGGCAGTGGTGTCGCCGTCAGGCGATTCGAGGTCGAGGAAAGGATCGGTCAGCGTCGCATCGAGCGCTTCGATCTGGACGGTGATCTCGTCGCCGGCATTGGCGAAGACCTGCCATTTGTCGTAGCGGGTGCCGTCGGCGACGGTACAGTCGCCGTTGGCGATCGTCCCTTCCTGGGGCGTGCCGTCGCAGGTGAGCGTTGACACAGCACAACCCTCGGCATTGGCGAACTTATGACGCATCCCGAGGCGCGGCGTCGCCTCAGTCGCGGCCGCGCCGGCAAGGAGAAAGATCAGGAGAAGGAACCAGGCTCGCTTGGGCATCGTCGTCTCTTTATCGAGTCACTACGCCGGACGGCCTTCGCATGCAGAAGGGTTGTCTCAGCCGATGAGCATTTTATACACGTCGTTCTTGCGTAAACCGAGCTGCTCGGCGACGGCTTTGACAGCATCGTTACGTCGCATGCCGCTCTGGCGCAGCCGCTCGAAGGCGGTCACGACCTCTTCATGGGTCACTTCGTGAGACGGGGCCTTGGCGGCCGCGAAGACGATGGTGATCTCGCCGTAGATGGCCGGGCGGGCTCGCAGCTCCGCTAGGACCTCGGCCGTCGTTCCGCGCAGGATCTCCTCGTGCAGCTTGGTCATCTCGCGGCAGACGGCAATCTCCCCGTCACCTGCGACTTCGAGCGCATCCTCCAGCGAGGCCACGACGCGTTCTGGGGACTCATAGACGACGGCGGTGTGTCCGAGGGCGGCCATGGTGCGATAGAAGTCGCGTCGCTCGCCGCTGCGATGGGGCGTGAAGCCGAGGAACGTGAAGGGGAGGGGAGCGATGCCGCTGGCGGCGAGGGCCAGCACGCCCGCGAACGGGCCGGGGATCGGCTCGACCTCCAGTCCGCGCTCGCGCGCCAGGCGCACCAGGCGGTAGCCGGGATCGGAGATGACCGGCATCCCGGCGTCGCTGACGAGGGCGATGGTCTCGCCGGAGGCGATCCGGTCGGCGAAGGCCGCGGCCCGGGCGTCTTCGGTGTGCTCGTCGAAACGCTCCGTGGGACGCTCGATGCCGAAGTGCGTTAGGAGCTTGCGCGTGTGCCGCGTGTCCTCGCAGAGGATCAGATCCGCGCGCTGGAGCGCCTCGACGGCCCGCGGCGAAAAATCGCCGAGGTTGCCGAGAGGGGTGCCGACGATCACGAGTTTGCTCATGGATGCGGGCTTCGCGTGGTCTTGCGCGTTCTGTTTGCGAGCGGGTGACGGCGAGCGGCGGGCGGGAGAGAGCTGATCTCCCACCTCGCCGCTCGCGTCACCCGCTTGCCGCTCTCGCAGCCTAGCGCAACGCGTACGCCCGTGACAGCAGGATCGCCGCGCTGGCGGCGACGTTCAATGACTCCACCCGTCCGGTTGTGGCGATGGCGATGGCCGTGGCCTTCACCCGCAGCGCGGACGACACGCCCTGGCCCTCGCTGCCGAAGAGGAGCACCGCGGCGCGCGCCGGCGGGTCGATTGTCGCGCCGTCTCCGGCGGCCGCGAAGAGCGGCAGTCCGCAGTCGAGCAGATCCCGCCCGGTTACGGCTGCCACCGGGACGGACAGGATGGCGCCGGCAGACGCGCGGATGGCTTTCGGACCGAAGGCGTCGGCGCAGCCGGGGAGGAGCACGACGCCTGCCGCGCCGAAGGCGGCCGCCAGGCGAACGATCGTCCCGACGTTGCCCGGGTCCTGAACGCCGTCGAGTGCCACCACGATCGCATCGCGCCGGGCCAGGATCTCGGCCGCCATCGTGCGAGGGCGCTGGAAGAGCGCCAGCACACCCTGCGAGGTTTTCGTCTCGCTGAGTTGGTCGAACAGCGGCGCGGAGAAGACGAGCCGTGGCGTGTGGATAGCCGCGGCGGCGCCGCCACCCGGTCGCGTGGAAAGATCAAGCGGCGGCGCTGCATCGTCCTCCGCTCGCCGCTCGGCGTCACCCGCTCGCCCTCGCTCCTCGCCGTCGCCCGCGCGCTCGATCAGAGCCACCGGCGTCCAGCCGCCGGCGATGGCATCGGCCACGGCCTTCGGCCCTTCGAGGACGATCTCCTCCGCATGTTCGCGGATGGCGTTGCGCACGCGCTGGTACCACGCGTTCTGACGGCTCGTGATCATCTAATACAATGCGCCCGCCCTTCGGCAGGCGATGATAACGAAAAGCACTCCCCTCACCGCGCTCTGGACCTTCCCCAGCATCCTCCTCTCCGCCTTCGTCATCGCCTGGGGCGCGGAAGCGGCGCAGTTCCTCATCTCGCAGGGACTGGCTCTGGCCATCCTGGCCTGGCTGCAGACGCTGCCGGAGTTCGCCGTGGAAGCGGTCATCGCCTGGAATGCCGGGAAGGACCCGTCCCAGACGCACCTGGCCATCGCCAACTTCACCGGGAGCCTGCGCCTTCTCGTCGGCCTCGGCTGGCCGATGATCTACTTCGTGGCGGCGGCCTTCCGCCGGAAGTTCGTGGCCGTAAAGCTGGAGGACGAGCACTCGGTGGAGCTGCTCGGCCTCCTGCTGCCGATCGTCTACTTCACCTTCATCTGGTGGAAGGGGACGCTCACGCTGTGGGACGCCATTCCGCTCACGGCCACGTACGTCGCCTACCTGTGGATCCTGTGGAAGATCCCGCCGCGCGAGGGTGACGAAGAGGTCCTGGAAGACCTCGGCGCGGTCCCTCGCCGCATCCTGGCCATGCCGCCGATGATGCGGAACGCGGCCATCTTCGTGCTCTTCGCCGCCGGCGGCGCGATCCTCTACTTCTGCGCCCATCCGTTCCTCGAGTCGATGCTCGGCCTAGCGGCCTCCCTCGGCGTCTCGACCTTCGTCTTCGTGCAGTGGGTGGCGCCCTTCCTCTCCGAGTTCCCCGAGAAGCTGAGCGCGTTCTACTGGGCGCGGAAAGTGTCGACCGCGAACGTGGCCCTGATGAACATGGTCTCCTCCAACATCAACCAGTGGAGCATCCTCTCGGCCATGATCCCCGTGCTCTTCGTCCTGAGCGCCGGTCACGTCCAGCCGCTGCCGCTGGACGCCCACCAGCGGGAGGAGATCCTCCTCACCATCCTGCAGAGCTTTCTGGGGCTCTTGCTGCTCCTGAACATGGAACTGCGCTTCCACGAGGCGCTGATCCTGTTCGTCTTCTGGTTCGCCCAGTTCGTCATGCCCTCGTGGCGCCACATCATGATTTACGTGTATCTTGCGTGGTGCATCGTGGAGATCGGGCGGATGCTGGCCGCGCGGAGCGCTCCGGCCGCATGGATCTCCCTGAGAGCGACCCTTCGGCAGCGGTTCAACTGACATGACGACGACAACCAGGCCTTCCATCCGCCTCACGCGGCGCGTGCTCGAGATCGAGATCTCGCCGACCATCGCCGTGATGAACCGCGCCCAGGAGCTGGTGGCGCGCGGCGTCGACGTCGTGGACTTCGGTCCCGGCGAGCCCGATTTCGCCACGCCCGCCCCCGTGGCCGCGGCGGGCATCCGGGCCATCGAGCGGGGCTACACGAAGTACACCAACGCGCTCGGCCTGAAAGCGCTGCGCGAAGGCATCTCCGCCCGGTACAACGACCGCTACGGCACGCACATCGGCATCGAGCACGTCATCGCCGGGACGGGCGGCAAGCAGGAGCTCTTCAACCTGATCCTGGCCATGGTCGAAGCCGGGGATGAAGTGATCATTCCCTCCCCGTACTGGGTGAGCTTCCCCGACCAGGTGCAGTTTGCCGGCGGCCGCCCGGTCTTCGCCCCCACCGATCCGAAGAACCGTTTCCGCCCCACTCTGGCCGCCATTGCGGCCGTGGCCACGGAGCGGACCCGCGGCCTGATCATCAACTCGCCCCAAAACCCGACCGGCCCCGTGATCGAGGAGGCGGAGCCCGGGAAGGTCGTGGGGTGGTGCGCCGCCAGGGACCCATTCCCCCCGTTT
>CAZYTO010000250.1:0-8862 GCA_964650405.1 uncultured Thermoanaerobaculia bacterium | reverse complement strand
GCTGCGAGTCGGGGTCGATCAGGCGGACGAAGCCCTCCCGCACCAGGCTGTGCACGGTCGAGACGACCGTGAAGGCGGCGGAGCGGGTCTCCGGGACCAGCTCCGCCAGCGACCGCCGCCCGTCGATGGCGGCGATGATGGTCAACTGCACTTCGTCGAGCTCGAGCTGGTCGGCGGGAATGGACTTGACGATGGAGGGGATGAGCGTCTCGTTGGGGATGATCTCGCGAATGCGCAGCCACTCGTCGACGCGGCGCGTTCCTTCCATGATGATGCCCGTCACGTCGACCTGCAGCGGGATCATCTCCATGGTCGGCAGCTCGTCGTCCACGAACTGGAACTCTCCCTCCCGCCAGAGGAAGATGTCGTAGATCCCCTCTTCCGCCTTCAGCCGCATCAGCCGGTTGAGGTCCGGTTCGTTGATGACGTCGATCATCACCAGGATCTTGCCGAGGAGGATCTTCGACTGCTGCTGCACCTCCATGGCCTTCATCAGCTCCTGCTCGGTGATGTAGCCGTGGCTCATGAGGAACTGGCCGAGGTACTCGCGGGGGTCGTTGGAGGCGGAGGAGATCACCCGGCCGTTCCGGAAGAAGATCTTCTTCTCCACGGCCTTGTTCCGGAGCAGGAGCGTACCCGTCTTCTGCCCCAGGCTGAGCCACTGAAGCAAGTCGCCCGGAGACATGGATTTGAGGGTTCCGCTGACGGCCATGAAAGGATTGGGATTATAGCTGCCCCTTTTCGCTGGTCGCTGATCGCTGGCCGCTGTTCGCGGGTCGCTGGCCGCTGTTCGCGGGTCGCTGGTCGCTGTTCGGGGGTCGCGGGTCGCGGGGGTGCCGCGCCGTCTCCTCGACCGGCGAGCCGCGATCAGCGATCAGCGACCAGCGATCCGAAGTAGTCTTACGTCGCGATGAGCGACGAGAAGCTCTTTTACGACGAATCCGACCTCGAATCCCGCGCCTTCACCCCTCCCCCGCCGCCCGGCACCTTCCCGTTTACGCGCGGCCCCCAGGCCTCGATGTACCGCGGGAAGCTGTGGACCATGCGCCAGTACGCAGGGTTCTCCACGGCGGCAGAGTCGAACCGGTGCTACCGGTACCTGCTGGAGCGCGGCACGACCGGCCTGTCGGTAGCCTTCGACCTGCCGACGCAGATCGGCATGGACTCGGACGACAGCCGGGCCCGCGGCGAGGTCGGGAAGGTCGGCGTGGCGATCGACTCGATCGAGGACATGGAGACGCTGCTGGAGGCCATCCCGCTGGACAAGGTCTCCATCTCCATGACCATCAATTCGCCGGCCTCGATCCTGCTAGCCCTGCTGCTCGTCGTGGCCGAGCGGCGCGGCGTGGCCTGGCCGAAGCTGAACGGCACCATCCAGAACGACATCCTCAAGGAGTACGCGGCGCGCGGCACGTACATCTTCCCGCCGGCGCCGTCCCTACGCATCGTGACGGACATCTTCGAGTTCTGCGCCGCCGAGGTGCCGCGATGGAACACGATCTCCGTGAGCGGCTACCACATCCGTGAGGCCGGCTCGACAGCCGTGCAGGAAGTGGCCTTCACCCTGGCCAACGGCCTCCAGTACGTGGCCGCCGCCGTGGCGCGCGGCCTCGACGTGGACTCCTTCGCCCCGCGCATGTCGTTCTTCTTCAACGCCCACAACGACTTTCTGGAGGAGGTGGCGAAGTTCCGCGCCGCCAGGAAGCTTTGGGCGACGCTGATGAAGGAGCGGTATAGCCCGAAGGACGTCCGCTCCCTGGCCCTGCGCTTCCACGCCCAGACCGCGGGCTCGACCCTCACTGCCCAGCAGCCGCAGAACAACGTCGTCCGCGTGGCCTACCAAGCCATGGCCGCAGTCCTCGGCGGCTGCCAGTCGCTGCATACCAACGGCCGGGACGAGGCCCTGGCCCTGCCCACCGAGGAGTCGGCAAAGATCGCCCTGCGCACGCAGCAGATCCTGGCCTGGGAGACGGGAGTGACCGCCAGCGCCGACCCCCTGGCCGGCTCGTACGCCGTCGAGGCGAAGACCCTGGACATCGAGCGCCAGGCCCGGGAGCTCATCGAGAAGATCGACGGCATGGGAGGGGCGCTGGCCGCCATCGACTCCGGCTTCGTCCAGCACGAGATCGGCGAATCGGCCTACCAGACCCAGCGGGCGCTGGAGGAGAAACGGGCCGTCGTCGTCGGGATGAACGAGTTCGTGGACGAAGAGGCGTCGTCACTGCCGATCCTCACCATCGACGAGCGCGTCGAGCGCGAGCAGGTGGAGCGCCTGCACGCCTACCGCTCACGCCGGATCGGGAACTGGCGCAATGCCCTGGCAGGGCTGGACGAGGCGGCACGCGCCGGCACGAACCTCATGCCCCGCATCGTGGACTGCGTGCGGAACGACTGCACGGTGGGCGAGATCGTCGGGACGCTCAAGAGCACGTTCGGCGAGCATCGCGATCAGGGGTTCTAGAACCGGCGAGCGGAGGCGGGCTAGATCACACGGCGGTGGACGCGACGTCTTTGCTTGCATGAAGCGTTTCAGGAGCTACGTCCGCTCCGTTCGGCCAACAGACCGTTCCACCCGAAACAAAGAACCGCTTGAATTCACTTTTCTTGACCAGAGGCTTGAAAACCTCGCCGGTCAGCCAAAGGGAGAAGTCCACGGTCTTATGAACACCATCGTTGAAGCGCACCGAAATCTCGTAGTTCTTGACGTACTCGGCGGAGATGACCTGCACCAGTTGCCTCTGCATTTGCTTACTCTCACTCCAGTGGTGCGATGTTGGCAAGTGGCCGTAACGCCTTCGCCCGCCGCCAATTCAGCTCGAGCTCGAATCTGTGAAGCTCCGCCCACTCCCGAATCAACTTACGTGCCCTCGCCGATCTGATCTCTCCCACGAGAATCCGGCCGTCGAAACCGACTGACGCCGCCTGTCCCTGATACTCCGCGTGAAAGTGCGGTGGTTCGTGATCATCAAAGAACATGCGGATGATGATGCCGAAAAAGGAAGAGATGATCGGCACGCAGAGATCCTAGCACGGGAGCAAGGCGCGAGCCCGGTCGGCCCGAATACACAACGAGCGGTGACCGGGTGGCGGCGAGCAGGTGAACCCTGCTCGCCGCTCCGTCCACCGCTCGTGGATCAGATTGCGTGGCGCTTGCTGCTCTGGGAGACCGTCACGGTCAGCGTCCCCGTGGCGACGTTGCCGCTGAAGTCCGTGGCCGTGAACGTGATCGTGTAAATCCGGTCGGCGTTGCCGGCACGCTCCGCGCGGAGCTGCGCCGTGGTCGCGCCGGTGATGATCCAGTCGGGCGACGTATCACCGTCTCCGGTGCCGTCGATCGGCTGGTTCGACGAGATGCTGGTGATCTTGACCACCGGCGACGCATCGACCAGGTCGACCGCGTGAACGGTGATGGTCACGTCGACCATCTTGTGGTTCGGCGGCCAGAGATTCGACGGTGTGACGCTGGCGTCGACGATCGTCGGCGGGGTCGTATCGACCACCACGACGTGGAAGGAGCCGTTCGCCACGTTGCCTGACATGTCGCTGGCCGTGCAGTTCACGGTCGTGGCCCCGAGGGCAAAGACGGAGCCGGAGGACGGAGTGCAGGTGACCGGGACCGGACCATCGACGTCATCGATGGCCGTCGCCGTGAACGTGACGGTGGCACCACTGGGACCGGTGGCCTCGACACTGAAGTCCGCCGGCAGGGTGAGCACCGGAGGCGTGTGATCGCCGCCGAGCACCGTGACGGTGAACGATCCCGTGGTCACGCCGCCGCCGGCATTCGTGGCCGTGCAGTTGACCGTTGTCGGACCGCCGGCGATGAACGTGGAGCCCGAAGGAGGCGTGCAACCGACCGTGGCGTCGGCGTCCGTCGTCACCGTGAAGTTGACCACGGCCGTGGACGGGAACCCGCTGCCGGCCACGGTGATGTTGGCCGGCAGGTTGAGCGACGGCGGAGTGACGTTCACGCTCACGCGGAACGTTCCCGTAGCCCGGTTTGCGTGACTATCGGTCGCCTGGCAGTGCACGAACGTCGTGCCGTTCGCGAACGTCGAGCCGGACGCCGGCGAGCAGATGACGGTCACCGGGCCGTCGATGGCGTCGGTGGCCGTGGCCGTGTACGTCACCACCGGATTGGTCGTGACGATGTCGGCCGGCAAGCTCAGGATCGGCGCCACCGTGTCGGTGACGACGACCGGGAAGCTGGCCACCGAGCTGCCGAAGCTGTCGGTGGCGGTACAGTTGACGATGGTCGTCCCGAGCGGGAAGAGGTCGCCCGAATTGTGGTTGCAGACGATGGTCGGCGCCGGCGGCGGGTCGACGAAGCTGAAGCCCGTCACGGTGAAGGTGACGTTCGCTCCGGCCGCCGAGGCAGCCTCGGCGACGACGGCCTCAGGCGTATTCAGCTCCGGAGGCTGCATCGTCACGAGCGGGACGACCGTGAGGGAAGCCGGGCCGATCACGCGGGTCGTGGCCAGGTCGTGCGCGAGCACGGTCACGTCGACCGTTCCCGGGACCTGCAGGACCGTGTCCGGCACGAAGACGAACAGCTGGGTATCGCTGATCGACGACGGTGCCACGGTGACAGTGCCGCCCGGACCGGAGAACATCACCTCGGTCGTTTGGGTTCCCGCCAGGCCCGTGCCGTTGATGGTCACGAATTCCTCGGTCGAGAACTGCTGAAACGACGATGGATTGAGGCTGGAGATCTCGTCTGCGGTGGCGAGGGTTGGGAGAAGCAGAAGACAGAGGACGAGCGGGATGAGTACTCTCAAACTCGGACGCATAGCGCGCAATATGAGCCCGTTTCCGTCGAACTGCAATCATGGAAGGGGGAAAGAATGGAAATCCCGATGAGATTTTTCATCCGGAACGTGAGCTGCGTCACGCGAATGGCCATTACCTTCCCGCCATACGGCAACAAATCACCGCTCTTCAACGAATAACAATCTGGCCCGTCCTCTATCCATGCACCCCCCTCCGACCCTCCTCCGGCTGCTCATTTCCTTCGCCGCGGCAGCGCTGGTGTTCGGCCTGCTGGAGCGCGCCTTCGCCGCCCTGCCGCGCCGGCCCCTCTGGCGCCGGGAGCGCCTGGCCGACTTCGGGTACTGGTTCTTCGCGCCCTTCTCCGCCGGCTTCTTCGGCCGGACGACGCTCTTCCTGGCCGTCGCCGCCACGACGCTCTTGGTTAGCCATCCCCCGACGGCCTGGTTCGAGCACCAGCCGCTGGCCCTCCAGGCGCTCGAGACGATGATCGGCGCCGACCTTCTCGGCTACGCGACGCACCGGCTCTTCCACCGCCGGCCGCTCTGGCGCTTCCACGCCGTCCACCACAGCTCACGGACCCTCGACTGGCTGGCCGCAGCCAGGGTCCATCCCGTCAACGAGGCCCTCACCCGCATCGTTCAGGTCGTGCCGCTCTACCTGCTGGGATTCAACGGCAAGGCTCTGGCCGTGGCCGTGCCCCTCCTGACCGCCTACGCGATCTTTCTCCACTCCAACGTCCGGTGGGACTACGGCCCTCTCCGCTACGTCATCGCCAGCCCGCGCTTCCACCGCTGGCACCACACCTCGCAGGAGGAAGGCCTCGACCGCAACTTCGCCGGCCTCTTTCCGTGGATCGACCTGCTCTTCGGCACGTTCTACATGCCGGAAGGGCGGGAGCCGCAAGTCTTCGGCGTCGCCGACGGGGTCCCGGACGGCCTCGTGGGGCAGCTGGCGTGGCCGTTTCGGCGCCAGCTCTGGGACAAGCCTGCGTCATAGCCGAGCGAGCGGGAGACGGGCGAGCGGCGAGCGGGAACCGGTTCGACTGATTCCACCCCGCTCGCCCCGCCCCCCGCTCGCCAATCCATATAAATCCTTTAGATTTGTTACAGATCGGTCCAGGCTCCGAAAGTGAGGGTAGGGATTCGGCCGTGGCGGTCACTCCTCTACTGATGACCCCTATGAAATCCCCTTCCCGCTCGGAACAAAGCCCCAAAAACGGTGTCGCCGGGACGAGCCCGGCGACGGAAACGATTGTACTAACTGGAGGACAAGCCGAGTATCTTCAAGCGGTTTCGCGCTCGATGAACCCGCAGATGCACCGTGCGTTTGGGCTTCCCCACGCAATCCGGACCATCCTCGATCAGGTCGAGGCCAGCGGTGTCGACCTCACTGGTGCAAGCAGTGAGGACGAAATCGCCGAACTGGCAGCCGGAGCGCTCGGGGGTCGCCGCAGACGAACGTTGCCGTCTAACGGGCCGCTTTGCGCTTCGGAGTCGCGCCGTTTAACAGATCGACGAGACCGTCGGTGGATTCCGCCTGCGAGAGATCGATTCCACTCTGAAAAGCCGCCTCGATGAGGCCGCGGATGATCTCCGCACGGCTGATCGCTTTGCCGTGCTTCAGACGGATGTCGATGGCCAACCGATCGAGATAGGCGACATGACGGTCGAGTAGCACGACCGTGATCTTCGCCCCGGGCTCGGTGTGTACGATGGGGCGACCTCGATTGCTTTTTGCTGGACTCACACGTTCTCCCTTCTTCATTTCGAATTGTAGACCCGATTCAGGAACAGTGTACGCCTGTCCACTGAGACTTGTCCATCAATAATTAAGAAATCGTAAATAGTGCTTTTGGACACCGCGAGCGGAGGGGAGCCGCTCCGCCAGTTTACTCGCCTCTCCCCTCGGCAACAACGCGTTTCATACAGGTTTACGGGGCAGCCGAACCTCGAAACGGGCTCCCCGCTCGCTGTTCGCCGCCGCGATCGTCCCCCCATACCCCTCCACGATGGCCTGCACGATGGACAGTCCTAGTCCCGTGTGCCGGCTGTCGCGCCAGGCCGTGGCCGGCCGATAGGTGAAGAACCGGTCGAAGATCCGCACCCGGTGCTGCTCGGAGATTCCCGGCCCCTCGTCACTGATGGCGGTGACGACGGCGTTGCCGTCGATCGCGGTGGCCACCGACACGGACCCGCCCGGCGGCGAGAAGCTGACGGCGTTGTCCAACACGTTCTCGAAGGCCTGGATGAGACGGTCTTCGCTGGCCTCCACCAACGCCCCTCCGTCGCCCGGAACGAGGTCGAACCGTACGCGCTCTCCTTCCCGCAGGCGGAATCCTTCGACGATCTTCGCCAGCAGGGCGTCGATGGACAGGAGCTGCTTCTCCTCGCGGGGAAGCTGGGCGTCGATGACGGAGATCTCGCGCACGCCGGAGAGGAGCCTCTCCATGCGGGCCACTTCCTGATCGACCATGCGCGAGAAGCGCCGCCGGTCGGCGGGGTCGCTGACCTCGGCGAGCATCTCGTTGGCGGTGCGGATCGAGGCCAGGGGGTTCTTGAACTCGTGGGAGACGTCGGAGGCGAAGCGCTCGATGAACGTCACGTGGGAGTGGAGGCGGCGCATGATGCGCTCCAGGGCCCGGGACAGCTCTCCGATCTCGTCGAGCCGGCGCGATCCCTTGAAGTGCCCGCGGATGCGGCCGCGGCGGTCGAGGATGGCCCGCGCGTCGAGGCGCAACTGGCGCAGCGGCTTCACGATGGTGGTGGAGAAGAAGATGCTGACGATCACGGCCACGACGATCGAAGCCAGGAAGATGCGCATCACGCCGAGGCGGACGGCGTAGAGGTCCTGGAGGATGGTGAAGGTGCTCTGCGAGGCCAGCACCGCCCCCACCACCCGCCCGCCGGCGATGACCGGAACGGCCCGGTAGAGGGTCACCGACCGCTGGCCGCCGGCGCTGATCTTCTTGTCGAAGCCCTCCCGCCCATTGAGCGCGTCGCGCACTTCCGTCCCCACGAGCCGCGTGGCGTTGTCGTAGAAGTCGACCTCCAGCGGCGCCTCGGGGGGTTGTACGAGCCGGACCAGCGGCCGCAGGAGAAAGGCTCCCACCCGGTAGAGCGTGTTGTGGCGCGCCGATCCCCTCCGCAGCGGCGGCGGCGGTTGATACGCTCGCGAGTCGGCGATGACCCGCCCGGTCGTGTCCAGAAAGCGGAAGCGCACTTCCGTGGGCCAGCGCGCCAGCAGATCGTCCGCCAGCCGCGCGTTCAGCGAGCCCTCCCGCGCCATCGCCGCCGCCAGCAGGCGCGCCTCGTCCGTCATCGACCGCACCTCGCTCGTCTCCAAACGCGCCTCGTAGGCACCGAGATAGAGCACGCCGCCCAGCGGAAGAAAGACGAGCAGGAGGTTGAACGCCAGCAGGCGGATGAAGATGCGGGCCGTGAAACGGGGGGGCTTCATCGGCAGTTCATCCTGAGCGCGGGCGGCCGGCTGGGCGGGAACGAAAGGTCAGAGCCAGGCCCACCGGGATGGGTAGGGCTTCGGAACGCCGTTTCCCACCGCGCGCGAACGCCACGTTTTTCATCCTTGTTCCCGCCCAAACCGCCGCCCTCGCTCAGGATGAACTGGTCACTCACGATACCGGTACCCCAATCCGTACACGGTCTCGATCCGGTCGAACGAGGCGTCGACTTCCTCGAACTTGCGGCGGAGGCGTTTGATGTGGCTGTCGATGGTGCGGTCGCTGACGTAGGCGTCGTGGGGGTAGCCGTCCTGGTGGAGCTGTTTGCGGGTCTTGACGTGACCGGGATGGCGCACGAGGGCGTGCAGCATCATGAACTCGGTCACGGTGAGGCTGACGGGCTGTCCCTTCCACTTGACGGTGTAGCGCTGCAGGTCGAGCTCGAGGTCGCCGGCCCGCAGCGGCGGCGGCTCGGCGGCCGCGCGCGGCACGTTCTGGTCGACGGCGGCGCGGCGGAAGAGGACCTTCACCCGGGCCAGGAGCTCGCGCATCGAGACGGGCGTGCAGAGGTAGTCGTCGGCGCCCGTACCCGAGCCAAGGCCGCACTCGGTCTCGTCGTCGCGGGGTGCGAGGAA
>CAZYTO010000249.1:0-8863 GCA_964650405.1 uncultured Thermoanaerobaculia bacterium | reverse complement strand
CAGGCCGACGTGCGCGGCGCGGCCGGTGATCGTGACGTCGAGGGTGATGGCGCCGCGGTTGGCGTTCCAGACCACGCCGCTGGTCGGCTCAGGCATCAGCATGCCGGCGACCTCCGGATGTGGAAGGCCGTCGCGGAAGAGATGCTCCGACCCGAACCTGCCGCCGGTCTCTTCATCCGGCACCATGGTCAGCACGATGCTGCCGGCCGCCGCGGCGCCGAGCTCCTGGAGCGCGCGCCGGGCGTAGATCATGGAGACCAGGCCGCCCTTCATGTCCGACGTCCCGCGGCCGAACATCGTGCCCTTCGCCGTGCGGGGGCGGAACTGGGCCGGATCCTGCGCCGGTACGACGTCGTAGTGGCCATGAAAGACGAGCGCGCGCGGCGCGCTGCTCCGGCTGACCAGGCAGACGCGCGGAAGCTCACCCTCGGCCTCGACACGGATCGTCTCGCTTTCCATCCCCAGCCGGTCGAGCTGCGCGCGGATCCGCTCGGCGCATTCGGGGTAAGAATTACCGGGAGGGTTCTCGGAAGGGACGGAGACGAGGTCTTCAAGGAACGCGAACATCTCTCTGCGGTGCGCATGCAGCCATTTCCGGATCTCGACGAAGCTCATGGCGGCAGTGTCACTGCTGGCAGATGCGCAGTCTTGGATGTTCTTGCCCGGGAGTGCAGGAAGAGCCTGATGGGGGAGAGGCCGGCCGCGATCGCGACGCGAAGGCGGCCGGCGGACTTCATGGTTTCGGTCACGCCGGCGCCGCGGCGCGGGTGCCGCAGGCCGGACAGAATTGCGCTGAGGCGCCGAGCGGCGTTGCGCAATTGGCGCATACGGTGGCGGGAGACGCACGCTTCTTTCTGGCACGCACGGCGGCCACGGCGGCGATCCCAACCGCGACGAGAAGGAAAGCCAGCAGGAGCGGTGTCAGGCCGAACGGCAGCGGCACTCCAGCCGCCTGGATGACGAGGGAGCCTCCGTTGGTGCAGTCCCAATCGACGTGCCTGCCGCTGAACGTGCCGTTGGTCGCGGAGATGACCGGCACCGGCAGGGTGAAGTGGATCATCCGCTTCTGGATGGGGTTCACCCAGGCGCTGGTATTGATCCTCAGGGACAGCGTGTAGCTCTTTTGCAGACCGGCCCGGCTCTCGAGCTGCAGGGTGTAGGTGTCATTGCTGTCGTTGAGCTCTGAGACGTTCGCAAAGTCGCGCCTCATAGTGAGGATCTTCCGGTCGGGTGTCTCCGAGTCTTCGACCTTGTATCCACGCTGCTGGGCCTGGGCCTTGATTCCGGCGATGGAGTCGGCGAACTGCTTCTCGACGGAGAGACGCGCGACGTAGGTGCCGCTTCCGTCGGAGTTGACGGCCACGGTCTCGTCGAGATCGCAGGCGGTGAGAAGACAGCAGAGACCGAGGAGGAGCAGCAGGCGAACGGGATGCCGGCGAGGGAATCTCATAAACGTGTCTCTCCTGTCCCGTTACGTCAACGCCGTAAAGATCACTTTGGAGAGCCATCCGGTGAGGAGCACCACCACCGGCAGCACCGGAGCGGCGGTCCGTTCCGTCAGCGCCCCCAGCCGGCTGATGCCGGCGAAGAGCATGATCAGCAGGTAGATCCAGCCGAACGTGAAGAGCACGACGATGAGCTCTACACTCGATGCGGCCACCACGCCGCTGAGCAGGGTGACCAGGGCCATCGGCGTGAGCGCGGCGCCGCACGTGAAGACGTCGGCGGTCCAGCCGGGTGCCGCGCGGAGCATTTTGCGAAGGATGAAGGTGATGGCCGTCATCACCGCCGGCAGGATCAACAGGGCCAGGAAGAGCTTGAGGAAGCCCACGGCGCCTTCCGGCGCGTTCGTGAGCAGGGTGCCGAACCAGCGCCGTTCCCCGAACAGGATTCCCGTGGCGGAGACGATTGCGAAGAGGGCACAGAGGGCGACGCCGGCGGCCTGAGCCCGCGACTCGCCGAGCGCGTCATACGCCCCGGCCAGGCCGGAAACGGGATCGGTGGCGAGACGGCGGACGGCCCGGAATGCATCCGCCGACGATGTGGCGATCCGCTGTCCGAGCTCCGATGCGAGGAGGCTGCCACTGGCGAGTGCCGCACCGCAGGAAGGGCAGAAGGCCTGGCCGGCCGTCAGCGCGCTGCCGCACTTGACGCAGAAGCGCGGCGGCGCGGCCGTTGCCGGAGCCGCGGCGGAATCCTCGGAGGACGCCGCGCCACCTTCGCGCGCCACCATCAGCGGGGCCGGGGCGCTGACCATTGAGGGATTCCGCACGGAGAACCCGGCGCCGCAACCGCTGCAGGCGACGGGAAACAGTGGCTGACGCGCCGCTGGCAGGCCTGCACTCAGTGAATAGGGCGATTTACAGGATGGACATGAGAACAGAAGCTGATCGCTCGCAATTGTAGCTGTCGTTTCCATTGAAGCCTCTCCTTCAATCGTTTGTCGGACCGAGGGAGACTTTTGCGGCGGGTGACGCACCCGCCGCAAAAGGCCTTACGGGGAAACGATCAGGAGGCGGCGTCCGCGCCGCGGCCGGCCAGGCGCAGCGCTTCCCTAACTGCGGCGCCGGCATTGATCTTGCCGAAACCGAACCACGGGCTCCAGTCGCCGTCGGGGTGTCCGATGTTCCGGAAATCACCGGCGTGGAACGGTGCAATGGGCGAGATGTCCCAGCCGGGCTCCGGGTCGCGAGGGTCGGCGCAGGGTTCGTACGGCGTCACGTCGAGATCACGGTCGGCCGTCCGCTTGAGAATGGAGACGACTTGCGACGCGGTGAGATCCGGATTTGCGGAGCGCACCAGGGCGGTCACGCCGGCGACGAGCGCCGCCGCGGCGGACGTGCCGCCGTACGCCTTCCCGTCGTCGCCGAACGGCGCGAGGAGCTCCACTCCGTCGAAACGCGCACGCCCGTACAGATGCAAATTGGTGCTGGGGGCCACGATGCCGAGGCCCGTGCCGTAATTGGCGTAGTGGCACCGCCGGCCGAGGCTGGAGATGGCTCCGGTGCAGAGCACGTTGTCCAGGCGCGACAGCGAATTCGTGAAGCGCGAGGCACGCCGCGTCACCGTAGCCACGCCGCTGTCATCGACGTGGACCTTGAACGGAATCGAAATTTCGGATTCATAGTCGACCGGAACGTTGTTATTGCCGGCCGAGCAAGCCCAGACGATGCCCTTCCCGGCCCGCCCGTGGGCGTCCGACGTCGCGGCGATGGCGGTACAGACGGCGTCAGGCCAGTAGCTGTCGGGCTCCGTGCTCCAGGAGCAGCAGACGACGTCGACCCGATCCCGGAGGAACTCGATCAGGGTGAGGAACGACGATTGCGAGAAACGGCGGTCGCCTGCCAGCTCATCCCATCGCACGGGCAGGAGGCGGCATCGGGGTGCGGCGCCGAGGCCGCCGTACGTGTCGGCGCTGGCTGCGATCAATGTGGCCGACAGCGTGCCGTGCAGCGTATTCTGGGAGTACATGATGTCGGGGCCGAGGCCGGGCGCGCAGGTCTCGTGCGAGCACAGGGCGCCGTCCCCGAAGAGCGCCCAGCCGGCGAACTTCTCGAGGCCGCCGAAGTTGCGCTCATAGAGGTCGCACCCGCAGTCGACCACGCCTACCACCACCTCCGGGGAACCGTGTCCGTACGCGTCCCACGCCGAAGTGCAGTCGACCAGCGCACACGGATAGACGAAGTGCTCCTTCGATGCGGAGCCGAAATACCACTGCTTCTCGAACATGGGGTCGTTCGGAAAGTCCCCGGGCTCCGAGTGGACGTTGAGGTCGTGATCGACGAGCTCCACAGCCGCGTGCTCCTTCTCCGCCAGGGTGCGGACGACGTCCAGCACGTCGGCGCTCCTTTCGACCTGGAACAGATAGTCCTGGGAAGAGAAGCTTTTCAGAATGCCGAAGTGATGGCTGGCGGCAAAGCGCTGGGCATCGATTCCGCGCCGGAAGCGCACGAAGATGCGATCGGTCACGAGAAAGTCGGTGCCCGTGTCTTCGACCGTGTAGCGGCGGTAGGCGGGGGCGATGCGGCGTGCGCGCTCGAAGTCCGCATCGATTGTCTCGGGCGTCGATAGTACGCTCCACGAGCGCCTGGAGATGGCCTTGAGAGACCGGAAGCCGGCCTGCTCCAGGCATTTGCGCTCGGCACGGGAGACGAATCGCGTGGGCTGGATATGCAGGGTGATCCTTCGACCACCCTGGTAGGTATAGGTCGTGGCCATGCGTCCTCCCGCTCAGGGAAACTGCGAAGCCGAACAGCCGGAGGCGAGGGCGTCGAGGAACGTGCTCATGGCCCGTTTGGCCGCGCCCTGCAACGCGTTGAGCGAGATGTGGTCGAGCTCCGCGGCACGAAGGCTCGCGGCCGGCGTCACGTCCGCGGGCACCGCGTGCATTCTGTCCTCGCCGGCGGAGGCGGGGACGCTTTGGCCCGCCATCTTCGGACGGAACATGCCGCAGATCAGGTACCGGTGATCGTCGTCGGGAGCGCCGATCCCGGTGATGTAGTCGCCGAAGTTCACGTTGGCGATGACGACCCGGGCGTCCGGATCATTGACGACCAGAGTGCGTGCCACGTTGTCACTGTCCAGAAGGGGGATGGCGGTGATGCGCAGCGGATCGCCCGGCATCTTGACGACGGCGGAAACGGCGCCCCGAGGGTTCGCCACGGTGTGGATGGCCGAGTCGGCGGGGAACTCGGTGATGGCCGCGACGTTGGAGGCCGTCGGCTCGTCGAGGAAGCCGGGCCGGACCTCTGCCGCTGCCGGACAGATCGGGTCGATGCCGGTCTTCTGCTGAACATGGGGAAGCATGGCCAGATCGGGGGTTCCGACCTCCGGCCGCGTGCTGAACGTGAGCCGGTCGCCTGTCAGCCAGAAGTAAAGGTTATCGTCACCTCCGAACCACCCGTGTCCCCACTCGTCGGAGTTTACGGAATGGCGTTTGACGTGAATGAAGGCTTGATGCGACGGGATGACCGCCCCGCGATGGCGCCCTCCCGCCAGGACATTCGGAATGACCGCGGTTTTTCCCGCCCCCGGCGGCGCGGAGTCCATCCAACAACAGATCCCTGCAAAAACTATCTCCATGACTCTCTCCTTTCTCAACCTAATCAGTCGGACCAACTTCTGGGTTTGCGTCAATTGACGCCGAGAAGCTCCGCGGCCGCCCACGTCGCGGGGTGGCTCAGGTAGTCGTCGGTGGAAGTGATGAGGCGCCGCTGCGTATCGCGCAGGGCGTCGGCTGGAGACGCACCGCGGGCGACGCTCCGGTGAAACGGCACGAGAACACTGCGCGCCGCCCGGTCATCGACGTCCCAGAGCATCCCCACGACGGAGGGAACGCCCGCGGCGAGAAAGGACCGGGAGAGACTGGGCATCCCCTCGACCCGCCGGGCATTTCCCACCAGCGTCGCGCAGCCGGACAGCACGACCAGCCAGGTGCGGCGCAGGGGGAGCCGCGAGATCTCCGTGGCGTCGTACTTCCCTTCGTCGCGGCCGGCCGGGGCCAGGGGGAGGAAGCCGCCCGTGTCGTTCGAGCCGGCGTGTCCCGAGTAGTGGATCAGCCCCGCCCCGGGCGCCTCCCTGCGGAAGCGGGCCACGGTGGCGGCGTTTCCGACGAGAACGAGCGGGTGCGGATAGAGACCGGCCACCTCCCTGGCCTCGCTCTGCGCAGCCGGCAGGCGCGCCGCATCCGAGCCATGCCGCGGATCACTGAGGATCAACGCCGACGCGACGCGTGACCTGACCGGCCGTTCGCACAGGAACGCCCCGCTCGGAGCGATCATCACACCGAGCTTTTCGATCAGGTACCGGCGCGAAGCTCTGTCGAACAGCGCGGCGAACGGAACGAGGTTCAGGAAACGGTCCGGAACGACGATCACCCGGTTGGCCTCACCGGCCTCGCGGACGACCGGGGCGATGAGGAGGCCGTACAGTTCCGCGCCGAGCGTCTCCACGCGCGAGAGCGCCTGGCGCTCCGCCGTGGCCGTCACGAAGGCCGTGGTGAGGTCGCGCAGCCGGCTGGGATCGACGCTGACACGCGAAACGGTCATTCCCCGCCGGGTCAGGCAGAACACCGCCACACCGTCCGGGAGCAGCGCATATTCGACCACCGCCGTGTCCTCCGGAAGGCAGGCGATGACGCCGGCGCTGGTCACAGGGTGCGCTTCGGAACGGCTGATCCCGAGCGCCTCGACGAGCGTACGGGCACGTGCTCGCTCCACGATTCCATAGGCCTCTTCGTTGCGTCCCTGTGAGAGAAGGAGGGACACCGTCTCCGCGACGAGATCGGGAATGGTGTCGAAGACCGTGACGCGGACGTCGGGCGCGACCGTGGCTCTCTGGCGCTCGACGCTGGACAGCCCCTTCAGCAGGTCATCGAGGGCCGTGGCGGCATCGCCGCAGGCGAGCCTGGCGCGGGCGCGCTCCAGATACGGAACCGGGAGAAGCATGTCGAAGTGGTGGGTCTCGTAGTAGCGGATCGGATCCGAGAGCACGGCGGCGGCCGCACACGGGCTGGTTTGGCGGAGGATCGCGCCGTCGACCGTGGCGATGTCGGCGTCGATGCGCGCCCGGGCCGGAACATTCTGGATGCGCGCGGCCGCCTGGCGCGCGGCGGCAAGAGCCCGGCTGCTGTCGCCCGGCCGGTGCAGGGAGCTGAGCACCCGCGCGCGGCGGAGGCTCCCCTCCGCGAGCATCTCTGCTTTTCCGAGGCGGCCGGCCTCGCCCGTGGCCAGGTCGAGGAAGGAAAGGGCGGCCTCGAAATCGCCTTCCATGATCTCGGCATGAGCGCCGCCGATGACGGCGTTGACCAGCCGGTCATCCGGTGCATACCTGCTGAGGACCGCGAACGACGCCATCCGCCGCCGCCACCCTTCCGTGAACTGGCCGATCCGATCATTCACCTCGGCGATGTTCACTTCGGTGAAGGCTTCATTGATCCGCTCGCCGAGCTGGTGAAAACGCTGGGAAGCCCGCTCGAGGTGCAGCAACGCCGTCGACCACATGCCGCCGAAGGCGTAGTAGCGGCCGAGCTGCATCTCCACTTCCGCGGTCAGTGACGGGTGGCGCCGGCCGTCGACGTGCTCCAGGAGGTCCTGCAGAATGGCCTGAGCATCCTCGGCACGGCTGTCGTCGAAGGTGGCGTTGGCCGCGTAGAACAGCGCCACGCCGGCCATGGGGCTTCCGGCCAGCGTGAAGGATCGCGCAGCCCGCCCCAGTTCCTCGGCGCTTTTCGGGCGCTGGTCGGCATAGTGCCGGCGGGCGTCCCGATAGGCGCGATGGGCCGCGGCCAGAGCCCGGCGCCGCGCCGTTCCCGCTCCGTCGATGGCACGCACGGCGTCGGCCAGCAAATAGTCCCCGTTCGACTGCGCGAGCGCATCGCCGGTGAGCCGCGCTCCGTCGAGAATATGATCCGACGCCGGGCTCTCGCCCCCCGCCACGGCATCGCCCCACGCTCCGAGCGAGATCACTTCGGCCGTCTTCCGCACCTCCTGCGTCCGCGTCCGCAGCAGGAGCGCGAACGGTGCGGGATCGCCTGCCAGGGCCCGGTCCAGTGCCGGCTGGAACGCATCGCCGACCGCGGGCAGCGCGGTGATGGCGAGAGCGGCCAGGTGCCCCTGCGCCCCGGCCGCCCCCGCGGCGTCGGGCTCCGCGCCCAGCGCGTCGCGCCAGGCCGACGTTGCCGGGCCGATGAGCCCCAACCGCTCGAGGATCAGAGCCCTGTTGAACCGCGCCGGGGCGTCGCCCGGCCGTAAGCGCAATGCCTGCTCAGAGGCAGCAAGCGCTCCGGGGTACTGGCCGGGCGCATCGTGCTGAAGGGCGGCGGTGTAGCGCGCGGCGGCCAGGTCGCTCCAAGCCGGACCGTCTCCGGGCGTGAGGCGCACGACCTGCTCGAACCGGGCAACGGCATCGTCAGCGTCGCCGGCGAGCAACGCGGCCGAAGCCGCCGCAGGCAGGAGAGCGGCAGAGCGGTTCTCGCGGTCAGCTTCGAGGATGGCACCCGCGGTGATCAGAAGATCGGAGCGATCGGCGCCCCCGTCGCTTCCCGCCGGCGTGAGGCGGCGCAACGGCGCCCACTCGAATCCTCCGGAAAGGCGCGCTTCCAACAGCCGGTAGGACCGCGGGGCGCTCGTGACGAGGCGGCGGAGCGGGGAAGGGACACCAGGCGAGGAGTAGCGCAGCAACAGGAGGGCGAGACCAACCGAGGCGAAGCGAAGCGCCACACCCATTCGACGGAACGCGGTGTGAAGGATGGACTCCATCGAGCGCCAGGTCCCTCAGGGTCGCTGTCTCACGCCGGCATCGCGAAGGTGCTCGCGGGCTTCGCTTGCCCAATCTGTCTCGCCGTCGACGGCAAGGAAGGCATTCCATGCCGAGATGGCCTCGGAGGCAGGGCCGGTTCGTTCCAGGATCAGGGCGCGATTGAAGTACGGCTCCGGCATCCGCGGAGCGAGCTGGATGGCGCGGCCGGCGGCGGCCAGGGCCTCCCGATAGCCGCCCTGGTCATCGCGAGCCAGCGCGCCGCAATAGAGGGCCGCGGACAGATCGCTCCAGACCGCGGCATCGCGCGGCGTGCGGATGGCGGTTTCCCTCAGCCTGGCGATTGCGGACGCCGCGTCATTCCCGAGAACGTAGGCCACCCCCGCCGTATGGAGCGCGTCCGGACTCCGTTTCTCCCCGATGTCCCGCAGCACGGCGCCGGCCGCACCTTCCACCGTGAGCTCCTCGGGCGACTTCCTGCCGTCGGCTCCTTTCCGGAGGGTGTGAAACGGCGCCCAGCGAAAGCCCGCCAGCCGCGGCTCGACCGTCCGCGCGGACGACGGCATCGCCGCAGCCAGACGCACCAACGGCCCGCGGCGCCACGGCC
>CAZYTO010000248.1:0-8873 GCA_964650405.1 uncultured Thermoanaerobaculia bacterium | reverse complement strand
GGCCAATCCGGCCACGATCGCGGCGCGCGAGCGCGAGCTGGACTTCCTCACGAACGCTTACCTGCAACTGGGACAAGACCAGCGGGCTAAAGCCGTCGTGGATGAACGTAACTCGATCGGCGCATTGCCCGCTGGCGCAGGCATGACCTCGCAGACGGGCTTCGCCGCCATCGCCGTTCGGTACGTTTTCGAACGTGGCGCGTGGAAGGAAAACGCCGGGCAACCCCACGGCAGTCACAGCGATGCTACTTCTGCTTCGGCAGGAACTCGCCCGCTTCGAGGTACTCGGCAGGAATGTGGTTGAACTCCGTCACGCCGAGGCGCTCCAGCTCACCGGGAGGAAGCGAGTCGGCCAGCACGAGACCTTCGATCTCGCCTTCGCGCCCTTCGAGCTCCCAGCCTGTCCACACATCGGCGTCGGTGTACGGGCGGAGAGAGATCCGCTGTAAATAACGCGCCATCGTTACATCTACCGAACCGGGGACCGTGCGAGCATTCTAGCTCACATCGCGCGGCCTTTGCTTCGCTGCTCTGGCAGGCGCTGCACGAAGAGGCGGAGCAGCTCCATCTGCTCCACGACGCCGTCCGGAATCGTCTTGAGCCGCAACCAGTAGCAGCCGGGGTCGAGCAGGCTGCGCAACAGCTCCATGAACGTGCCCAGGGACGCGTAGGCCGACTGGTACATCGTGCCCGGCGGCACCGTGTCCTGGGTGTCGCGGGCAATCTTGGCCATGGCGCGCGTGACGAGGTAGTACGGCGACTGCAGGAGGTCGAACTCCGCGGACGTCATGAGGGGCGACTTGGTGATGTGCTGCCGGTTCACCGTTCCCTGCAGATACTCCAGCAGGACCACCACGGCGGTTTTCGGCACCGGTCCGCTGCGATGAAGCTCGATGGCGTGCGCGAGATACTCGTGGAGCATCTTGAGCTGCTCGCGGTCGGGGAAGACGAGCTCGCGGAGGCCGTACTTGCGCGCGACCGAGCGCTCATCCGTTGCTTCCGGAGGCCCGGCCGGTGACTGGGGATCACGCATCTCTCTTGAAGAAAACCCTTGACCTGAGGAAAAGTTTCGTCAGGATAGCACGCAGTCCAATCATCCCATGACCGATACCCAGCGCATTCTGGATGCGGTACGAAAACTCGTACGCCTGCTCCGGCTGGCCGACCGCGCGGCCCAGCGTGACGTCGGACTCTCCGGCGCGCAGCTCTTCGTGCTGCACGAGCTGGGCCGGACGCCGGCTCTGTCGCTGAACGAGCTCGCCGCGCGCACGTCCACCGACCAGAGCTCCGTCTCGGTCGTCGTGACCCGTCTCGTCGACGCCGGATTCGTCTCGCGCGACCGCGACTCGCGCGATGCCCGCCGACTGGTCCTCAACCTCACGAAGTCGGGCCGCGCACTGCTGCAGAAGGCACCGCCCGTGGCCCAGCAGCAGCTCATCGACGTCCTCGAGCGCATGACCTCCACCGACCGCCACCGCTTCGCGGAGACGTTCGACTGGGTCCTCGCCGAAATGGGCGCCGAACAGGGCGCCGCGCCGATGCTCTTCGAAGACGGCGTGGAACCTCCGAAGAAGCCGGCGCCGCGCAGGAAGAGCTGAAACGCTCGCTGGAGGGCTGACGGTCGTCGGAAGGGCGACCAGGTTGGGAGTGTTATGCTCCTACGCATGGGAACCCATTCGAATGCATCGTGACCCCGAGCTCGAGATCGAACATGGCGCCACGGCGGAAGGTTTGCCGGTTGCTCCCGAGGCTGGCGACGCGCTCGCCAACGCCCGCGTGCCGCTCGAGCGCACCCTCATCGACGGCCGCGTCGTCCTCCTCTGCGTCTGGTCGGTCCTGCTGGCCGTCGCGGCCGGGTTCATCGCCCAGGCCCTGCAGGCGCTGATCGGGCTGATCACCAACATCAGCTTCTACGGCCGCGTCTCCCGGTCGTTCGTCTCGCCGGCCGGACATCACCTGAGCTGGATGGCCGTCATCGCCATCCCGGTCATCGGCGGCGGCGTCGTCGGACTGATGGCCCGCTACGGATCGAAAGCGATCCGTGGCCACGGTATCCCCGAAGCGATGGAGAACGTACTGCTGAACGAGAGCCGCATTCCGGCGCGGGTGACGTTTCTCAAGCCGCTCTCGGCGGCCATCTCCATCGGAACGGGTGGCCCGTTCGGCGCAGAAGGGCCGATCATCGCCACGGGCGGCGCGCTCGGCTCGCTCCTCGGCCAGATCTGGAAGACGACGGCATCGGAGCGAAAGATCCTCCTGGCAGCGGGCGCGGCGGCAGGCATGGCGGCGACGTTCGGCTCGCCTGTGTCCGCCGTCCTGCTGGCGGTGGAACTGCTGCTCTTCGAGTTCCGGCCGCGGTCGCTCGTTCCCGTGGCGCTGGCCAGCGCCACGGCCACGGCCGTGCGCATGGCCTTCGCCGGCACGGACCCGATCTTCGCGATGCCGCACCTCGCGCAGCCGAGCGGCCCGGCGCTCGTCGTCTACACGATCCTCGGAGCCTTCATCGGCTACGTGTCGGTCTACGTCACCAGGGCCGTCTACTGGATCGAAGACCTGTTCGAGAAGCTGCCCATTCACTGGATGTGGTGGCCGGCCCTCGGCGGCATCGCCGTCGGCGTGGTGGGCATCTTCGCGCCGCGTACGCTCGGCGTCGGCTATACCAACATTGAGGACTTCCTCTCCGGCCGCATGGTCGGCGAGGCGGTGCTCTTCCTGAGCGTGATGAAGTTTCTCTCCTGGTCGATCTCCCTCGGCAGCGGCACGTCCGGCGGTACGCTGGCGCCGCTCTTCACCATCGGCGGCGGCACCGGGGTGTTCCTCGGTGAAGTGCTCGAAGCCGCGTTTCCGCACGCCGGCATCGATGCACGGATCTGCGGCCTGGTGGGGATGGCGGCGATGTTCGCCGGCGCCTCGCGGGCGCTGCTGGCCTCGGTCGTCTTCGCGTTCGAAACGACGCTGCAGCCGCTGGGGCTGTTGCCGCTGCTGGGCGGCTGCACCGCCGGTTATCTCGTCTCGGCGCTGTTGATGCGCAACACGATCATGACCGAGAAGCTGGCCCGGCGCGGCGTGCGCGTCCCGACGGAGTACGCGGCGGACTATCTCGACCAGGTCCATGTGCGGGACGTCTACTCCGCGACTGCTCCGAACATTCAGCATGTTTCCGCCGAGGCGGTGGTCTTCACCGATTCGACCCTGCGGGATGCCGCCGATCACATGGTCCGGGAGCGCGTGCAGGAACTGCCGGTCGTCGAGCGCAGCGATCCGGCACGCGTGATCGGCGTCGTGACCGTCGGCGACGTGCTCATGGCGCACGAGCGGCGGCTGGCGGAGGAGAGTTAGCCGAGGGAAGTGGTCAGTGGTTAGTGGTTGGTGGTTAGTGGTTGGTGGTTGGTGGTTAGTGGTTGGTGGTAAGGGTCTTGCGGTCTTGCGTACCACCACTCAACCTCAATCCTTCCTGCGTGTTACCCTTAGCCAGTGAGTCGCGGGGACCTGCTCGCCAACATTCCGCTCTTCGAGTCGCTGACCGAGGACGACCTTGCGTCGTTGTCGAAGCGGCTGGAGGAGATCGAATACAACGAAGGGGACGTCGTCTTCGCCCAGGGCGACGAGGGGTCGTCGCTCTTCATCATCGACGACGGCGGCGTGGAGATCTCGTACGGCGAGGGGAAAGCGAAGGTCTGCCTGGCCACGCTCTTCACCAGCCAGTACTTCGGCGAGCTGTCGCTCTTTGACGGAGCGCCGCGGTCGGCGACGGCCACCGCGGTCAAGCACTCCCGCCTGATCCGTCTCGACCGCGAAGATCTCGTCGACTTCGTGAACAAGAACCCCGCCGCGGCACTGCGCATCATCGCCGAGATGAGCGAGCGGCTCCGCCAGACGAACGAGCTCATGTCGCGGCAGGTGTCGCGCAACGTGCTGGAGGAGGCGGAAGAGCACCTCACTTTCGGCCAGCGCATCGCCGACAAGGTCGCGAAGTTCGGCGGGTCGTGGCCGTTCATCTTCCTGTTCATGGCCATCATGGCGGTCTGGATGGGCGTGAACATCGCCGGCTTGACGAAGTTCGATCTCTACCCCTTCATCCTGCTCAACCTCGTCCTCTCCACCGTCGCCGCCATTCAGGCGCCGATCATCATGATGAGTCAGAACCGCCAGGCTTCGAAGGACAAGCTCCTCTCCGAGAACGACTACCAGGTGAACCTGAAGGCGGAGATGGAGATCGAGGCCCTGCTGCGCGGCCAGGCCGAATTGCTGGCGCGTGTCAGTTACGTCGAGCGCATGCTGGCCCGCCGCAACGGCGGCGACCCCCTCAGCCAGCACCACCACCCGATGGCGACGAGCGATCCGCAGGAAACCGCGTAGTCAGAACGGAGTGGTTAGTGGGTAGTGGTTAGCGGTTAGGGCGCTCGTTGCTGATCGCCAGTCATGCCTCGGTCGGCAGCCCTTCCTTCACCCACGCGGACGTCCCGCCGGTCACATTCATGAGGTTCTTGAAACCGGCGCGGGCGAGGAGTGAACAAGCCGCAGACGAGCGGTAGCCGCCTGCGCAGACGACTGCGAGCTGGGCGGCGCGCGGCACTTCGTCGAGACGCTGGAGCAGTTCGTCGAGAGGCACGTTCGTCGCGCCGGGGATGTGGCCGCTTTCGAATTCGGCGCGGCGGCGGACATCGAGGACCGGTTGCGGCGCCGCGGCGAGCTCGCGTGCGCTGACCTGGGGGATCCTGCCGTATGTACGTTTGCCGGCCATCATCCAGCCGGCGACGTTCTCCATGCCGACGCGTGCCAGGCGCATGACGGCTTCCGCCGCCGTGTGCTCTTCGCCGGCGATGATGACGATCGGTTCGTCCATCGACAGCAGCGTGCCGCACCAGCTCGCGAACTGGCCGCCGAGGCCGATGTTGACGGCGCCCTTGGCGTGGCCGGCCAGGAAGGCCGCCGCATCCCGGACGTCGAGCAATGTCGCGCCGCGCCTGGCCAGCTTGCGCGCGGCGGTGCCGTCGAGCTGCGGAGCGTCCACTTCCGCCAGCGGTCTCGCGCCGCGGCGATTGATCTCCGCGTCGCGCGGGAAGTAACGCGGCGGCGCGGCGAGCCCGCTGGTCATCAGCTCCACGAAGGCCTCGCGCCCCATCGGCTGCAGGGCGTAGTTGATGCGCCGCTGGAGGCCGATCGTGGAAGACGTCTCCTTCGAGATGTTGCGGCCGCAGGCCGAGCCGGCCCCGTGCGCGGGCCAGACCTCGACATCATCGGGCAGCCGGAGCAGCTTCGTGTGCAGCGAGTCGTACAGCATGCCCGCCATCTGCTCCGACGTGAAGCCGCGCGCGCCGGCCAGGTCGGGACGGCCGACGTCTCCCACGAAGAGCGTGTCGCCGGTCAGCACCTTCGTCGGGCGGCCCTTTTCGACGACCAGCCAGCAGACCGATTCCGGTGTGTGTCCCGGCGTCTCGATGGCCCGCAGTTCGATGGCGCCGAGCGGCAGCACGCTGCCGTCGCGCACAGCCTTGTGCGGAAACTCGGCGCCGGCCTTTTCGCCGATGACGATCGTGGCCCCGGTGCGGGCGGCCAGCTCGCGATGGCCGCTCACGAAGTCGGCGTGCAGGTGCGTCTCGATGACGTAACGGATGCTGGCGCCAAGCCATGACGCCGCTTCGATGTACTGCTCGACGTCACGCTGCGGGTCCACCACCGCCGCCTCGCTCCCCTCCGCCAGCAGATAGGAGGCGTGAGCAAGGCAGTTCAGGTAGAACTGCTGGAAGAAGATCTGGCTCATTTCCAGTGCATCTCGAAGACACAGACGTGGTCCCCCAGCGTCGTGCACTTCGTCTCCGTTACCGTGGGGTCGTTGCCGCCGTGGCGCAGGATGGACTCCATGTAGAAGCCGATGGCGCTGGCGCAGAAGAACGGGCTGTAGCAGCCGTAGTCGCTGCACGTGGTCCGGCCACCGTTCGGCGTCTTCGTGAAGGTGACGTGGCCGAACTTCTGGAACTGGCTGTGGAAGAGCGCCTGGCTCTCCAGGAACTTCACCAGCTCCGCGTTGTCGAGGGACTTGTAGACCTTGCCGATGCCCAGCTCCGCCGAGGCGGCCCCGATGAGGGCCAGGACGTTTGGATACTTCGTCTTCAGCGCTTCGTAGATAGCCCGATCGAGCTCGATGAGCGACCCGAACTCGCACCAGCTCGAGGCCAGCGGTACCTTCGTGTAGCCGGCCGTTCGAGGCGTCAGTTTCGCGGCGAACTCGTTGAACCCTTTCTCACCCAGCTCGTCGGCCAGGAATTGCTTCCGGCCGCCGAACATCACTCCCTTCACGAATGCAAGCTCGGGATTCGGCCCGACGAGCACTTCTTTCCCGTCGAGACGCGGTGGCACGGCCGCGCTTTTCCGCTGCTTCAGAAGTGACATGATCCATGAATTGTAGCCGCTGGTCGTTCTCCGTTGCTCGTTGTCCGTGGTTGGTGATGGCCTTATGTCTCAAGCAAACAGCGGCGAACGGATGGAGCGGTGAACGGACGAACAACGACCAACGATCAACGATCACCGAAACTGCCGGAACACCTCGGGAACGAAGTCGACGTCGCTGGCTTCGCGCGCGGCCAGAGAGATCTGGAAGTCGAGCACGTCCTTCGGGACCGGATTCTGGTAGGAGTCGAGCGTCCGCTTGAGGGCCTCGAGGGGGGCGATGTTCTCGGTCTTCATCGTCCGGTAGACCTTCACCGCGACGGCCTCGGCGGCGCCGGGAGTGAGGAGGGGCGGGACCATCGGCTCGACATGCTCACGCTCGTCGTCCGGCAGAGGCACGCCCCGCCGTTTGCAGAGAGCGTAGAGCAACTGCATCCCCTCGGCGGCGTTGGCCGTCGGGAAGATGGGAACCTTGACGTCGACGCGGCCGGGACGCTTGAGATCGACTTCGATGAGGTCCGGGCGGCTGGAGGCGAGGATCCAGACGATCTTGCCGCGGTTGGACGAGTTGCTCATCTCCTCGGCGAACATCGAGTAGATCCGGCCTGAAAGTCCCGAGTCGTTTGCGCCGCTGTCGCGCTTCCCGAGGGCCTGGTCCGCCTCGTCGATGAAGACGAGGCAGCGCCCGAGGCTCTTCAGCAGCCGGAAGATCTTCTCGAGGTTTCCCTCCGTGCTGCCCACCCATTTGTCGCGGAAGTTCTTCAGCTTCACCACCGGGACGCCCGCGTCGCCGGCCAGGCATTCCACCAGATACGTCTTGCCCGTGCCGACCGGGCCGCAGAAGAGGTACCCCATCGGCATGGCCTGGGCGTCGCCGGAGCGCCAGAGCGCCATGTCCTGGCGCAGCGCCGTCTTGAGCGCGTCCTGCGCGTAGACGTCGTCGAGCGTGCGGGAGGGCTCGATGAAGTCGATGAGCCCGGCCGCGTCGTTCTCGACCAGCTCCTTCTTCAGCTCCGAGATGTCGTTCGTGGTGAGCGTCTTCTTGTCGTGTTCCGTGATCCGGAGGAGATGCTCGATCGACGTCGTGGTCGCGCCGACGAGCTGCTGGGCGAGCTGTTCGCTCTGCGCGCCGAGCTCCTTGAGGGCGATGGGATGCCGGGGACGGACGATCTCGATGGCGTCGCGCAGCTCGCTCATGGCCGGCAGCGGCACTTCGATGGCGGCCGTGCGGGGGTTGTTGACGAGCAGGGGATGGACGTCGGCGCGGTTGTCGGCGATGAGCCACGTCACGAGCGCGTGCTGGGCGAGATCGTCGGAAGCCCACTCGCGCATCAGCAGGGCCAGCGCGGAGAGCTCGTAGTTCGGTGAGGCCTGCGTGGCCGGGACGACGAGATCGGCGGAACGCATGGTGAAGCCGATCTGCGGGGCCTGCTGTCCGAGGCGGGCGATGTTGGCCGCGTACCGGAAGTAGCGCGTCAGCCACTCGATGGCCGCCCGGGGCGGGCGGGGCAGCTCCGGCGTTTCCTTGTATCCGGGCCATTTCTGCAGGATGTCGCCGCCCTTGTCGATGCGGATGCCGTTGCCGAGGTCGTAGCTGAGCACGACGTCGAAGCCCGGCATCATCACCCGGCGCAGGAAGTCGTAGATGCTGCCGAGGCATGGCCCGTCGCTGAGCGGCAGGACGAAGTGATCGTTGACGTTGCCGTAGAGAAGAAACTGATTCGAGGCCTGGCTTTCGTACAGCGTGACCAGCCGGTCCGCCCACTGCGGCAGCTTCGACGGCATCAGTGCTCAGCCTCGTACGTCTGGTCGAGCGAGGCGATGGCCGCGCCGGCGTCGCCGTAGTCCTCCGCGACCAGGCGGCGGCTCAGGAGGTCGATGTTCGCGGAGATGGCCGCCGGCTTCTCCTTGAGGCTGGCTTCCTCGAGGGCGAGGTCGATCTGGGCCTCGACGCGTGCCAGGTCGGCGTCGACTTCAGCCAGCGTTTCGGCACGGCGCCGCACGTTGTCGACCCGCGCCCGGAGCAGGTCGAGGGTGGCTTTCTTCGAATCGCGCACGGCCGGTGTGGCCACGTTGCCGGCCAGCTCTTTCTGCAGTGCATCGATCTGTCCGCGCAGCTCGGCGTCGTTCGACTGCGAGCTGGAGATGAGGAGGTTCCGCTGGGCGACGAGCAACTTGAGGAACGCCCACGACAGCTTCTTCAGCGCGTCGCGGTTCGTGTCGAAGAGGAAGCTGTCGGCGCCCGATTCGTCGTAGAGCTTTCCGATCCTGCCGATCTTCTCTTCCAGGCGGATGAACCGCTGCCGCGGCGCGCCGCCGAGGCTGGTCACGAGATGCGCCCGCACCTCCTCGGTCTCGCCATGGACCTGCGCCACATCCCGCTCGTCGACCCAGCGCTGAAACCCGGGATTCGTGCCGATGACGAAAAGATACAGCGTCTCGATCCCCAGGCCGCCCAGCCAGACGGAATGCTCGCCGAACCC
>CAZYTO010000247.1:0-8914 GCA_964650405.1 uncultured Thermoanaerobaculia bacterium | reverse complement strand
AGACGTGAAGGAGCGGCGCACGTCGCTGCATCACCTCCGCCACATCGTCCACGCCGAGGAACTGCCGTTCGATGTCTTCAAGGCGCTCGTAAAGATGCGGCACTAGGCCGGCGAGCGGGTTGCGGCGAGCGGCGAGCGGGTGGCCGGCGAACGGGACCGTTCCGGCGCCCTGGTGAGACGTCGAGAGCTTCGGGCTCGGCTCGCCCCGGCCAGCCCGCTCGATTACAATACGCGGCTCATCTCGTCGGAGGTCATGGTTTTGGGGTTCGTTGAAGATGCCAGCGCGCTGATAGAAAAGAAGAATTTCGATGAGCTGGAATCGCTCTGGATGAACCAGCTCGAGCGCGATCCCTCCGACGCCGACGCCTTCCTCCGCATCGCCAAGACTCTCCGCAAGGCGGAGCAGCGCACGCAATCCGACACGCTGCTCGGGCTGCTCTCCGATCAGCTTCTCGACCAGAAGCTCTGGCCCCAGCGCCTGGCCGTGATCAAGGAGATCGGCCGCCTCTCCAAGCATCCGACGCATCTCCGGGCGCCCATCGAGCAGGCCCTGCGCGGCACGCACGGCACCCACAAGAGCTTCCAGCGCATCTTCGACTACGCCAACTTCAACGAGACGACCTCGAACCCGGTCGAGCGCGCCGAGAAGGTCGAGATGTGGCTGCTGTACGACGAAGGGGAGATGTTCTTCATGGCCGGCCGCGGGGCGGGCATCGTCACGGAGCTGAACCCGGAGCTCGGCATCACCCGCCTCGATTTCGAGAAGGACAAGCGCGTCTCCGTGCCCCTCGGCGCGGCGGCGAAGTACCTCGTACCGCTCCCCCCCGGCCACGTTCTCCGCGAGAAGTTCAAGGACGGGCAGAAGGTGCGGGAGGAGGCGGTGAAGAAGCCGTCCGACTTCTTCGCCCGCGTCCTCCAGAGCTTCGGCCGGCCCATGACCATGGCCGAAGTGCGCGATGCCGTGACCGGCATCGTGCCCGAGGAGAAGTGGTCCTCGTGGTGGACCTCGGCGCGGAAGAACCCCCAGATCGTCGTCAGCGGCACGGGTGCCAAGGCGACCTACCAGTGGAATGCCTCGACCGCCTGCGCCGAACAGTCCATCCGCCGCGACTTCGAGAAGGCCGACGTGAAAGTACGCCTCGACCTGGCGCGAAAGCACAGCGCGCGCAATCCCGACCTGGCGGACTTCTTTGCCTCGACCCTGGCCGCCGATGCGGCACGGCTGTCGAAGAGCGACCCGTCGCTGGCCTGGCAGATCCTGGCTACGCTGGAAAACCTTCCCGGCAAGTACGAGGCGACCATCGACACCGCCTCGCTGCTCAGCGGACCGATGGCCTCGCGCACGGTGGCCGCCATCCCCGACAAACAGTTGCGGGAGCGGGCGCTGGCGACCGTCCGTGAGCAGCATCCCGACTGGCCGAAGGTCTACAGCGAGGCGTTCTTCCTCGACGACGAGCCGCGCATCCTCACCATGATCATCACGGAGCTGGAGCGGGCCGGCCAGACCGACCTGCGCGACCGGCTGCTCGACGAGACCCTGCGCTATCCCCGCCGCCACCCCCGGGCGTTCTACTGGTACGTCAAGCGGCTCAACGACGACGAGGCGCTGTCGGACAAGGCCACCTACGCCATCCTCTTCCAGATGCTGGACGCCGTCGGCTCCGACGAGTTCTCCTCCGTGCGGGCCCGCCTCAAGGACCTCTTCGACAAGGGCGGACTGGCCCTGCGCATCGTGATGGGGGTGGAAAACGAGGAGCAGGCCCGGAAGCTGGTGGAGACCCTCGACCGCTACGGCGCGCTGGAGGAGTACCGCCGCGAGAACGTGAAGCACGCGGCCAACATGAAATACCCCTCCCTGCGCGAGCCGCAGCAGGAGCCGGTCTACGCGACGGCGGAGATGCTTACGAAGAAGCGCGAGGAGCTCGATCACCTCAAGCGGGTGGAGATTCCCGCCAACTCGAAGGCGCTGCAGGCGGCGCGGGAGATGGGCGATCTTCGCGAGAACTTCGAGTACAAAGCCGCGCGCCAGCGCGCGGAGTACCTGTCGGCCCGGGTGGGCGAGCTGGCCGGGGAGATCTCACGGGTGCGCGTTCTCGATCCGGTCCAGGTCGACACCAGCGTCGTCCGGGTCGGCTCCAAGGTCGTGCTGACCAACGGCGACGTCCGCCGCGACGTGACCATTCTCGGGCCCTGGGAGTCGGCGCCGGAGCACGGCATCTACTCGAACCAGTCCGAAGTGGCCAAGGCCCTCATCGGACACCTGGCGGGCGACATCGTTTCCTTCATGGGAAACGACTACCAGGTCGAGTCGATTCGTCGCTGGACGGAGTGACGACGGACATGAACCGCGGAGGGCGAACGATGTATCATCGCCGCCATTCTTCGTTGATCGTTCATCGGTCATCGTTACAAGGAGGCTATTCCTCGTGGCTTACGTCATCGCTGAGCCGTGCGTGAACACCAAGGACACCGCGTGCGTCGATGTCTGCCCGGTCGATTGCATCCATCCGCGCAAGGACGAGGCGGACTTCGAGAAGGAAACGATGCTCTACATCGACCCCGATGTGTGCATCGATTGCGGCGCCTGCGAGCCGGCCTGTCCGGTCCAGGCCATCTTCCCGGCCGACCTCGTGCCGGAGAAGTGGGCGCAGTACACGCAGATGAACGCCGACTGGTACAAGAGCCGGGCCTGATTTTGTGACAGAAATCACTGGACAACCCGGGAGAAAGCTGTAGACTGCGTTTCGTCAAATCAATCCCGCGCCGGAAGGCAACAAAGGGGCGTAACGCCCCTTTTTTGTTGGGTGCGAGTCTCTTTGAAAAGTCAGGACGGTCGGTCAGCCGAGACCCTTCAGCTACGCGCCCACCTCGGACCCAAACCACGGTAGAGCGGGCGAATGGGCGTGCCTCCGTGGACCAAATTGCTGAAGCTACCTCTCTCTCTCTGCAACGCGAGCCGGAGGGTCTCGGCGGACGGATCGTCCTTTGACTGGAACGCGCGGCTTCATGCCGCGCGTTTTTGTTTTTGGCGAGCGGGGTGGTGGCGAGCGGCGAGCGGGAAACCGGCCGCCGAGGCACGTCATGGGAAGGTTCGTCAATCCGATTTTCCCGCTCGCCGCTCGCCACCACCCGCGCGCCGGTTTATCATCCGCCGCCATGAAAATCGGATTCATCGGACTCGGCGCCATGGGCTTTCCGATGGCGCGCCACCTCGCCAAGGAGCACGAAGTCCTCGTCTGGAACCGCACCCGGGAGAAGGCCGAGCGGCACGCGCGGGAGCACGGCTCGCACCTGGCCGCCGACCTTCGCGACACGGCGGAGGGTGCGGTCGTCATCACCATGCTGCCGACCAGCAAGGAGGTCGACGAGATCGTCGACGCTCTCCTTCCCAGCCTGCGGCCGGGTACCTTGTGGATCGACGCGACGAGCGGCGATCCGAACGTCAGCAAGCGCACTGCGGCGCGGCTGGCGGAGAAGGGCGTCGCGTTCGTCGACGCGCCGGTTACGGGAGCGACCGTGGGCGCCGAGAACGCCACGCTGACGATCATGATGGGAGCGAAGAGCGCCGCCGACTTCGAGCGCGCCCGCGACGTCCTGCGCCTCTGCGGCAAGACGCTCATCCACGCCGGCGACGTCGGCGCCGGCCACGCCATCAAGGTCCTGACGAACTCGATCATGGGCGCCACGGTGTGGATCACTTCCGAGTGCCTGCTCCTGGCCCGGCAGTACGGCATCAACCTCGAGACGGCCCTGGCGGTCACGAATGCCGGCAGCGGCCGATCCAACGCCTCGGAGAATCTCCTGCCGATGCGCCTTCTCCAGCACAAGTGGCCCCTCGTCTTCAAGCTCGCGCACCACGACAAGGACATCCGCATCGCCAACTCGCTTGCGCACCAGCTGCACGCCTCGACGCCCATGCTCGCCCTCACCCAGCAGCTCTTCACCGCGTCCCTCCACCAGCTCGGCGACGGCGCCGATTACATCGAAGTGGCCAAGGTCATCGCGGCGATGAACGGGACGAAGTGGGAGTAGAGTCGCTTATTCGCTTAATCGCTTAATCGCTGTCCGCTGTCCGCTGATCGCTGATCGCTGATCGCTGTTCGTTGTTCGCTGATCGCTTTTCTCTGGTCGTTGTTCGTGGATCGACCTGGCCCCAGGGATCGGCTTTCGTCGTGCGGATCGCCTGCTATGCTCCGCACCATGGACCTGCAACTGAACGGGCGTGTCGCGATGGTTGCCGCATCTTCGAAGGGCCTTGGGCGTGCCATTGCTGTGGCCCTGGCGCGCGAAGGGTGCCGCCTATCCATCTGCTCCCGAACCGAGGAATCGCTGGCGCCCGCACGTAACGAGATCACCTCCGTGGGTGCGGATGTGCTCGCAGTCGCTTGCGACGTGACCAAGGCGGAAGACCTGCAACGCTGGTTCGAGTCCACCATGGCCCGCTTCGGCGAGATCGACATTCTCGTCACGAATACGGGCGGCCCTCCCGCGGCGCCCTTCCTGAAACTCACCGACGATCAGTGGCGGCTCGGCGTCGACACGACCCTCATGAACGTCGTCCGTCTCTCCCGGCTGGTGATTCCCGGGATGCAGTCCCGCCGGTGGGGGCGGGTCATCCACATCACATCCCTCGTGGCTAAGCAGCCGACCGAGCTCCTCACCGTCAGCAGCACGCTTCGGGCGGGACTGAGTGCATTGACCAAGACCATGGCAGATCAGGTTGCGGGCGACAACGTCCTGGTCAATGCCGTCCTCCCGGGGCACTACCTCACCGACCGGCAGAAGGAGCTGAGCGAGATCCGCGCGCGCGACCGCGGCATCACCGCTCAGCAGTACCTTGACGAATCGCTGCAGCACATTCCCATGCGTCGCTTCGGCCGGCCGGAGGAACTGGCTGACGTGGTCGCGTTTCTCTGCAGCGAGCGCGCGAGCTACGTTACCGGAGCGAGCATCCAGGTGGACGGCGGGTACATCCGGTCGACTTTCTGACGAAGAGCGATCAGCAACCCGCGAACAGCGAACAGCGAACAGCGAACCAGCTACAATCCGCGCGCACTTTCGGACGGAGGCTCACATGCGCCGGTTGACCGTTTTCATTCTTTTCGGATTGCTCGCACTTCCTCTCGCCGCGGATGAAGGGATGTGGCTGTTCAATGCCCCTCCGCGCACGGCCCTCAAGCAGCGCTACGGCTTCGAGCCGGCCCAGGCCTGGCTCGATCACCTGCAAAAGGCCTCAATCCGGTTCAACAGCGGCGGCTCGGGCGAGTTCCTCTCCGCCGGCGGGCTGGTCCTGACGAACCATCACGTCGGGTTGGACTGCCTGGCCAAGATCTCCACGCCTGATCACGACTACGTCGCCACCGGCTATCACGCCCGGACGCAGGCCGAGGAGGTGAAATGCCTCGACCTCGAGCTGAACGTGCTAATGAGCATCGAGGACGTGACGCAGCGGGTGAACGCGGCCGTCACGGCGAACATGTCCGCGGCCGATGCGCAGCGGGCCCGGCGTGCCGTCATGAGCAGCATCGAGCAGGAGTCGACGCAGAAGAGCGGTCTGCGCAGCGACGTGGTCGCGCTCTTCCAGGGCGGCCAGTACCACCTCTATCGCTACAAGAAGTACACCGACGTCCGGCTCGTCTTCGCGCCGGAGGTCGATGCCGCGTTCTTCGGCGGCGACCCCGACAACTTCGAGTATCCGCGCTTCGACCTCGACGTCTGTTTCTTCCGCGCCTACGAGAACGGCGCGCCGGTGCATCCGGCCGAGTATCTCAAGGTCAGCACGACGGGCGTGAACGACGGAGACCTCATTTTCATCACCGGCCATCCCGGTCGCACCAACCGCCTCAACACCCTTGCCCACCTGGCCTTCTTCCGCGACGTGCAGTATCCGTACGTTCTGAACCTCCTGCGGCGTCGCGAGGTGTTGCTCGGCAACTACGCCGAGCGGAGCCTGGAGAACGACCGCCGCGCGCACGACGATCTCTTCGGCATCAAGAACTCGCGGAAGGCCTACATCGGCCGGATCGCCGGCTTGCAGGATCCGGCCATCTGGGCCTTGAAGGAGAAGTCCGAGACGGCCCTGCGCGCCAGGATCGACGCGGATCCGCAGATGAAGGCCGCTTACGGCGAAGCCTGGACCAACGTGCAGAACGCCATCGGAACATATCGCCCCATCTTCCTCGAGTACCGTTTCCTCGAGTTGCAGGCGGCCTTCAACAGCCATCTCTTCGAGACGGCGCGCACCCTGCTACGGCTGAGCGAGGAGACGCAGAAACCGAACGGAGAGCGTCTTCGGGAGTACCGCGAGTCGAACCTCGAATCGCTCAAGCAGGGCCTCTTCTCCGAGGCGCCGGTGTATCCCGATCTGGAGACGCTGACCCTGGCCGACTCCCTCTCGCACTGGTTCGAGGTGGCGGGCGCGAACGATGCCCTGGTCCAGCAGGTGCTGGCAGGCAAGTCGCCGCAGGAGCGGGCCAGTGAGCTCGTGCGCGGCACGAAGCTCGCGAGCGTCGACGTGCGCAAGCAGCTTGCCGCCGGTGGTAAGGCTGCCATCGACGCCTCGAACGATCCGATGATCGCGGTGGCGAAGATCGTGGACAAGCGGGCCCGCGAGATGCGGCACATGTACGAGACCACCGTCGACGAGCCGCTCACCCAGTCCTACGCCAAGATCGCCAACGCCCAGTTCCGCGCCACGGGCGGAGAGACGTACCCCGATGCGACGTTCACGCTTCGTCTGGCATACGGCACGGTGGCCGGCTACCAGGAGAATGGGCAGCAGATCCCGTGGCGTACGACCATTGGCGGGATGTTCGGGCGTGCCGCGGAGCACAAGAACCAGGCGCCCTTCGCTCTGCCTCAGACCTGGCTGAGCGCGAAGTCGAAGCTCAACCTCGAGACGCCATTCAATTTCATCTCCACGGCCGACATCATCGGAGGCAACTCCGGCTCGCCGGTGGTCAACCGCGCCGGCGAGTTCGTGGGCATCGTCTTCGACAGCAACCTGCAGGGGTTGCCGTGGGACTACCAGTTCGACATGCGCCAGGGCCGTGCACTCTCCGTGGACGTCCGCGGCATCCTCGAGGCTTTGACGAACGTCTACGGCGCCACGGACGTGGTGAAGGAGCTGACCGGGAAGTAACGAGTGCCGAGTGTCCGATGCTGCACGCTCGAGACGCCACGCCGGCCGACGCCGCGCCGATCGCCGGGATCTATAACGAAGGTCTCGCCGACGGCGTGGCGACGTTCGAAACGCGCCCCCGCTCCGCGGAGGAGATCGCGGTGTGGTTCGACGGCGTGCATCCGATCGTCGTGGTGGAGGATGACGGCGCGATCATCGCCTTCGCCTCGACGTCCACCTACCGTCCACGCGACTGTTACGCCGGGATCGCCGAGTTCTCGGTCTACGTCGCACGGAGCGCGCGCGGGAAGGGGGCGGGCCACGCGGCCATGCAGGCCCTGATCGCCGCCGCGGCGAAGGCGGGGTTGTGGAAGCTGGTCTCGCGCGTCTTCGTGGAGAACGCCGCCAGCCGCGCCCTTCTCCGTTCGGTCGGATTCCGCGAAGCCGGCGTGTACGAAAAGCACGGAAAGCTCGACGGCGTGTGGCGCGACGTCGTCATCGTGGAGCGTCTCCTCCCGGAGAACCTGTGACGGACGCCGAATGCCCCAACTGCGGCTCCGGCCGCACCCGCCTCGGCGGCACGATGATCTGGAGCGTCTACATCCTGGCCCTCCTCCTCGCCCTTCCGGCCGTCCTGCTGCTGCACCTGAACGCAGGCATCGTCGGCGGTGCTCTCATCGCCGTCGTGGTGATCGCGCACCTCGTCATCGGTACGCGTGTGTGCCTGGACTGCGGGACGCAGTGGAAGGGATGAGTGAACGGGCTAGCCGCGACGAGCGGACAGCGACCAGCGATCAGCGATCAGCGATCAGCGACCGGGATGACAACTCCGCTGTTTCGTGTTAGACCGCCCGCACTGAATGGCCGACCCACAGTTCATCCGTAATTTCTCGATCATCGCGCACATCGATCACGGCAAGACGACGCTCTCCGATCGTCTCCTGCAGAAGACCGGTGCCGTGGAAGTGCGCGAGATGCACGAGCAGATGCTCGACGACATGGACCTCGAGCGCGAGCGGGGCATCACCATCAAGGCCCGGGCCGTGACCCTGCGCTACCGTGCCAAAGACGGCAACGATTACACCTTCAACCTGATCGACACGCCCGGCCACGTCGACTTCAGCTACGAAGTCTCCCGTTCGCTGGCCGCCTGCGAAGGGGCCATCCTCGTCGTCGATGCCACCCAGGGCGTCGAGGCCCAGACGCTGGCCAACAGCTACCTGGCCATCGAGAACAACCTCGACATCCTCACCGTCATCAACAAGGTGGACCTTCCCTCGGCCGAGCCGGAGCGGGTACGGGAGCAGATCGAGAACGTGATCGGGCTCGACGCCCACGATGCCGTCGTGGCCTCCGCCAAGGCAGGCATCGGCGTGGACGAGATCCTGGAGAGCATCATCACGAAGATCCCTGCTCCGAAAGGCGATGCCGGCGCGCCTCTGCGCGCCCTCCTCTTCGACTCCTGGTACGACTCCTACCGCGGCGTCATGCTCTTCGTCCGCATCATGGACGGAGAAGTGCGCAAGGGGATGCGGATCAAGCTCGTCTCCACCGGACGCGTCTACGAGGTCACGGAGATGGGCATCTACACCCCGAAGCCGAAGCTCGTCGACCGCCTCGGCGTCGGGGAGGTCGGATTCCTGGCCGGCAACATCAAGGACATCGTCCAGGCCAAGATCGGCGACACCGTCACCGAGGAGCGGGCCAGCATCGAGCCGCTCCCGGGCTTCCAGGACGTCAAGCCGATGGTCTTCGCCGGCATCTTTCCCATCAACACCGACGACTACGAGAACC
>CAZYTO010000246.1:0-8985 GCA_964650405.1 uncultured Thermoanaerobaculia bacterium | reverse complement strand
GGGCGTGGCCGAGTGCGATTCCTATCTCGCGGCGCTCGACAAGTACATGAGCTGCTCGAAGATCCCGCAGGCTGCGCGTGACGCACAGGCCGCGTCGTCCAAGCAGATGCGCGCCGGGTGGAACTGGTCGAGCCTGCCCGAAGCGTCACGCAAGGCCGCCCAGGACGCCGCCAAGACTGGTTGCACCCAGGGCCTCTCCGCCATCCAGCAGTCGGCGAAGGCCCTCGGCTGCCCGGTCGACTGATCCTGCGGCATCAGGACCGTTCTCCTCTCTCTCCTTGCAACTTCTCCCCCGCATCCGCGGGGGAGAAGGTTCGTCCACTGGTCCGCTCTACTTCTTCCTTCCGCCCGTCCCCCCGCCGCGTGGCCGGGACACCGTTCCGCGCCGGGCCCGGTGCAGCCGGCGGGCGCGTTTGCGCTCCTCGGCGTCGGCGATGCGGGCTGCGGGCATGGCCCGTTCGGCGTCGTCGACGATGCGGAGCAATTCCGCCATCCTCTTCTCGTTGTGCAGGCGTTCCCGCTGGACGATCTCGTGCAGGTCGCACAGCTCCGTGGCAGCAGTCAGGATGAGCTGCAGGTACTCCAGGCGCCCTTCCATCGCGTCGGCCATCTCGTCCGGATCCTCCTCGGGATCGGCGGACCGGATCATGCCCCCGCGCAGGCTGTCGATCGTGCGCCGCGCCGAGGCTTCCGACTCCGACATGGCCAGCCAGGGCCGGTCCGGGCTCATGCTCTGGAGCTTCTGCATCATGTCGCGCAGCGAGTCCAGCCGCGCGAGAACCTCTGTCTTCATGGCCTCCATCCGCGCGGTCTCCGTATCCAGCTCATCCCCGGTCTCAGGCTCCACGTTGAGTCTCCTTTCCGCCTTCCAGCTTCTCCGCCTTCCCGCGTTGATCCGCGTCTGTATCGACCTTCGTACAAGGCCGCGTGCCCCCTACTCCGCCGGCGGTTCGAGTAGCTTGATGCGCTCGCGCGTCAGCAACGCTTTGATCTCACGCTCGAGCGCCTCGGCGGGCGCGGCGCCGTTCCAGCGCGCGAGATAGAACACCGTCCAGGCGTCGCGGTAGGTGATCCAAGTTCGCTGTGCCTCGCGCAGCACCTTGCGGGCCGCCTCGCCGCCGTCCTCGCACATGTGGCAAGGCACGCTCGCTTTCATCGCCTTCTCATACATGCTGTTCAGGCGGCGATCGGCGGCGGCGTAGCTCTCCTTACTGGCCTTCGGCGCCCGCGACTTCGCCCGCGCCTCCAGTGCTTTTACGAATTCGGCGTGCACCTTGCGCGTGCCGTCCACCACTAACGCCGGGTAGATCGTCCCGCCGCGAGAGTCCTCGGCGAACCATGCGCCGTCGGCGTCACTGAACCTGCCAGCAACGGCGACCAGCGGATCGAGCTTGGCCTGCGCCTCGGCGCTCAGCGTCTTCTTCACCGCCGCGACTCTCACATCCTCCGCTTCGTACTGGCGCGCCTGCTCCACCTCCCGGCACAAGAGCGCGCCACGGCCGCTGGTCACATAATCGCAGAACCGCAGGTCTTTCTTCGTTTGCCCAAGCCGCATCCGTTCGACGTGGTCGAGCATGTTCCACCACTCATAGGGAGCCATTTCGTCTTCGGCGCGGCAGAGGAAGAACATGGCTGCGTCGTAGTCGCGTCGGACGCCCCAGCCGTTGGCGAAGATCATCCCCAGCTCGCGGTTGCACTTGCCGCTGACGAGACAACAGCGGCGCGCCTTCACCGGATCGTATTCACTCCCGGCCACGCGGTAGATCCAGTCGGGGCAGTACGACACATCAGCAAACTCTTTCCGGTCGACTGCCGTGGCCGTGGCGTCCTGGCCCGGCGTCCATTTCGCCACTCGCGCGCAGAGCCCCGCCGCCTCTGATTCGCTGCCGTCGCCCCCCTCGCTCTGGCCGAATGCGGCAGTTGCAACGAACAGCAGCAGGACCAGCACCCCTCGGGTCATGACCGTCCGCGACCTGACGCGACCCTGGTTTCGAGCAGGGAAAACCAAGGATGAAGCATGAAGAATAACGGAGCTCTTCATGCCCAAATTGTACCGTCCGCTTACAATCACGTCATGGACACATCACGGCTGGTCAAGCTGATCGTGGTCATCGCCATCGTCTTCGTGGTCTGGAAGTACGGTCTGCCGTGGATCAAGGCGCACACCGGCTCTTCGACGGCCCAGACCATCACCGCCGACAACTCCTGCGTGGCCGCGGCGGAGCGGGCCAACGACGCCTGGGGCTCGGGCATCGGCCGGTTCGCCAATCCGCCCTATGACCTCGCCGCCTGGGGGTCGTTCAAGGACGGCGTGCTGGGAAACATCTCCACGGCCGAATCGGCGTGCAACGGCGCGGAAGCCTCGTGCGCCAAGGCCCGTGACGCCATGCGCGACCTGCGCAACCTGGTCGGCGATCTCGACGCCAGCATCCGCAGCGGCGCCCCTCCGGGAAGCGAGATCGTCCAACGCCAGGACGGCATCAACACGCAGCTCGAGACGGCCCGGGCACTCGTGCAGGGAGGAAAGTGACTCGCTGATCGCTGTTCGCTCCTCAATCTTCGCGGCTCGTTGTTCGTTGATCGCTGTTCGCTAGTCACTGCTCGCTGTTCGTCGTCGATCGCTGTTGGTCATCCCTCTATTCGTGATGGGTTCGATTTGGCGGGCTGGCGTCGAACGTCTGGTAGCGATCCGCACTGGCGAATGCCAGTAGCAGGAGCAAGACGGCGATTCCCGTAAACAGGAGACGGGTGACGGTGTGCCGAACGACGACGTCGATCAGGCAGACGAGGAGTGCGAGCACGGCGGGAAGGATGGGGTGCTCCAGGGTGAAAAAGACCAACAGCGGCGGCAGGAGGAAGTCCTGCCTCTCCAACGCGAACAATGTCGCAACGTAGAGAATCGCCGCGGCCAGAAGCGCGATCGCACCAGCAGTGACGCGAGACGCCTTCGGGACGGAGTTCTCTGATTCCTGCTCAGTCACGACGAGAGGGTACTCCGAGAGTCGTTGTTCGTTGGTCGTGGCTTGCTCCGGCGAATAAGCGAATAGCGCGAACAACGATCAGCGAACAGCGAATACCATACCGCCACATGCGTACCGCGGCTTTGGCGCTCGTTGCCACTCTGGCGATCACCCTCGCTGCGGCCGCCCAGGAGCCGAAGCCGGCGCGGCTCCGGATCACGTCGCTGAACCAGGGTGACGGAATCGCCCTGACTCTGCCGTGGCGGTTTGCTCCCGGCGACGGTCCCGGGCGTGAGCTGCCGGCGTTCGACGACGGCGGCTGGAGCACGCTGGCTCCCGAACTGCCGCCAGCGGTGCTTCGCTCCGACAGGTGGAGCGGGACGGGATGGTTCCGGCGGCACGTACTGGCTGACCCGTCGTTGCAGCAGCAAACCCTCGCGCTGCATTTCGAGACGCGGGGTGTGGCGGATGTCTACCTCGACGGAAAGCTCGTCCTGAGCACGAGCCACAGCGCGGCGTCTCCTGAGATCCCCGCGGACCACCGCGACGCGGCGCTGGTGCGGCTCGACGGCCTCAATCACGTCGTGGCGGTTCGCTACGTCTTTCCGAAGAGCGCGATCCGTGGGACGGACAACCTCGGCTTCCGCCTGTCGCTGGCCAATCGCGGGTCCGCCGCCGTGGTCCAGCCGTGGATCGTGGCCCTGCAGGGCGGCGTGGGGCGCATCGGCTCCTGGGTGGTCGCGGTGCAGGGCGGCATCATCGCCATGCCGTTGTTCCTGGCGCTGCTCCACCTGATGCTCTTCGCGTACGACCGGCGGGCACGGGAGAACCTCTTCTTCGCCCTGGAGATGCTCGCCTTCGTGGTCATCCTGGTCAACGACCTCGGCGCGGCGTTCCTGCCGAGCGACGCCGCCCGGGAGCTCGTCAGCCGGATCGAGCAGGGTGGGCCGCCGATGGCCATCCTCTTCGGCGTGCTCACGTTCTACGGCGTGCGCACGGAGCGATTCCCGCGGACGTGGCGCCTTCTCGTCCTCGGCGGCATCGTCTGTCTTGCCGCCTCGTACCTCATGCCGGCCATCGACGAAGTGGCCTGGGTCGCGTACTTCTCGCTGACGCTCGTGGAGATCCTCCGGCTCGAAGTGACCGGGCGCACCGTGCGGCGGGAGGGATCGGTCGCCTTCGTCCTGAGCTACGCCATCTTCTGCGCCACGATCGTGTTGCAGATCCTCATCAACTTCAGCGTGATCGTCCTCGTGGCCGGTGTTCGCGAGGTCTACCTGATCGGCCTCCTCTCCTCCGCGGCCGGCATGTCCCTCTACCTGGCGCGCCGGATCGGACAGTCCCGCATCATCGCGGCCGAGAACCGGCGGCGGTCGGAGGAGCTGACGCAGGCGCGCGAGCTACAGCTCTCCATGCTGCCTCGCGAGCTGCCGTCGATCGCCGGCCTCGACGTCGCGGCCTCCACACAGACTGCGGCGGAAGTCGGCGGCGATTATTACGACGTTCGCAGAGACGGCGACGGAACGCTCCTCTTCGCGTTCGGCGACGCCACCGGCCACGGGCTGGCCTCGGGAATCGTCGTCACGGCCGCGAAGGCCCTCTTCACGTCCTTCGAACCCGTGGGCGCGCCGGGCGAGCTCCTCGCCACGTGCGATCGCACGCTCCGGGCCATGCAACTGCCGGCGCTCCGGATGTGCCTCACCCTGGCGCGGCTGTCGTCGCAGGAGGTCGTGGTCGCGTCCGCCGCCATGCCGCCGCTGCTCATTCACCGCCGCGCGACAGGCACCGTCGACGAGCTGGGCGCGGGCGGCCTGCCGCTCGGCAGCCGCCTCGCCGCGCCGTACGAGAACCGGCAGGCGCAGCTCCGCAGCGGCGATACGCTCCTCTTCGCCAGCGACGGCTTCGCCGAACAGGTAGGCGCCGACGGCCGCCAGCTCGGCTATGACGCAGTGTCCACGGCATTCCGCGACGCCGCGCAGGGCGCGACCGCCCGCGAGGTGATGACCCGCCTGGAAGCGTACGCCGGCGCCTTTCGCGGCGCGCAGCCGCAGAGCGACGACATCACGTTTGTCGTGGTGCGGGTCGATTGACAGGATTCAGTAAGCGAGCGGGATGCGGCGAGCGGCTGGCGGGATGTAGCGGCATCCGCTCGCCGCTCGCCGTTCCCCGCTCGCCCACCCTTCAGACCTCCCTTAGCGCCTTCGGGATCGGCATCATCGCCGCCTTGAGCGCGGGCAGGAGGCCGCCGGCGACGCCGGCGATCAGAGCGATGGCCAGACCAAGGGCGGCGACGCGAGCGTCGACGCGGAAGTTGAAGGCGACCTCGGACATGGTCCGGCCGTTGAACGTGCCGGTGGAGATGAAGTTCACCGGCAGGGCGAACAGCACACCGGTCAGCCCGCCGAGGAGGGCGATGGCGGCGCTCTCTACCACGATGGAAAGGAGAATGGCGCGGCGGCGGAAGCCGAGCGCACGCAACATGGCCAGCTCGCGCCCGCGCGAGGCCACCGCCGAGAACATGGTGTTCATCGTTCCGAAGATGGCCGCGCCTACCATGAAGAACGTGACGATCTCCACCAGCCTGCGGATGGCGGCCAGGCCGCTGGTCTGCTCAGCGTAATACTGGCGCTCGCTCTTCGCCTGCAGCTTCAGCCGCGGGTCGGAGCGCAACGCCGTGGCGATGGACTCGAACGCGGCCCGGCTCTCCGGTTTGATGAGCAGGGAAGAGACGGTGTCGCGCTTGCGCACCTGCATGAGATAGCCGGCGTCGCACCAGATCTCGGAATCGAAGGCCGTCCCCTCCGCGTCGAACACGCCGGCCACCGTCCATGTACGCGGGCCGAACTGGAACGACTCACCCGGGTTCATGTTGACGAAGCGGTCGCGAACGCGCCGGGAGACGATGATCTCGTTCGTGCCCGGGCGGAAGACGCGCCCGGAGACGATCTTCACATAGGGCCGCAGCTCGAACAGGTTCGGAGTCACGCCTCGCACGGCGACGCTGGCCTTCTTGCCGCCCTCCCGTTTCTGCAATTTGAACAGCGAGAGGAACTGCGAGGCGACGAGCGGATTCCCAGCGGCGTCTTTGGCGATGCCGTGAAGGGCGCGGAGAACGTCGATGGTCTCGTGGTCCACCTGGCTGGAGAGCTCGGCGTCACTGCCGTCGAACATGACCAGGAGGAGATCGCCCGAGCCCGAGGCGACCAGTTGGGACATCACGCCGTTGTAGAGCGCGACCATGGAGAGCATGACGGCGATGACGACGCCGATGCCGAGAACGGTCATGGCCGTGCCGGCGCGGCGGGCCTTCAGATTGCCGGTGTTGTACTTGAACGGGATCATCAGACCACCCTCCGCAGTCCGTCCACGACGCTGAGCCGCGTGGCGCGCAGGGCGGGCAGACCGCCGGCCAGCATGCCCACGCCGGCAGCAAGCAGCGCGCACGTGCCGATGAGCGGCGCGGTGACGGCGAAGCCGTGCACCGCACCGGCTGTGAGCTTCGTCATGTCGGCCACGCTGAAGACGGCCTTCGCCGCCAGCGTGCCGAACAAGCCGCCGAGGAGCGTGAGAAGCATGAATTCGGCGAGCATCAGCGCCAGCACTCTCCCCCTGCTGAAGCCGATGGCCTTCAGCACCGCCACTTCGGTGACGCGCTCGCGCGCCGACATGCTCAGCGTCACGGCGGCGAGGATGACCACCATGACGATGGCGCACGCGCTGAGGGCCGTGAACAGCAGGGCCACGTTGCCGATCAGCGACACCTGGCCGGCCTGGTAGTCGTTTTCCGTGTACGTCTCGGTCGGGGCCTCGCTGTTCTTGAAGGCCGTGTCGATCTCCTCGCTCAGCGGCACCATGTCCTTGCGGTCCTTCACCTTGATCCAGAACGTGCCGACGTTCTTGATTGGCTTCTTGGCCGCTTCGCTGTAGTAGTCCCAATGGAAGAAGAGCGAGCCGCCGGCGACGGGGTGATCGACGATGCCGCGGATGCTCAGGTCGAGGTCGGACGGATAGATGTTGTGCAGGAGGGTGATGCGCTGGCCGACCTTCCACCCGAAGAGCTCCATCAGCTCGCGTCCCACCAGCGCGCCGCGGCGGTCGGCCTCCCAGGCCCGAAGCTGTCCCGCTTCGACCTTGTAGTCGTCGAAGACCGCGGCGAAGTGATCGTGATCGACCGCGAAGTTGGGGACGTAGTTGCGCTTGTCGCGGTAGTAGTTGCCGACCCACTGCTGCTTGCAGAGGTCGACGACGCCGGGCAGCCGCCGTAGCATCTGTTCGTCGGCCACGGGCAGGCGGTTCGTGATGGAGATGGCGTTCTCCACGACCAGCCGGTTGAGCCCCGCCTCCGACACCGTGGTGAAACCGTGAAGGATGCCCAGCATCGCGGCCACGAAGAAAAAGATGGTGGCCAGCAGCAGGAGCGTCAGCGCCGTCCGCAACCGGTTGCGGAAGAGATTGCGCACGATGAGCTTCGCGAATCGCATCACACCCTCGCTTCCGCGGCCTCTTCGGAGGGGCGGCCGACCAGGAGCTGTCCCTTCTCGAGATGGAGGGTCCGGCCCGCTCGCGCCGCGGCCTTCGGGTCGTGGGTGACCATGACGATCGTCTTCTCGTAGTCCGCATTGAGGCGCCGCAGGAGCTCCAGCGTCTCCTCGGCGTTCTTCGCGTCGAGGTCGCCGGTCGGTTCGTCGGCGACGAGGAGGGTAGGATCGGTCACGATGGCGCGGGCAATGGCCACCCGCTGTTCCTGTCCGCCGCTGAGCTGGCGCGGGTAGTGGCGCATGCGGTCGGCCAGACCGACGATGGAGAGCGCCGTCTCGACGTGCGCGCGGCGCTCGCGCGGCGGCAGCTTCGTCAGCAACAGCGGCAGCTCGACGTTCTCGAACGCGTCGAGCACCGGGATGAGGTTGTACATCTGGAAGATGAAGCCGACGTGGCGGGCCCGCCAGCTCGCCAGGGCCGACTCGGAGAGGCGCGAGATCTCGCGCCCGTCGACGACGATGGTGCCGCTCGTGGGACGGTCGATGCCGGCGATGAGGTTGAGCAGCGTCGTCTTGCCGGAGCCGGACGGCCCCATCAGGGCGATGAACTCGCCGCGCGAAACGCCGAGGGTGACGCCGTCGAGGACGGGAACCTCGAACGCGTCGCGGCGGTAGGTCTTGCGAACGTCACGGATTTCGAGGAGAGAGTCCATGGTCTGCGGCTCCTCAGGCCTTCGGCTGTCCCGGCGGCGGCAGGTTCCAGGCCGGCGTGACCTGGCCGCGGTGGCAGGTGTAGCAGGTCACGCTGGCACCGTTCTTCGCCAGGCCGGCGATGGTGTCTGTGTTCACCCGCTGGGTCATCAGCGTCATGGCCCGCGTCGTGTTCTTCTGAGGGTTCGCGTCGGAGACGAAGTCGAGCCGCTTCCGTCCATCTGCCTGCTTGACCTCCACGTGGCAGTGATCGCACTCGACACCGAGGGAGTGCGACCAGCCGCGCATGGTGCCGATGAGATCGTCGTGAGAGACGTTCCGTGGCAGGACGCGCAGGTTCTTGAATTCGGACGGCTTCGGCTGCGGCTTCTGTCGCAGGGGCAGGCAGGCGGCGACGAACAGCACGAGGGCAATGACCACACACTTACGCATTCCGCGCTCCTTCGAGTCGGCTGGGATCGTTGCGAGAGTCAGGCGGGATTACGGCGCTCGGTGCCGCGGGAAACAGGGAGGACTTGCCGTTAACTTCCCAGCGTCCGCGGCCGGCTCGGGCCGTGTGTCGTTCAGCACGATGGCCCGCCGTAACACGCCCCCGGCCTGCGGGCGCCCTCCCGCCAGCACGCGCGTGACCCTTCCGTTCTCGGGGTCGACGGCATGCGCCACGTCGTCGCGTACCAGCCGGCCGAGTCGAACAGCGGTCTCTTCGGCGGAAACTCCAACTGGCGCGGGCCGGTCTGGTTCCCGGTGAACTATCTGATCGTCGAGGCGCTGCAACAATACCATCACTATTACGGTGACGACTTTATCGTCGAGTGTCCAACTGGCTCCGGGCAGTA
>CAZYTO010000245.1:0-9013 GCA_964650405.1 uncultured Thermoanaerobaculia bacterium | reverse complement strand
AGCGTCAACCGAAATGTTGTACCTCGCGCCGGGGTGGACTGCACCTCGATCTCGTCACCTGGCTGCTCGAGGGGCTGGTTCATGAAATCGTCGGGCTGCTTTTTCAGCAACTCGACGTCGCCGCCGCACGCGTTGACGACGTCTTCGACGTCGCGGTCGTGCAGCAGTGCGTAGAGGAGGTGCTCGAGCGTGACGTACTCATGCCGCCGCCGAACGGCGTCGGCGAGGGCGAATTCGAAGGTCTTCTGCAGTTGCCTGGCGATCATTCCTAGTTCCGAGTGGAGAGTGCCGAGTGCCGAGTACGGAGAGCAAGAATTCTCAGCACTCGGCACTCAGCACTCGGCACTATCTTCACGGTTTCTCCGGTTCCATTGTGCACAACAGGGGGAATTCGTGCTCGCGGGCCAGGGCGCTGGTCCGGGCCACTTTCATCTCGGCGACTTCGTACGTGAAGACGCCGGCCACGCCCACTCCCCGCACGTGGACGTGAAGCATCACCTGCACTGCCTGGTCGGGCGGCATGTTGAAGATCGACTGGAGGATGTAGACGACGAAGTCCATGGTCGTGTAGTCGTCGTTGTGGAGGAGGACACGGAAGAGCGGCGGCTCCTCGACCTTCTCCTCTCCCTCGGCGACCGGCGCCTCGTCGTACCGCGTGTCGGTCATGCGGGGACGCTAACGCAGGGGGTGGGGGCGGCATTCTTGCGCGGCGAGCGGCGAGCGGCGAGCGGGAGGGGGCGGGTAACGGGTGCCGGGTACCGGGTAACGGGTGCCGGGTACCAGGTAACGGGTAATGGGTAACGGGTACCGGGTAACAGGTACCGAGTCCCGGGTAACGGGTGCCGGTGTCTGGGTGTCGCCGCCCGTTACCCGTTACCCGGTACCTGTTACCCGGTACCCGGCACCCGCCTCCCGCCCGGCGTCACCCGGCCAGCGCGCGGTCGATCCTCGTCCCCGCCTCCACCTCGAACGCTTCACGGCCTCGGAGGAAGATGCGGGCGCTTTTCATGCCGAGGAGGGTGACGGCGCCGTCTTCGACCCGCAGGCAGGAGCCCTCGCGGATGCCGACCACGGGGAGGTCGTTCTCTTCGTGGAACTCGCGGAGGCGCTCCTCCCGCGTCTCGCCCTTGAACGTCGATCCCGGATCGGGGTCGAGGTAGTGGCAGTTGAGCTGGAACTCGAGAAAGCCGAACGACGTGAGCGTCGGCGGTTCGACGATGGGCATGTCGTTCGTGGTGCGGATGGTGGGGGAGGCGATGATGCTCCCGGCACTCGATCCGGCGTAGAGGAGGCCGGCGCGGACGCGGGCGCCCAGCGGTTGAAGGAGGTTGCGCTCCTGAAGGGTCTTCAGCAGCCGGAACGTATTCCCGCCGCCGATGAAGAGCCCTTCGGCCCGATCGATCTCGGAGACAGGCACGATGTCGTACCCCATCGTGGCGAAGCGGCCGCGGACCTTGGCCGTGTAGGCGTCATGGTCGTGCGCGGCGAAGGGGACGAAGGCGATGGTCCGGATGGCGCCGAAGTGCTCGCGGAGAAAGGGCTCAGGCTGTTCGAGGAAGCCGTAGCCGTGAACGAGAGAGGACGAGATCAGCAGAAGTCGCATGTCGCGCCGCGCATGATAGCGGGGATCGCGGATTCGCTTATTCGCCTATTCGCTTATTCGCTGGTTCGCCCATTCGGATCTACTCTCCGAGCCAGCGCAAGCGGGAGCGTTTGCCGGGGTCGAGCACGATGACCTCCGGCTCGGCTCTCAACAGGTCCATGGCGAAGTGCGAGGAGAGGACCGGCGCGATGGCGTTGTCGTCGGGCGCCATTCCCAGCCAGACGAGGTACGGTCCGTCAGTGCGGACGGGAAGCTGCGGGAAGTTGTTCGTGGCGTCGAGGGTGACGAGAACGGCCGCCTCGCGAATGCCGGCGGCGCGGAAGCGGGCGAACGCGGTCTCAACCTGCTGGGCGAAGGCGTCGACTGCTCCTGGCTTGACGGTGAAGAGGAGGGCCACCCCGATGCCGTGCGCGCCGTCCGGCTCCTTCACCGGATCGACCGCGGGGAGGATGGCCAGCGGACGCAGCGGACGCATAAGGATGACGTTGTCGCTGTCGGCGATGAGGCCGTTCAGCGTGGCCCGGTGCTCCTTCCAGAGTGGACCGTAGTAGAAGGCGGCATTGAGACGGGCGCGGTCGTCCATGCTGTGGAAGCCGCGCAGCCAGAGGAACATGTTCGGCTTGTCCCGCTCGAAGAAATGTCCCAAGGCGATGGCACCGAGTTGCTCGAAGGCTTCGGGGAAGTAGGTTTCGAAGTAGGTGCAGAACTGACGGCGCCCACCGTCGTTGATCGTGTAGCGGCGAAACTCCACGACCTGAAAGTCCTTCAGGTGTTCGATGTTGTGCTCGCTGTTCTGGGCTGTCATGGGAACGCTCACGGTGAGAAGGGTTAGCACTGCGATGACCCAATGCATGCCGCGAGTCTGAGGGGGCGGTGGTCCTGTGCCAATGACCACTCGGAGCGTGAAGGCCAGACCACTCGGGGGACGGCGAGCGGGGAGGAGGCGAGCGGCGAGCGGGAGCCGGCATTGTGCGGAACCGCCGCCCGCCCAGGTCCCTCGCGTACGCTCGGGATGACCGTCGTTTCGCTCGCCGCTCGCCGCCCTCCCGCTCGCCCGTTGTGCATTTCGTGACACAGCAGTGCGTTTCGTGCGCCGGATCACGCAGAATCGCCCCCTCGCGCGTAAAGAGCGCGAAAGGAGCACTACATGAAGAAGTGGATGATAGCAATTGCCCTGGTCGTGTTCGGCGCCACCCTTGCGCTCGCGCAGGACCAGCCACCGCGGGAGCGCCGCGGCCCGGGCATGGGCCCGCGGCCGTTCGTGGAGATGTTCGGAGCCCAGCTCAGCCTGACGGACGCCCAGAAGGAGCAGATCACCGGTATCGAGAAAAAGGCCCACGACGACAACACCTCCGTCTTCGAGGCCGCACGCGCCACGATGGAGGAGTTCCGCAAGGCGCGCGAGGCGAACGACACGGCCAAGCTCGAGTCGCTGAAGCCGGTCATGGACTCACAGCGTGCACAGTTGAAGACGATTCACGACGCGGTGCTGAAGCAGATCACCGCGACGCTGACCGCCGATCAGCAGGCCAAGCTGGAGAAGCTCCGCGCCGAGCACGAGGCGCAGGGCCAGGGGCACCCGCGGCAGTGAGCGAAAGCTGAAAAGGCTCGAAGGTTGGAAGGCTGAAAGGGCTGCCAGTGCCCTTTCAGCCTTTCGCGCGAGGTGCGACTACTTCACTTCGACGGCGTTGCTCAATTCCGAGGTGGAGGAGAGGTCGTACGGACCTTCGCCGAAGCCCTGGTAGATGTTCCGGGTCACGGAGGCGGAAACAAACTTGCCGCGCCAGTCGCCCTTTATGACGAAGCGATAGGTCTGCGTGCCGCTGTTGTTAGCTCGCTGCGGACGCGCCGTCCCGACGTAGTACTTTGCATCGCCGTGGCCATGTGCGTCAGGCGCGTCGGCGGCATAGAACTGAAGAGTCGACGAGAAGGTGCTCGCATCCGTGTAGGTGACGTCGATGGTGGTGGTCGCGTTCACCGGGTCATAAACGGCCGCCGAGATCGTGGGCGAGAACGTGGGGCCGTCAAGACCGATGTCGATGGCCATCTGCCAGTTGGCGAAGATCGCGTTCGGGTGGATGTCGACCTGGGCGGTCTTGTCGATGCCGATGCCGAAGTCGTGATTGAAGGCGATGTAATTGCCGCTGACGTCGAAATAGTAGATCCCGGCGGCCACGTAGATGCCGCTGGCGCCGTTTCCCATCGGCACTTCGTGGCGCGCGTCGAGGCCGATGACGTTATTGAGAACGGCATGCGGACCCTTGACGACGTAGAGGCCGCTGCGCCGATTCGCGCTGATGACGTTGCCCTGGATGGTCATCGACTGATACGTGTCGAGGCTGATCCCCCGCTCGTTGGGAGCGGCGGTCCGGCCGCTGGGGTCGACGCCGGCATAGCTGTTCACGATTCGCGACGGCGCGGGATAGGTGCCGTAGGGGCCCGCGCAGTAATCGTGGGCCCGAACCTCGATGCCGTTGCCGGGAAAGTTCCCGACGGCCAGGGAGGTCACCTCGACCCGGCACTCATCGGCGAAGGAAAGGCCACTGCCGCTCTTGACGTTCGACCCGTCCAGAAAAATCTCGGGGCCATCGGGGTTCGTATCCCCGAAGCTGCGTGTCTGGGAGGCGCCGTCGACCGAGACCTGCTCGCCGCGGATCGGGGGCAGCTCCGAGAGCGGCGAGATGGTGTGCCAGCCCTGCGGGCCGGGGTCGCCGAGGCCGAAGACAACCTTGCAGGGGATTTCGTCCCTGCACGACGCGTTCACCGCGTCGATCGCCGCGCGCAAGGAGCCGGAGCCGCTGTCGTTCGTGTTCTCCACGTGAAACACGCGGTAGAACGGAACCCTGAGCGTTCCCGTGTTTTCGGACGTGGACGCCGGGGGCTCATCCGAGGTCTCCGTTGCGCGCACCGTGGAAAGGACGCCGTCGTCGCGCTCCGGGCCGCGAAACGTCAGTTGGAGCGGAGTGTTGCCGGCCGGGCAAATGATGGTCTGCTCCAACACTCTGCACGTGTCAGGCGTCTTCAGGACCGAGGTCTCCGGAGGGACGTCGATCGTGATCACCGCATTGGTAGCCGGTACAGGGTTCCTGTTGCCGTAGTAGACGATGAACGAGTACGTCGAGCCAGGGTCGAGCACCGTGATATCGGGTCCGTAAAGGCTCACTCCGAATCGCGGGCCTACGATCCACCTGATCTGCGACGTGGCGTCATTGTTTGTCGGGTCAGGATCGGAGACGTCGCTCTCCACGTGCACGGTAATGGAGGAGGTGGCTGCGGAATGGTTCGTGAGGAAGGCCTCACAATCGACCGAGGCGCTCTTCCCGGCGGCGAGCGTCGGTGCATAGTTGCAGTAGGCTAAGCCTTCCGAAACGGTGGCGGTGAGATGGGCTGACAGCACGGTGGCAGGACCAGCGTTCGTAACGATCACGGGGAAATGCGACGTCTGCCAGGCGTCGCCGGGAGGCGGATCAGGAATGCTCACAGAGAGATCCGCCTGGGCCGTGGCCACGGGGCGCACTGGAACTGCCGCAAGGACGAAGGCAGCAAGCAGAGAGAGCATGATTCAAAGGGGTACGGCCGTCGGGGCAGAGGCGTCTAGCGGATTGCCTTACTCGTTTCCGATCACCCACTTCTCGTAGAGCCCGCCGGGCAGCTCGCGGACGAAGCGCGAGGGCTCCATCAGGACGTCGAGCCCGCCGCGGTCGCGCGCCATGACCGGGAAGACGAGATAGAGCTCCTGCTTCGCCCGTGTGACGGATACATAGAAGAGGCGCCGCTCCTCCTCTTCGCCGGGGATGACGATCTCGCGTGGCGGCGCGGGGTTGTCCGCCGGCTGCGCCGTTCCGCCGGTCCCGCCCTCGGTCTTGATATGGACCTCGTACTTCACGCTCTCCGCGGTCATGCCTTCCACGAAGCGCTGCATGGCCTCGGGGATGTCGAGCTCCGGCAGGCGGACGATGCCGCCGGGGACGCGCAGGGCGCGCTGCGACGGGAAGCGTCCGTCGGCCAGCCAGATGACGAAGACGATGCGCCACTCCAGTCCCTTGGCCTGGTGCACGCTGGAGAGCACGACCTTTTCATCCTCCGGTCCGACGACGGCCGTGTCCTCGCCAGCGATGGGGTTGGCCAGGGCCACCTCCTCGAGAAACGCGGTGACGTCCTCGTACCGCAGTGCGTACTGCGAGAGCTGTTCGAGGTCGTCGAGCCGGGCCTGGGCGTTGGGAAACTTCGACCGGGCATAGTCGGCATAGCCGCGCTCGACGACGAGGCGGATCGACTCGGCCGGGTTGTGCTGCATCGACTCTCCGGCGATGAGGCGGAGAGCCTCGCGCAGCGAATTCATGCTCGCCGAAACGGCCCGCGCACCCTGGCCCCGCGGCCCCGCTTCGCCGGATGCGGCCGGCCGGCCCGCGCCGGGGCCGGCCCGTCCGCCGAGGAAGGCGTCGAGGGGATTGGCCGCCGTGCCGATCCGCCCCCACACCTCGGTGGCCGTCTTCTCGCCGACTTTCGGATAGAGCTTGAGGACCCGCTTCCATGACAGCTCGTCGCGGGGATTCGTGACGATCTTCAGGTAGCTCATCACGTCCTTGATGTGGGCCTGCTCGAAGAAGCGGACGCCGCTGCGGATCTCGTAGGGGATGAGCCGGCGCGACAGCTCCATCTGCAGCTCCAGCGACTGGTAGTGCGAGCGGTAGAGCACGGCGATGTCCGAGAGCTTCTCGCCTTCGTCGCGCAGCTCCAGGATGCGCTGGCCGATGAACGTGGCCTGCTCGAAGACGTCGTCCACGCCCACGACGGCGGGCTCGGGGCCGTCTCCGCGCACGGCCCGCAGCTCCTTGGCGAACTGGTAGCGGTTGTTGGCGATGGAGGCGTTGGCCAGGTCCAGGATCTGCCGCGTCGACCTGTAGTTCGTCTCGAGCTTGTAGATCTTCGCCTCGGGGAATCGGAGCGGGAAGGTGAGGATGTTCTCGAACGACGCCCCGCGGAACGAGTAGATGGACTGGGCGTCGTCGCCGACGACCATGACGTTCCGGCGGACGGAGGCCATGGCGTCGACGACGTCGGCCTGCAGCTTGTTCGTGTCCTGGTACTCGTCGACGAGGATGAAGCGGTAGCGGCGCTTGAGGGCCTCGCTGACGTCGGGATGCTCTTCGAGGAGGAGCTTCCAGTTGACGAGGAGGTCGTCGAAGTCCATGGCGTTGGCGTCGCGCTTGCGCTCGCGGTACTTGCGGAAGACGCCGAGAATCTCCTCCTTGTAGAGTGCGAAGTGGGGGAAGTTCTGCTCGAGGTGGAGCTCCAGTGGAGTCCGCGTGTTGAGCAGAAACGAGTAGATGTCGAGCAGCACGTCGCCCTTCGGGAAGCGCTTCTCCAGCGTGTTGATGCCCGTGGCGGAGATGGAGGTCTCCATCATCTCCTTGGCGTCTTCCTCGTCGAGGATGGTGAAGTTGGCGCGATAGCCGATGGTGTCGGCGTGGCGGCGCAGGAGGCGGCTGCCGATGGAGTGGAACGTGCCGCCCCAGATGCGGCGTGTGTCGATGGTGACGAGCTGTTCGACGCGGCTGAGCATCTCCCGGGCCGCCTTGTTGGTGAAGGTGAGCAGGAGGATCTCGGAAGGGTCGACGCCATCCTCGATGAGGCGCGAGACGCGGTAGGTCAGTGCGCGGGTCTTGCCGCTGCCCGCGCCGGCGATGACGAGCATCGGCCCCTCGCCGGCCATGACCACTTCGAGCTGCTCGCTATTGAGCTCATCCTCGTAGCGGACCCGGTACTGCTTCTGCGCGCGGGCCGGCTCCTTGAGCGTGTAGCGTCGGATCTTCTCGGACACGGGAACATTCTGTCATCCCGCCCATCATTCGCTCACGCGCTGCGTCCGTGCACCTCACTTCGCGTTCCTTCGATCCGTCTTGACGCGGGGTTCCTGACACCAGCACTTGCCGATTCGTATCTGTCTACCGCGCGCACTTGACCATGCGAGGAACGGCGCGCCGGTTCGGCCCGGTCGGGCGCCGGCTCTGCAAGGGATAACGGAGCAAACGGCGTTTTTGGTTCACTGTCTTTCGCGACGGCCTTAAGGCCGGGGCTGCCGCCGTCACGCACGCGCGGAGCGCGGCGTCACGTAACGCATTGACGTCATGCGCCTTGCCACGATCGACGTCCTCGCGCGAAGACTTCGAGTCAGGGCATTTCGCCGCTGCGAATAATTTGCGGCCTGGGCCCTCTCGTTCACAGCCAGCGATCGCCGATGCCCGCGCGCCAGCCGTCCAGGTCTCGGTTCAAGTATGTCCGGATCGCTCGCGCAGCGGCGCGCCGCCGGTTTCGATCGGGTCGAGCGCGGCGCCCCCGGCGTGCCGCACCTCGGCGCTCCACTTCCAGCGGTAGTAGATGGCGGGATAGACCAGCAGCTCCATGAGGAACGACGTAAAGAGGCCGCCGATCATCGGTGCGGCGATGCGCTTCATGACGTCGGCGCCGGCGCCCGTGCTCCATAGGATCGGCACGAGGCCGAAGAAGGCGCAGGCCACGGTCATGACCTTCGGCCGCACGCGCTTGACCGCGCCGTGGTAGATCGCCTCTTGCAGCTCTTCGCGCGATCGCGGCTTCACCTCGTCGTAGGCGAGATCGAGGTAGAGCAGCATGAAGATGCCGGTCTCGGCGTCGAGGCCGAGGAGGGCGATCAGGCCGACCCACACCCCGATGGACATGTTGTAGCCGAGCGCCCACAGCAGCCACACCGCGCCCACCGCGGAGAAGGGAACGGCCAGCAGCACCAGCAGCGTCTTGGGCATGGAGCGCGTGTTCAGATAGATGAGGAAGGCCACGACGAAGAGGGTGAAGGGAACGACGACGAGCATGCGTTGCTTCACGCGCTCCATGGCCTCGTACTGGCCGGACCACTGCAGCGTGTACCCGGCAGGCATGCGGAGCTGTGAGGCCACGGCGCGCTTGGCGTCGTCGACGAAGCTGCCCAGGTCGCGGCGGGCGGTGTCGACGTCGATGTAGACGTAGCCGGCGAGCTTGCCGCTCTCGTCGCGGATCATGGCCGGGCCCTCCACGATGCGCAGCGCGGCGAGCTGAGCGAGCGGAACCTGCGCCGCAATCGATGGCCCGCCGGCGGCGCCGGCGCCGGGCGGTACCGGCACGAGCACGCGCCCGAGCTTGTCGATCTCGTCGCGCAGCTCGCGCGGGTAGCGGATGTTGATGGGATACCGCTCGCGGCCCTCGATGGTGGTGGAGACGTTCTCGCCGCCGATGGCGGTCATGATCGTTTGCTGCACGTCGTCGACGGTCAGGCCGTAACGCGAGATCGCCGCGCGGTCGATGTCGAAGTCGACGAAGTAGCCGCCCGAAACGCGCTCGCCGTACACGCTGCGCGTGCCCGGCACGCGGCCGACGATCTGCTCCAGCTCCTTG
>CAZYTO010000244.1:0-9014 GCA_964650405.1 uncultured Thermoanaerobaculia bacterium | reverse complement strand
CCATACGTCTGCTCGGCGGAGTAGGACGTAGATCGACCACGAAAGCAACAAGCGCGCTCCAGGTTGCAGAAAGGACAACATCATGACCTTCTCACTTCACCGCCGTCTGGCCGGTGTCCTCATGTTGATCGGAGTCTTCTTCGCCGTCGCGTTGCCGGCGATGGCCTCCAGCCACCGTGAGGCATTGGCCATCCTCAACGAGCCGTGCGCCGACAACACCGACACGTTCGCGTGGGTGTCGCCCGGCGATCACAGCAAGCTTTACCTCATCATGGACTTCAACCCGCTCCACGAGCCGGGCCAGGGCAACCAGGGCCTGCGCGCGTGCGACGGCTACCGCTACGAATTCCACATCGGCAAGGGCACCAGCCTCAAGGACGAAGCGGTCTACCGCATCGAGTTCCACAAGTCGATCACGCCTGCGCCCGCCCCGAAACCGACCGACGCGGTCGGCGGCGGCAACGAGCTGCTGTGGCAGCTCACCGGCGGCACGGAGACGATGACCGTGACCCGCGTCGTGGCGCCCGGGCAGCCGAATCCCCTCGTCCTCGGCGAGAACCTCACCGTCCTGCCCAACAACCACGGCCCGCAGACCGATCGCCTCGTCTACGGCCTCGGTACGTTCAAGGGCTACGACTCGGGCGACTCGTCGAGCCGCGACACGGGCCTCTACGACCAGCACTTCATCGACACCTTCATCCACACGCTCACCGGCGGCTCGCGCATCATCGCCGGCCAGTTCGACGATCCGTACCAGCTCGACGAGAAGGGCATCTTCGACCTGGTCAACCTCGGACGCACCGATCTCGGCGGCATCTCGGGCGCCCGCAATGCGCCGGTGCGCGACGTCTTCACCGGCTTCAACATCTTCTCCATCGCCCTCGAGATCCCCACCACGGACCTCTTCCCCAACGGGATCCCGCACAACGGTACCCTGCAGGGCCAGTCGACCGACGCCCTCCTGCGCGTGTGGGCCGGCATCTTCCGCCAGGCCACGCAGACCGTCGACCCGAGCAACATCATCACCGGCCTCCGCGGCTCCGGAAACTTCGTCCAGGTCGGCCGCAACGCGCTGCCGCTCTTCAACGCCGGTCTCGTCGGCACGCAGCGCCAGACGCTCTACCTCCACACCGACCCGATGAAGGACGTCTCGCGCTTCGGCAACGACATCCTCTATCCCGTGCTCGTGCGCGACGCGGAGACGCTCGGCATCTACAAGGCACTCGGCGTCCCCACGGCCGCCGTGCAGACGCTGAAGGGACCGCGCCTGGACATCGTCAACGCCATCAACCTCGGACGCCCCATTCCGATTGCCGACGGCTCGAGCGGCGATGTCATCACCATCGACGCCTCCATCGACTCGTCCTTCCCGAACGGGCGCCGCCTCGGCGGCGGCACGGCGCCGAACAAGCACCAGGTCAACGTCAACAGTGTCCTCATCTCGCTGATCGTGGCCGGCGACCCGGCCGCCGGCCTCGCCAAGGGCGTCGAGGTCAACGACAAGGACTTCAACCCCAACTTCCCGTTCCTGGCGCCCGCCCATCAGGGCCTGTTCCAGGGTCACGGCGGACTCAACACGCCGGCGACGCCGGTGATCCCGGCCCCGAGCGGACAACCGTCGTGCCAGTAGCACTGCAGAAGACAGGAGAATGATCATGAAGAGACTGGTTTGGCTCACTGCCATGGCACTCGCCGTCGCCGCGCCGGTGCTCGCGCAGAGCACGGCCCGGAAGACCCAGCGCGGACAGGACTTCGCTTCCGATACGCAGACGGTCCCGGTGATGGCGAACACCGCCGGCGCCGGCGGCGCCACGTTCCAGACGTACGTGGCAATCCTCAACCCCACCGCATCGGCGTTTCCCGTGAACGTGTCGTTCTACGACGGCGCGGGCTCGAAGCACGATGCGCAGATCACCCTCGCCGCGGGTGAGCTGAAGACGTACACGAACTTTCTCGACGCCGTCTTCCACCTCACGGGCGGCGGCGCCGTGACCTTCACCACGCCCGATACCGCAGGCGGCACCCGCAACAACCGCTTCGTCCTCACCACGGAAGTGCGGACCACCGGCAACCGCAACGGGACGAGCGTCCCGGCCCTGGAGTTTGCCGGCTCGGGCTCGCCCTCGTTCGCGGGCGGCATCACCGTCGACTCGAACACGCGCACGAACGTCGGCTGCTTTGACCAGTCGGGCGCGCCGAATCACGTCCGGGCCACGATCCTCGACAGCACGGGCCAGCAGACCCTCGGCACGGTCGATCTGAACCTCGCCGGCAACGGCTGGGGCCAGACCGCCGTCAACACGATCGTCAGCGGCGGCTACATCAGGTTCCAGCCCGATGACTCCGCAGTGTGCTACGCCGTCGTCATCGACAACACGTCGAACGGCGGGCGGTTCGTCAGCGCGGCCGAGTACCGGCCGTAGCAGCATTCGATGCATGGCCGGCCGCTGCGCAGGTTGCAGCGGCCGGCCGGTCAAGGGCGAAGGGCGAAAGGAGCGAAGGGCGAAAAACGATCCGCCTTCGCCGTTCGCCCCTCCTCTTCGCCCTTCCTGCCCGGCGATGGCCCTTCGCCCTTCATCCTTCCGCCCTCTGCCTTCATACTTGCGCGCGCGGAGGAGCGCGAAATGAGCAGAGTTTCACGCCGCGAGTTCGTCGTCGCCACGGCCCTGGCTGGTCTCGCCGGAAGCGCGCTGCCCGCCCATGCCGCCACCAACGCGGAAACGGCAGAGCAGGCCGGCCCGGCCAATCCCCCAGTTAATCCTGAGGTCGAGGCGCGGCTCCAGTGGATCTTCAGCAAGTACGGCTCGCATCTCTCCGACGAGCAACGCGCCGACATCCGCCGCATCCTCACCAGCGGACAGCCGGGCGTCGACGCCATGCGCGCCTTCGCCCTGGACAACAGCGTGGAGCCGGCGACGCGCTTCCGCGTGTGGCGGCGGTCATGATCGGCGACGACGTTCTCTTCCTCCCCGTCCACGAGCTCGCCCGGCGCATTCGCTCGCGGGCCATCTCGCCGGTCGCCCTCACCGAGGCCTACCTGCGGCGCAGCGAGAGCGTAGGAAAGCGCCTCAACGCCTACGCCGCCCTCATGCCCGAGCGGGCCCTGGCCGAGGCTCATGAGGCGGAGAAAGAAATCGCGGCCGGCAAGTACCGCGGTCCGCTGCACGGCATCCCGTACGCCGCGAAAGACCTCCTGGCGGCGAAGGGCGCTCCCACGACTTGGGGGGCGGTGCCGTACGCGGGGCAGACCTTCGACCACGACGCCAACGTCATCCGCCGGTTGCGTCACGCCGGCGCCATCCTCCTCGGCAAGGCAGCCATGATCGAGCTGGCCGGGGGCATGGGCTATCGCTACGGCACGGCCTCCATCAGCGGCGGCGCGAAGAATCCGTGGAACGAGGCCTGCTGGACGTGCGGCTCGTCGTCCGGCTCCGGAGCCATCGCTGCTTCCGCCTGCGCCGCGTTCGCCATCGGGACGGAGACGTGGGGCTCGATCATCTGCCCGAGCGCCTACTGCGGCCTGTCCGGCCTGCGCCCCACCTTCGGCCGTGTCGGCCGGAGCGGCGCCATGGCCCTGTCGTACTCCATGGACAAGATCGGACCGCTGGCCCGCAGCGCCGAAGACTGCGCGCTGATCCTCTCCGCGATCGCCGGCCATGACGCGAAGGACGCGGATTCCCTGCCGGACGAACTGGCGCGGTTTCACTACACGCCGAACGACAAACAGCTCCGCATCGGCTGGCTGGTCAACGCCTGGAAGACGGTCGACAAGGAGATCGAATGGGCCACGTACATGGTCTCCGCGCACCTCCACCAACGCGGGGAGCACAACGTGAGGGCCGAGCTCCCCGACGGTCCGTGGGAGGCCGCGGCCGGAATCACTATCTCCGTCGAAGGAGCGAGCGCCTTCGAGACCTTGATCGAGTCGGGGAAAGCCGCGCAGCTCACCGATCCGCTCGGCCGCATCGGCGGTTACATGAACATGACTATCCCGGCCGCCGACTATGCACGCGCCCAGCGCATCCGCGGCATCCTGCAGCACCAGATCGACGTCCTCTTCGAACAGGTCGACGTCCTGGCCGCCGCGTCGCTGCCCGTGGCGGCGACGACGATGGAGACGAACATCGAGACCGAGCTCGCCTTCGCCGATCCGCTGGGCGGCATCGGCAACTTCTGCGGCCTTCCGGCCATCAGCGTCCCGAGCGGCTTCACCTCGAAGGGACTGCCCATCGGCGTGCAGTTCGTCGGCCGCCCGTTCGACGACGCGAAAGTCGTGACCGCGGCGGCGAGGTTCCAGGGGCTCACGGACTGGCACCTGCATAAGCCGCCGTCCTAGATCGTTTTTCCTAGTACGAAACAGACCGCCCGCTCCATCGCCGAAATCGTCCGCTGCACGTACATTGCCGGTGGTCCAATACATCGAGAGCTTCTCGGTCGCGCAGGCGGATGACGTCCAGCATCTCCTGTCACCGGGAGGGAGAGAGACGGGAGAGGGCCGCGTCGCCTGGCGCGGCCCTCAACTTTTTACGGGGGTTGGGACAAGCGAAGGGCCGTTCACCTCGCAACCTCGCAACCTCGTAACCAGCTATCCACACCCGACAACCCAGCAATCTTCTTTAGATCAACTCGTGCTCCCGGGCGTACTGGATCAGACCGAAGCGGCTCTGCACGCCGGTCTTCTCGTAGATCGCGTGGAGGTGGTTCTTCGCCGTCGATTCGGCGATGAAGAGTCGCTTAGCGATCTCGCGGTTGCGCAGACCGCTCGCGGCCAGGCGGACGATGTCCAGCTCACGGTCGGTGAGCACGGACTGGCGGCCGCGGGCCACTTCGTCCACCCGCGTGCGCGAGGCGAAGAAGCGCGCCGCCGACTTGCGCTCCACCCATGACTCTCCCGATGCCACTTTGCGGATGCACTGAATGAGCAGCTTCGCCGGCATCTCCTTCAGCACGACGCCCGCGAAGCCGGCCCGGATGGCTTCCAGGAACTCGTGGTCCCCCAGCTCACTGGCCAGGAGCACCAGCGTCGTCGCCACGTGCCGCCGCTTCAGCTCCCGCGCCACGCCGATGGCCCCCACCGTGGGAAGGCGCAGATCGAGGATGGCGATGCGCGGCCGCAGTTCCGTGATCAGGTCGACGGCCGAGCGGGCGTCCGTGCAGCGTCCCACGACATTCACCCCGCGCTGGTCGAGCAGGATACGCTCCAGCCCGTCCAGCACGAGCTCGTGCGGGTCACCCAGCACGATCGAGATGGACTCTTCGTGATGCGCTGCTTGCTTGAGAGTCATTGGCGTGGTTATGGACCTGCTACATACTACCTCGTCATGAAGAACCCACCTACCTACGACGACGCCAACCTCGTTCTGAAGATTTATGACCTGCGCCGCGAGAGCGAGCTGCGCAAGGCGCGCAAGTGGTTTGCCACGCAACCGGCTTTCCAGTCACGCGAGGAGTACCTGAAGGTCTGTCCCGCCGGCAGCGACGAGAACGCCTGGTTCCGCATGGTGACGTCCTACTGGGACATGGCCTCTTCCTTCATCGTCACCGGCGTGCTGAATCGGGAGCTCTTCTACCGTGCGAACAACGTGGAGCTCCTCTTCATCTGGGAGAAAGTGCGCCGCATTGCGCCGGAGCTGCGCGAGGTGAACAAGAACCCGCTGTTCTGGGCCCATCTCGAACAGGTGGCCAACGACTTCGTCAGCTTCCTCAGCCCCCAGGCGCCCGAATTCCACGCGCAACTCCAGGCGAACATCGCGAAGCTGACGAGATGATTCGCTCATTCGCTGATTCGCTTATTCGCTTACTCGCTTATTCGCGGTTCGCGGTTCGCGGTTGGCTGAAAGTCCTCAACCCGTGAAGCCGCAGCCGAGGTGGCTGTTGTCGCAATACGGCTTGTTCTTCGAGTGGCCGCAGCGGCAGAGGGCGAGGCGGGTGTCACGGCGGACGAGCGTGCCGTCGGGGAGCTGTACCGTGACGTCGCCGTGAACGTACAGCGGGCCGTTCGCCACGAGCGTGACGGAGTCGCCGGCGTCTGCGGCCTCCGTCACGCCGTCCGCTCGTTCATAGTGCAGCGCCCCAGTGGGACAACGGTGAATCGTCTCCGCGAGCGCTTCGGCTCCGGCATTCCTCGGCTGGATCCACGGCCGCTTCTCCGGATCGAACACGCCGGGCAGGCCATGCACGCATTCCTTCGCATGAATGCAGAGCGCCGGCTCGTAGAAGACGTCGATCCCATCCCCGCTGTACCTCTTCGGCATGCGATCAGTGTAGTACCGACCGGAGGAAGCGAGTGAACAACTCAGAAGGAAACGAGCGAGCGAATCAGCGAGCGAATCAGGACAGCGACCCGCGACCAGCGACCCGCGACCAGCGACCCGCGACCAGCGACCAGCGACCAGTGAATAAGCGAATAAGCGATTTCCTACCGCACCACGACGCAATTCCGCCCGCGGCGTTTCGCTTCGTAAAGCGCGTCGTCCGCGGCTGCCACGAGATGCGCGGCGCTCGTGTCACGGGAGGCCACGGTCGTGGCCACGCCGATGCTGATCGTTACCGGCGCTCCCTGGGCGACCCGGGCGCGCAGGCGCTCCGCCGTCCGGGCTGCTCCTTCGCCGTCACTATCCGGCAGAAGGACCGCGAATTCTTCCCCGCCGTAGCGTGCCACGACGTCGCCGGCGCGCACGAGGCACTCGCGCAGCACGCCGGCCACGGTGCGCAGGCAGTCGTCTCCCGCCTGGTGGCCGCGCGTGTCGTTGAACTCCTTGAAGCGGTCGACGTCGATCATCAGCAGCGACAGCGGCGCGCCGGAGCGTGCGCTGCGGCGCCACTCGCGGTCGAGCGCTTCATCGAAACGTCGCCGGTTATCGACGCCGGTGAGGGCGTCGATCATCGACAGGCGCTGCAGGCGCGCGTTCGCCTCCTCCAGATCGCGCGTGACCTGGGCCAGGTGGATCGCCCCCGCCACCTGGTCGGCGAACGCTTCCAGCGCCAGCACGTTTGCCGGGGTGAAGACGTCCGGCACCGCGCTCTCAAGATTCAAGACGCCGAGGATGCGGCGCTGGAAGAGGATCGGCACACACAGCTCCGCCGTGAGGCTCGGATGGAACGAGACGTAGTCGGGATGCATGCGCGCGTCGAGGACGAGCTGCGTCTTCTCCGTGCCGATACAGCGGCCGATGATCCCCTTGGTCATCGGCCAGCGCGTCCCCTTGGTGACCGGCATGATGTCGCCGGCAAAGGCCGCCTCGATGTACTCGCGCGCCTCCTCGTCGTGCAGGAGGATCTCCACCAGCTCGATGGGGAAGTGCGCGGCGATGTAATCGACGATCCGGTCGAGCAGCTCGTGGAGGTCGGTCGTCTCCAGCGCCGTGCGCGAGACCTCGCTCATCATCTCCATCAGCCGGGCTCGCCGTCGCAGTTCTTCATGCTGCCTCGCACTGGCAATCAGTCCCGCCACCTGCTCGGCAATGGTCAGGGCCAATGAGAGCTGTCCGTGGAAGGCGGCCGGGCGCCGGCTCTCGACATTGAGAATGGCCACGAGCTGTTGCCGGTGCCGGATGGGGATGCAGAGCTCCGACAGCGCGCCCGGCAGTGTCTCGACGTAGTTGTGATACGTGCGAACGTCGTCGATCACCACCGGCCGCTCCGTGGCGGCGACCTCTCCCACCACGCCGCTGCCGAGGGGGCGCGAATAGCCGGGTACGATCACCGTTTCGATCGCCGAGGTCACCGCCTCGCAGACGAAGACCCGCCGTTCGACATCGACGGTCACGCAGGCCACGAGGTCCCAGCCGAACCGAGCCGCCAGCGTGTCCGTGATGCGCTGCAGCATCGGCCGGAGCTCCAGGTCGAGCGTGGCGATGCGCGCGATCTCGTTCAGGATCTCGAGCAGCGCCGCATGCGAATCGTGCGGCGGCAGCCGCAACTCCTCCGCGAGCGGTGACTGCGAAACGTCAGGAATCGGCATATCCGGGCAACGTCTCAGGGGAGACGATACGCCAATCCGGCCGGCAGATTCGTGCGGATGCGAAATGGAGAAGGATGGATGGGAATGGCGAATGCATTCAATTCAGCATTGGCCATTCTCCATTCGTCATTCACGCTCCCTTTCGCCCTTCGCTCTTTCGCCCTTCATTATCGCGCGATCTCGACGTCCACTCTCTGCCCCAGCTTCAGCGGAGTCGGCTCGTTCATGGTCACTTTCACCAGCAGGACGCGCGTGTCGATCGGCTTCGACGGATCCTGGGGCTTGAGCCGGCGGCTGACGACGGAGTCCGGCACTTCCTCGATGCTTCCCTTCCACTCCTGTCCCTCGTACCCCTCGGCGCGCAGCTTCACGGCACCGCCCACGGCGACGCGCGCGGCGTCGTACTCATCGATCTCCGCTTCGACCCGCATCCGGGAGAGATCGGCGATCGTGACGATCGGCTCACCTGCCGCCACCGTCTCGCCGGCGTGACGGGCCCGCTCGATGACCACCCCGTCGATCGGCGCCACGACGCGCGTCTTCTCCAGCAGGGCTCCCAGGCGAGCCACCTCGTCCACCGCCGAGGCGCGGCGGGCCCGCGCCGCATCGAGGTCGCGCTGTGCCTTCTCCCACGACTCCTTCGAGCCGACTGCCTGCTCGAACAGCTTCTGCCAGCGCACCGTCTCGGCCTCGTACAGGCGGATGTCGGCATCACTCTCGCCGACCTTCGCACGCGCCTGGGCAAGGGCTGCCCGCGTGTCGTCCGCGCGCACGATCGCCACCACGTCGCCCTTCTTCACGTGGTCCTTCTCGTTGACGGCGATCCGTTCGATCGTCCCGGGGATGTCGCTGCCGACCGATACCTCCGAGCCCGGATACGTGACCACGCGGCCCTCGGCCGCGATCGACTTCGACACCAGCGGCGCCGGCTTCGCCTCCTGGGAGGATGCCGGGCGTGTGGCCTTCACCTGGACGACCGTCAGGACGACGAGCAGAAGACCGATGGCGGGATAGATCAGGCTTTTCATGGTTCGACTCCTCTTCTTTTTCC
>CAZYTO010000243.1:0-9027 GCA_964650405.1 uncultured Thermoanaerobaculia bacterium | reverse complement strand
AACGCAGTTATCGACCCAAAACCGTGTCGTATCCGTCTTAACTGAAGGCCATTGATGCTAAACCGCCCGCATGGCCAGGCGCAGGATCTCGCGGTGCGTGAAGTAGTTCACCGCCGGGTCGTCGAGGTGGAAGCTGTAGGTGAACTTGTCGTCGTTGTCCGCCACGAACGTAAATCGGAAGTAGCGGTTCTCCGAGCCCTCGCCGAACTCCTTCACTGTCGCCGACACGCCGTCATCCGGCTCCACCTTCAGCACGCGATACAGCCGGTGCGCGCTGATGGGCAGATCGTCCGGAGGGTAGTGGATGAACTGGATGGCGTAGATCGCCTTCGGGTCGATGTCGCGCTCGGGAAACTCGTCCTGCAACCCCTCCGCCGCCGCCCCGGTGAACCACGTCTCGTCTTCCTTGAAGAGCACCAGGTTCGCCGAGTTCTCCGTCATCGGCAGCACGGCCCGGTCGAGGTGGATGTGCTGCTCGGGATCGGTCGTGTCGCGGAGCTGGGAGAGGAGGTCGATCAGATACTGGATCCCCTCCCGCGTCCCCGTCAGCGCCACTTCGTCGTCTTCGTCCGAGATCCAGACGTCCAGCCAGGCGTCCTTGGGGAGCTTGACCCGGCTCTCCAGCGTGTCGAACGTGACCGCGGCAAAGCCGAGGCGCGTGGCGGCCGTCTTCAGGAACTCGTTGCAGTGCGGGTCGTCCACGAGGTGCTGCCGGGCATACTCGATGGCCGCCTCATAGGCGCGCTTCCGGCCGAAGTCGTGGGTGAGGTCGAACGGACGGATGATTTGATCGAGAAGCTGGGCGTATCGCTCGGCAGGTCGTGACATAGGTCAGCCCCACAACGGTTTGAAATCTATCACATTCCCGCGAGGCGGCTCTGTTGCTAAGTAGCTGCGTTCGTTGGATCTGGGTCGACCGTCACGCTGGCCGGGGGATCAGTTGCAGCTCCAGCTTCCCGGCCAGGCGGATCAGCGTCACCGGTGCCGCTACGTCGATCTGCTCGTCGGTAAGGATGCGGTGCAGATCGTCCACGCCGGTCACGCTTCGACCGCCGTACGCAATGATGACGTCCCCCTCCCGCACCCCCGCCTGCGCCGCCGGGCTCCCCTTCTCCACCGATGCCACCAGCACGCCGCTCCCGGCCGGGAGGTCGTAGAAGCGGACCACGCGCCGGTGGAGCGGCACGTCCTGCCCTGCCACGCCGATGTAGCCGCGCCGGATGCTCCCGTCACGGATGAGGCGCGCCGCAACGAAGATGGCCGTGTTGATGGCGATGGCGAAACAGATGCCCTGCGCTGGCCGGATCACGGCCGTGTTCACCCCGACCACTTCCCCCCGTGAATTCACCAACGGACCGCCACTGTTGCCTGGATTCAGCGCCGCATCCGTCTGGATGACGTTGTCGATGAGACGCCCGCTCTTCGCGCGCATCGTGCGGCCCAGGGCGCTCACCACGCCCGCCGTCACCGTGCATTGAAACCCGTACGGATTGCCGACCGCCACGACGAGCTGTCCCGGTTTCATCGGCCGCGCATCGCCGAGCGCCGCCGGCACCTGGGTCGGTGCCGAGATCCGCAGCACGGCCAGGTCGGTGTGGGGATCGTCGCCGCAGAGCGCGGCCTCGAACCGCGTCCCGTCGCCCGTCGTCACCTCGATCGCTTCCGCTCCGCTGACGACATGCGAGTTCGTCAGCAGGAAGCCGTCCGGAGTGAAGAAGAAGCCCGAGCCGGTACCCCGCTCCTCCCCCCGCCCGCGTGGTGCCGCCCGTCCCTGCCGTACCTCGATATTGACCACCGAGGGCATGATCCGCGCCGCCGCGGCCGTCACCGCCCGGGAGTACGCGTCGAGCAGCCGGTCGTCCTCAAGGTCTCGGGAGTCAGGTTGCGGGTCCAGGCGATCGTCGATTTCGAGCATGGCACTCTTTACAACAAGCGCGTATTCCCTTGATTCGCTTATTCGCTTATTCGCTTACTCGCTTACTCGCTTATTCGCTGGTCGCTGGTCGTACCTGCCTGCTCAGGCACTCAGCACGCAGCACTCGGCACTCGGCACTCAGCACTCGCCGTCACTCACGTCCGGTCCCGCGTCTTCCAGTCCTTGTCCATGTCGGCGAGGAACGACGCCAGGTCGTCGGCGTGCTCTTCTTCCACGGCCAGGATCCCCTCCAGCATGCGGCGGGTAGTGATGTCCTTGTCCCCGACGTAGCGGATCATCTCCGTGTACGAGTCGATGGCGATGCGCTCGGCGACGAGATCTTCTTTGATCATGTCGAGCAGCGTCGTCCCTTCCTGGTACTCGGAATGGGCGCGCGACAGGAGGCCGTCCGGGCTGAAGTTCGGCGATCCGCCGAGCTGCACGATGCGGCCGGCGATCTGATCGGCGTGGCCCTGTTCCTCGTTGGCGTGCTGCAGGAACTCCTGCGCGATCGGGTCGGCGTGAATCCCCTGGGCCATGAAGTAATGGCGCTTGTAGCGGAGGACGCAGACGATCTCCGTGGCCAGCGCCTCGTTGAGGAGCTTGATCACCGTCTCACGGTCGCCGCGGTACCCCTCGGTCACGGCTCCCTCTTCGATGTGCTGCCGCGCCCGGCGGCGCAGCTCCTGGACGTCGGTCAGAAAAGGCTTGTCGGTCATGACTTCTCCTCCATGCAAGAAACGTTGCCGCTACGCTCCGAAACGCGACTGGCCGGCATCGTAGGTCCGGCCACGCCATTGAAGGCGGCGGCGCACGCCTGTGTACCACATCGAGCGGACGGTGATGTAGGTCCACGTAAGCATCATCACCGGGTGAAGGAAAACCGCCGCCGCCAGCGAGTAACGCATCGAGCCGAAGAGGATCAGCCGCGTGAGCGTGATCAGGCCGACCGTGGCCATGGCGTACGGATCGCCCCGCAGGGCCAGCACGTACGGCAGAAGGTGAAAGACGATGCCCGCCAGCATGGCCAGGAACCCGGCAACGTAACTGCGGCCGAAGGCGAAGAAGAAGTTCTTCGTGAAGCCGTCGATGATCTCGCGCAGGCCGTGGTACATCCGCAGCGAGATCAAGTCATCCGCCCGGATGGCCTCGGTGCGGTGATGCAGCTTGCGGCGGACGAGCCTTGCCAGGGCGATGTCGTCCACGACGGAGTCGCGCAGCGCTTCGTGCCCTCCCACCGCGTCGTAGTCGCTGCGCGCGACGAGGTTCCCGGGTCCGCCGCCCAGGGCCAGCACGCTGATGCGCGTGCGGTTCGAGAGCCAGAGCGGCAGGAAGGTCAGGGCCGTCAGGGCGAGCTGCGGCATGGCCGCGTTCTCCCAGAAGCCCCGCATCTCGAAGTGCGGCAGCAGCGCCACCACCCGGGCGTCCGAACGCTCCTGGTAGGCAACGGCCGCCTTTACCGCCTCGGGTGCATAGATCACGTCGGCATCGACAAAGAGCAGTAGCTCCCCACGCGCCTGCCGGCTGCCTTCGTGCAGCGCCCACGGCTTGCCCAGCCACCCGGCCGGCGGCTCTTCGCCGTCCACCACCACCAGCCGCGAGTCGCCGATGGCGTGCAGGATCTCGCCGGTACCGTCCGTGGAGCGGTCGTTGACGACGACCACCTCGAGCTCCCTGTACGTCTGCGCGAGGAAGGCACGCACCGTCTGCTCGATGACCCGTGCTTCATTGCGTGCCGGGATGATGACGGAAACCAGCGGCGTCCGCTCCGGCGCATCGCCGGCGCGTAACCGCGGAATCACGCGGAGGTGAAGCAGCGTCCGGGTCAGGGAGAAGAACCAGGCCACGGCGACGATGATCGAAAGGGCTCGCATCTGCTTGTGGAGGACGGACCATCCTCTCCGTCACATTGCCGCCCCGCGGGGACGGACCATCCCGTCCGTCCGCTTCGTCATTGCGGCGAACGGACAACTCACGTCGTCCCTCTCGCCTTGCGCGGAGTGACGGACACCATCGTCCGTCCTCCCGCGATCGGTGTCCTATGCCGCCGGGCCGGCGCGCCGCTGCGCTTCGATGGCGTAGGGGGAGTCCGGGAACTCCGTCGTAATGCGGCGGTACTGTTCCTTCGACTTGTCGTTGTTTCCCTGTGCGTCGTACGCATGCGCCAGCAGGATGAGGAGCGTGTCCGGTGGCAACACGGCGTCCGGCTTTGCGATTTCCGCGTTCAGCTCCGTCGCCACCTGCTGCGCCTCGCCGCCCTCGATGCGGATCTGATAGAGGCTGAAGCGGGCGGCGCCGACCAGCAGGCTTTTCGGGTGTTCGTCGACGAAGTCCTGCAGGCGCTTGCGCGCCGCGGCCACGTCGCCCCGGCCCGCCTCGATCCGGCCCAGGAAAAGGTTCGCCACGTCCGCGGCGTCGGAGCCGGAGTAGTTCGACTGCACGCCCTTGAACTGCTTCTCGGCGGCTGCGGAACGCTCTGCGTCCGTCGTGTACTTCGCGCTGGGGATCTGCTGCCCCGGCGTGATCAGCGGCGAATCGATCGTCTCGATGGCCGTGGCCAGAGCCGACTGCGCCTTGCGCTCACGGTCGGAGCGGTAAAAGAAGATGCCGTAGACGATGACCGATGCCACGACCAGGATGGCGGTGAGGGTCAGGAGCAGGCGCTGGTTCTGGCGCGCCCGGGAAGACAAGGTGCCGAGCTCATCGACGAACTTGTCGTGTTTGAGCTCTCTGCGATGCTGACGATCCATGGGAAGAAACGGCCTCCGTTCAAGGTGGGGGGCGACTTTACTCTGGCGGGGAGGGAACCGTCAAACACATGCCACGATTCCGCCACAATCAACTGATAAAATCCCGTTCCATACCAGGGCACTCTGATTGCAGCAGGTGCCGGGCGATTCTTCACGACGATTCCCAGGAGCATCATGAGTTCGCGGGCGTTTCCAGTCACCATCGCTGTCTTCAGCCTCACCGCGGTCGCCGGCCTCTTTCCGAGCACGCTTCTCGCCCAGGCCGCCCCCGGCACGCCCGCTCCTGCTCTGGAACACGCAGAACACGCCGACCATGCGGACGCACCGCGTACCGACACCGCGCCGCACCCCGATTCGGCCATCCGTCCCGAGACTTCGCCTGCACCTGCCCTTCATGCCGAGCCGGGGCAACACGCTGCAAAGGAAGAAACCCCGACCGCCCTGGTCCTCTGCTACCACATCGTCGAGTCGCCGCAGGACCCGCGGATGGAGATCAGCCGCGAGACCTTCCAGCAGCACATGCGCTATCTCGCCTCCACCGGCTACAACGTCATTCCCCTGCGCGACCTCTACGACTACGTCGCCGGAAAGAAACCGTCTCTTCCGAAGAACGCCATCGTCATCACCATCGATGACGGATGGCGCAGTACCTACACCGAAGTCTTTCCCGAGATGAAACGGCATCACTTCCCCTTCACCGTCTTCATCTACCCCCGCATCATCGGCCAGACCTCTCACGCCATGACCTGGAAGCAGGTGCGCGAGATGGCCGACTACGGCGTCGACATCCAGAGCCACTCGCTCTCCCATCCCTTCCTCACTCACCGCCGCCACACCTCGCTCGACGACAAGGCCTACGACGAGTGGCTGGAGAAGGAGCTCGCCGGCAGCAAGCGCCTCCTGGAACAGGAGACCGGCAAGTCCGTCGCCTTCGTCGCCTATCCCTACGGCGACTATGACAGTGCCGTGGTGAGAACCGCGGCCAAGGCCGGTTACACCGCCGGTCTGACCTGCGACTACGGCCCCGTGCGCCGCGGCAGCGACCCCCTGCGCATGCGCCGTTTCGCCATCGACAAGCGGATGGACTTCGCCTCCTTCCGCCGCTTCCTCGGCGCCGGCCAGATGCAACTCGCCAGCATGATCCCCGCCCCCGGCCAGGTGCTCGACACCGCCACGGCCATTGCCGCCGCCCCGGCCGGTAACCCTCCGGCGAATCCCCCCGCCCCGCCACCCGTCGTCATCTCGGCGAAGATCCCCAGCTATAAGCGGCTCGATCCGAAGTCCGTCGGCATGACGCTCATGAGCGCCGCCGGTACCACCCCGTTCGCCTATGACCCGCGCGACGGCTCGATCTCGCTGACCATCAAGGATGCCCTCAAAGGCAAGTTCCAGCGCGCCCTCGTCTGGGCCACCGACGTCAAAACCGGCAAGCGCCTCGAGGCGATGTGGACGTTCCGCCTCCCCGACCCGCCCCCCTCCCTCGCCGCCGACCCGAATGCCTGTCCGCCAAAGGACGCGCCGGCCGCCCTGCCGACACAACTGGCCGCACCTGCTGCCACCTCGCAGCCGGCCGGGAGCGGCACGCCCGCCGCGCCTTCCGCACCCGCCGGCGGACCCCGCGCCGAGACACAGCCCCCGCACGGACCGGCGAGGCCTCACTGAGGGGTCGGGAGGATGCGCTGCGACGGAAGGCTGCAAGGCCACAAGGCTGAAAGGGCCACAGCACGGCTTCCCTTCCAGCCTTTCAGCCTTCCAGCCTTTCAGCCTTCCAGCTCCCCCGGCCACGCCAGCGCTATCCCGAACCCGGGCAGCGCCTCCCGCAGCTCCTCGGCGTTCGCGCAGGCCATGTCCTCCAGGTTGCGCGTAAGCACGTCGTCGACGCTCCTCCCCTCCTGCCGCGCGAAGTACTGCAGCATCTCCCGCTGATACCGCGGCACCCGGGCCCGCAGCTCCACCAGCCGCAGCGCCTCCGGCAGCACCCGCGCCGCCTCGTCGCCGAGGGCCTCCTCGATGACGCCCTGCTCCCACCGCTGCATCGCCGCCGCGATCAGCTCCTCCCGGGCCACGCGCTGCCCGAGGGACGTCGAAACCGCTACAATCGCCCCATCTCGACCTCGTGCCGCAACGCCCGGAGCGTCATCCCAAGCAGCTCCGCCGCCGTCATGAGCGGAAAGCTCGGCCGCGGCGAGAGAAAGATGTGCCGGATGCGGTGACGGGTGGTGTCGTCCATGGTGGGGCCACTCCTTCGTTGATACAAAAATATCAATCCAATGAGGCCGGCAAGAACGTGAGCGCAATTCGTGATGACCGAAGCAGCGCTATGCACCCAGGGACACCTCGCCGACAGTCTGCCCTTACTCGGTGCTGCGCTTCCCATTCGGCGACGGTCAGCGGGCGGTGCGACGGTGAAGGCTGCGGCTGGGGGTGAGGCGGTTCGGTCGGGTCGGGTACCGGCGGGCGGAGGGCGATGGCCAGGACCATGACGGCGGCGAACACTCGTGCCACGACGTGAGCGCTCATGACCGCGGTGGCCTTCATGGCGCTGGCGTCGCTCCAGGGCGAGAGAACGAGGGCCAGTCCGTGCTCGGCGGCGATGAGGAACAGGATGCGTTTGATGGGCTGGTCAGCTCGAGGACCACCAGCGTGGCGAGGACGGCGAGGTCGATCATGGCGAGCGGCACTACGCCCGTCGTGAGCTGCGTCCAGGCCAGGGAGGCCAGGTGGGATACCACCGGCTGCGGGCGGCGAAGGCAAACGCGAGGTAGCCTCCACTACCGAGCGACCTTCTGGGAGTTGAGCAGTGCTCCTCCTGCCGCGACGAGGCGCCCGAGGTGTGCACCCTCGGGATTTCATCAACCGGACCTGACGGCGTGTGGCCGTCAACGTCCAGCTGGTGAGGAGCCGCCGCCGCGCCTTCGTGCTTGGTTGCGTCTCCTTTCCAGCCTAACCGGCCCCGCCCCCGATGGGGGCAGAAAGGAAACGTTTATGGTTACCCAGGCAAAACATCCCCCGGATTCCCCGAACGAAGGCGCCACGGAGACGGCGCCGGGAACGGCCAAGGTGCCGGTGCAGACGATCATCGATCAACTGCGCGCCACCGCAGGGCAGTTTCCCGACATCGCTCCGTTGACGCCGCAAGAGCGCCTCATCGCGCGCCGGCAAGGCCGGACGTCTCAGGAAGTGATCGAGGCGTCCGCTCAGGTCATCAGCGCCTCCGATACGGTGCTCCAAGGCGTCGGTCAGACGACTGACGAGGTGCGGCAACTGGTGGCTGACTCCAGTGACTGGAACGTCGTGGAGCGTGAGCTTCGAGCGATGCTGAAAACCGTCGCCGACGCGAACCTCGTACGGCGCCAGCGAGCCAGCATTGCGGCCTCGCGCGCGTATCTGATCGCTCAGCAGGTGGCCCGCGACCCTAACGCGAACCTGCGCCCGCACGTGGAGGAGGTCAAGCGTCTCAAGGCCCTCGCTCGCCGGAAGAAGCCGGCGACCCAGGTGCCCCCGCCGCAGCCGAAATCCACGGAACCGGCCACGCCTGCGACGCCGGACAGCAGTAAGACGTAGGCAGTAGCAGTACGACCGGGCGCGCCGTGCGATGGCGCGCCCGGTTTTCTGGATTGTTACGAGGTTGCGGGGTTGCGGGGTTACGATCAACGAACAACGAAGAACGAACAACGAACAACGAACCACCCTCAGCGCGGCAACTTGATCGCCGGCTTTTCGTCGCGCGCCCGGTAGAGGATTGCCAGTTTCCCGATCGTGCCTGCGATCTCCGCGGCGGCGGCTTCGGCCAGAGCCTCGGCAAGCGATCGCCGCGTCGCCGGCTCGTCCGAATCGATTCGCACCTTGATCAACTCGTGCGCCACGAGCGACTTCTTCGTCTCCTCGACGACGGCCGCCGTAACGCCGCGCTGGCCGACGCGCACCACCGGTTCGAGCGCGTGCGCCAGGCCCTTCAGGTATTGCCGCTGCCTGGAAGTCAGTGCCATGGGCGCTGCATGCTAGCAGGGAAAACACGAAGGGCAGCCGAACGGCTGCCCTTCGCTGAGGAATCGTGAGGAAGACGCTATGGAATGATCAGGCGGATCACCACGCGGCGGTTCTTCAGGCGGCCTTCGGCCGTGCTGTTGTCCGCAACCGGCTCGCGTGCGTCATGGCCTTCGACCGAGATGCGGGCCGGATCGATACCGTGACGGGTGACGAGGTAGTCGCGCACCGCTTCGGCGCGGCGGCGATCGAGATCGGAGCCGGCTCCCGTTGCCTCGCGGTCGTCGGTATAGCCGATGACGATGGCCGTAGACGTCGGTTCCTGCTTCATGCGCAGCGCCACGTCATCCAGGATCGCCTTGGCGATGTTCGTCA
>CAZYTO010000242.1:0-9079 GCA_964650405.1 uncultured Thermoanaerobaculia bacterium | reverse complement strand
CGGCAAGTTCCGCTCGCGCACGGTTGCGTCGCTGGTGCGCGAAGCGCAGCAACTGGAGGCCCAGGGCGTGAAGGAGCTCTGCCTCATCGCCCAGGACACGACGCGCTACGGCCAGGACCTCGGGATGGACCAGGGCCTCACACAGCTCGTGCAGGCGCTGCTCAGTGACACAGACTTCCGCTGGATCCGCTTCCTCTACGCCTACCCGGGCTCGCTCGACTGGTCGCTCTTCGAGTTGATGGGACGGGAAGAGCGCTTCAATTCCTACGTCGACATCCCGCTGCAGCACGTGTCCGCGAACGTGCTGAAGACCATGCGCCGCCCCGGCTCGCCGCGGGAGTACCGCGAGATGGTGACTCGCATGCGGGAGCTCGTTCCCGATCTCTCGCTGCGCACGACGTTCATCACCGGCCATCCCGGCGAGACGGCTCACGACTTCGGCGAGCTGCACGACTTCGTGGAGTGGGCGCAGTTCGACCAAATGGGCGCGTTCGTCTACTCCGCCGAGGACCACACGCCGGCGGGAAGGATGGAGGACGTGCCCACGCGCAAGACCGCCGAGCGCCGCCGGAACAAGCTGATGGAGCTGCAGCAGCAGATCTCCCGCAGCTGCAATGAGGCCAAAATCGGGGCGACGTTCGAGGCCCTGATCACCGGCGTCTGCGACGAGACCGAGCACCTGCTGGAAGGCCGCATCGCCGGCCAGGCCCCCGAGATCGACGGCCGCCTGCTGATCAACGACGGCATCGACCTGCTCCCGAAAGACCTCCCCGCCTTCGCCCGCGTCGAGATCACGGATGCGCATGCGTATGATCTTGTGGGCGGGGTTGTTACGGCGTAGGCCCCGCCCCCCGCTTGCCCGCCTGGAAACCGCATGCCATCCGTCCGTCTCTCCTGAACAGGCCCGAGAATTCAAGAGAGAAGGAGAGTGAATCATGTTGCTGGCCAATCCGAAAATCGATGGCTCCCAGACGAGTGTCCCCACCATTCTCAACAATTTGAGCCGGAGCGCGACGTCGCTTACCGTGAGCGGAACGATTCCCATTCCGCCGTGGTCATCGCTGAATCCCTTCGACAGCTTCGCCTGGCACTATCAGGGAATCGCGCCGTACAACGGGAACGGCGGGCCGACCATCGGGAACGGCTGCATCAGCGCGAGCAGCACCGAGGGCTATTTCTCGGGATTCTCGCAGGCGCAGGGACATAACCCCGCCGTGAGGTCCGTGATCGTGCCGAACTCCAGCTACTACCACCTGGCCGGGATCCAGATGCTCGGCGACGTCCTGCCTGCACCGCTGGAGAGCAAGACTTCGACCGACAGAGGGATCGTGGTGTTCTACAACGTGGGGAACCTGGCCTCGCCCGTCAAACTCTACACACTGACGATGCCGGCGCGGAAGGCCTCGGCCACGGCCATCACTACGTACACCGATACCAACGGCGTGGAGCAGTGCCTGCTGATGGTCTACGAGTACGACCACCAGCAGATGTACGTTTACCAGGCGCTGGCCAGTGCCATTCCGAATGGGAACGCGGTGTGGACCCTCGTGACGACGTACACCGGCAGCGCCTTCAAGACGGGCGACGAATACCAGAGCTTCGCCCTCGTGACGCAGACGAATTCCTCCGGCGACGTGGTCTACCTCCTCGGCTTCCGCGAGGATGAGGAGCTGTGGCTCTGGACGGTGAATACGACGCCCGGCTCGTCGTACGGGACGCCGACGCTGGTGCCGAATACTCCCTACACGAACTGGAATGGCTCCGACTGGCGCAACGGCATGGGGCTGGAGATCGCCAGCTCGACGGTCATGCGCCTCTTCGGTACGACCAAGGACCCCTCCGGCAGCTCAACGTACCCCGGAGGAACGGCCAGCTACAACTTCAACATCTACATTTACCAGTGACCGGCCGGCGGGTTACGGCTAGCGGCGAGCGGGAAACCGGCGGTTATCCCGCCTGCCGTTCACGATCGGGGCTCCACATGTAGCGATCGGAAGGCTCTCCAGAGCGAGAGGTCGTAGACGATCTTGAGCACGCCCGCGGCGACGAACGGAACCCACCCGTACGCGACGCTGGCGGCGAGAGGCATGGCCACGACCGGCGCGAGTGCCGCGCCGGTCGTCCGGGCCACGCCGGTGATGCCGGCCGCCGCGGTCCGCTCGGCGGGATCGACGGCGGCGATGACGAAGGCCTGCCGGGTGGGCACGTCCATCTGCGAGATGGAGAAGCGGAGAAAGAGCACCGTCACGGCCAGAGTCAGGTTCGGCATGAAGGGCACGAGCAGCAAGAGGACGTTCGACGGCAGGTGGGTGAAGATCATCGTGTTCAGCAGTCCGATGCGCGCGGCGATGCGCGAGGCCGCCAGCGCCGAGATGCCGGCCAGCAGGTTCGCGCCGAAGAAGATGGAGCCGAGCGCCTCCGGCCGCACGCCGAAGTTCCGGTAGAACCAGTAGGCGGCGATGCTCTGGACGACGAGCCCGCCGGCGAAGGAGTCGAGGGCGAAGAGCGAAGAGAGGCGGAAGACGATGCCGCGGGAGCGCTCGACGCGGAAGAGGGTGCGGACGGGCTGGGGGTGGGGTGTGCCGTCGGCCGCGGGCGAGAGGTTCGCCACGACGATGGCCAGCAGCACGCCGAGGATGGCGTAGGCGAAGATGGCGCTGCGGTAGCTGGCCGCGGCGGCGACGCCGCGCCGCAGCAGCATTCCGGTGAGAAAACCTCCGCCGAGGGAACCGAGGGCCGTGGCGAAGGCGCCGGCGAGCTGGTACCAGGCGAAGAGCGCTGTGCGCGCAGCCGGCGGCACGCTCTCGGCCAGCGCCACCTGCTCCACGGCCAGGAACGGTCCGACCTCGTTACCGCTGGGACTGATGACGCCGATCGTCGCGGCGATCAGCAGCAGGGTGAAGTCGCGCGTCAGGGCGAAGACGACGGCCGCCCCGATCATCAGCACCGCGCCGGCCAGCAACGTTCGCCGCCGGCCGAACGCGTCGGCGCGCGTGGTCAGGTAGAGCGACACGGCGATGTCGCCGATGAGCGTCAGCGACAGCAGCCACCCGATCCGCCGCTCCTCCAGCCCGATCGCCGACAGGTAGAGCACGAGCACGACCGCCAGGAAACCGTACGCAAAGAGCCGGAGACCGCGCGCTGCGAAGAGAAGGCGGGCGTCAGGGCTCAGGACCATCACCATGCATCGTAACGGTTCGAGTGCCGAGTGCTGAGTGCCGAGTGCCGAGTGCCGAGTGCCGAGGGGGCATGAGGCATGAGTGACAATTCGCTACACTCTCCCCATGCTCCGAATCGCTATCGCCGCTCTCGCCATCGCCATCGCCATCGCTCTCGCTCTCCCTGCGTTCGCCGACGAAACGCGGGACAAGGCCATCCATGACGCCACGGTGCTGGTGGATGAAGGGAAGGTCGACGAAGCCATTGCGGCCTTGAAGAAGCTCGTCGCCGAGGAGCCGGCGGACACGCTTGCCATCTATGAGCTCGGTCTGGCGTACGCCTCCAAAGGGGACAACGTCAACTGCCGGGCCACGCTGGAGCCGATCGCGGATGCCAAGGGCGCAAATCGCACGAAGATCCTCGGCATGCTCGGCAATTGTCTCGATCAGACCGGCGAGCGGACGAAGGCCATCGAGGTCTATCGCCGCGGTCTGAAGACGGACCCCGACGACTCCGGGCTCTTGTTCAATCTCGCCATTGCGTTGATCCAGAGTGGCAAGGCGGATGACGGCAGGGAGCTGCTCAAGCACGACATCGAGAAGAATCCGTCCCATGCCTCGGCGCATCTCGTGCTGGGGCAGGTGTTCGAGGCCCAGGGGTTCTACGTTCCGGCCACGCTCTCCTTTCTTCACTTCCTGGCGCTCGAGCCGGTATCGCCGCGCGCCAATGTCGCCGCCACGCACGTCATGAAACTGCTCAATCGCGGCGTGGATAAGACGGGCAAGGGAGGCAACATCAACATCACTCTCGATTCGAAAGAGCGGAAGGAAGAGGGTGACTACAGCGGCATGCAGATGACGATGGCCCTTCTGGCAGGAGCCGCCGGCCTGGAAGACAAGGATACGAAGAAGAAGCCCACGGAGTTCGAAGCAGCGCTGGGGCAGATCTCCGGCACTCTGGCCGTCTTCAGTGAGGGAGAGCGGGGCCGCGACTTCACCGCGCGCGTCCAGCATCCGTTCTTCGACGCTCTCGCCAAAGAGAAGCTCACCGAGGTCTTCGCCGGAATCGCCCTCGGCACGCTGAAGCTGCAGGGCGATCACGAGTGGGCCGGGGCCCATTACAAGGAGATCAGCCGCTACTTCGACTGGATCGGCCCGCAACTCGCGCGACCGGGGGTGCAGTTGAAGAAGTGAAGCCGTGTGTGTGACGTTTCTTAGTGCGGTGCTCTGACTCCGAGCTGCACTTGCAGGAAGTGCAGCGCCGCCCGCACCACCTCCCGTGACGCGTCGCTGTCGTCCGTCAGATCGAATGCATGCGGCGCTTTGGCGTGGTTGATCAACGTCAGGTCGGCGTTGCGGTGCAGGCATTCGGCGATGAAGCGATCGAGGGCTTCGTTGAGGCGCGGAATCTGATCCGCTCCGGCGCGGGCGAGGAAGAGCGGGACGCCCACGGGCACGTCCGCCCCGGGGTTGGCGTAGCCGAAGGTCTTGGCGTTCTCGGCGACGGCGGTGGAGCCGTCGAAGTCGAGGGTGTAGGCGTAGAGAAGGGCCGCGCAGCGGATGCCGTTCGGAAGCAGCGACAAGGCCAGCGGACCGTGGCCGGAGCTGGCCAGCACGCCGAGGCGGTTCGCATCGATGCCGAGCGATGCGGCGTTTTCACGAACGTACCCGAGCAGCGCCGCCGCGTGCGCGAGGGGCTCGTACGCGGTGTAGGTGATGGCCACCATCCCAGCCGCGGCGAGGAGGCGCGCCCACGAGACGGTCCAGCCCATCTCCCGGAAGCCGCAGCCCATCCGGCTCTGCATGCCGAGGTCGGGAAAGCCGGCGGCGAGAATGACCGCGGGCAAACGCTCGTCCTCTCCCGTCCGCCGCTCGCCGCCTGCCGTGCGCCCCGGGTAATACGCATCCAGCCTCAACTCGCCGTGGTAGGCCACATCGCGGCGGACCGTCACCGCATCCATCCCGGGCAGTTCATACACGACCTTCATCCGGACGATGTCCATTGCGTTCTCCTTTGCGTTGTTCGCAGAAATGCAAAAGCCGCCGGGCAGCGGCGCTGCCACGACGGCTTCTGTCACGCATGAGTGTAGCGAACGGGAGGGGGGCGAGTACAGAGATTCCGCGTCCGCTAACGACAGAGATTCCGCGTCCGCCACCTACGGGGTTCGGCACGACGCAGTCGTGCCCTACATGCGCCGTTGTGCGGCGCGAACAGCGAATAAGCGATTAAGCGACTAAGCGACTCAGCGAATAGAACTCCCGTACCGCTTCGCAACCTCCGCGGCCTCCACGGCCACGCGCGCGCGGAGGCCCTCCGGAGCGAGGACGTCCACTTGCAGTGCGAAGGCCATGACCACGAAGCGTGCCTGGTCTTCCGAGTCGAACTGGACGGTCATGGTCACGCGGCCCTCGGCTTCGCATTCATCGACGACCGGGCGCCACTTCCGGATCTCGTTCGCGGCCCGCGGCTCCGCGCGCAGGATGGCGTCGTAGTGAGGCATCGCCTCGCGGAAGCGGGCGGAGGACGAGGTCCAGTACGTGGCCAGGTCGAAACCGTGCGGCCGGTCGGCGGCCTCTTCGTGGATCGTGGCCTGCTCGATCCGTGACACGCGGAAGGATCGCAGGCCTCCGGGCGTCTGGGCCACGAGGTACCAGGCCATCCCCTTGGCCACGAGGCCGAGCGGATCGACGACCCGCTCGCTGCTCTCGCCGTCGCGGCCGCGGCGGTAGTGCATGGCCAGCTTGCGGTCGCGGGCCACGGCATCCTGCACGAGGGGCAGCATGGAGAGATCCTCGCTCGGTCCGCGCCACCACGACGTCGTGTCGACGTGCAGCCGCTGCTGCATCGACACCGCCTGCTCGCGCATGCCGGACGGCATGGCCGCCATGAGCTTGCCGACGGCGCGTTGCGCGGCACCGGCGAGTTGCGCGTCGCCGATCACCCGCGGCTGGGCCATGAGGAAGGCCCGCATCTCCGCTTCGTCGAGGCCGGGAACCTGCGTGCGCCACTCCGGATCGAGCTCCCAGCCGCCCCGCGAGCCGCGCAGGGCATACACCGGCACGCCGGCCGCACCGAGGGCTTCCATGTCGCGGTGAACCGTGCGGGCCGAGACCTCGAGGCGCTTCGACAGCTCCCGCCCGGTCATCCGGCCATGGGTCTGCAGGAGGAGGAGCATGGAGAGCAGGCGATCGGCGCGCATGGTGAGATCAGCGAGAGAGCGAACAGCGAATCAGCGAATCAGCGAATCAGCGATTAAGCGAGTAAGCGAATCAGCGATTAAGCGAATCAGCGAGTAAGCGAATCAGCGATTAAGCGACTCGGCCAGTCTGCCGCAGCGATTATGACAGTCGATGTCATATATCACGCCTTAGTCTCTTCTCAGGAGGCAGTTAGATGAACCTGAAAGACTTTTTCCTCGATGAGCTCGAACGCGAAGGCGCCCTGACCCGCAAGGCCGTGGAACGGGTCCCGGACAACCGGACGGACTGGAAGCCGCACCCGAAGTCGATGCCCCTCGGCTACCTTTCCACGCTGGTGGCCAAGATGCCGGCCTGGGTGGCCATGACCATCGACTATGACGAGTTCGACATCAAGGCGCCGGCCGCTTCGGAGTTCTCTCCGTCGGTCGTGGCGACCAGCAGCGAGCTCGTGGAGCTCCTCGACAAGAACGTGGCCCGGGCGCGCGCGGCGCTGGAGAAGACGACCGACGAGCATCTGATGAAGCCGTGGAGGTTCCTCGTGGGCGGCCACCTCGTCTCGCAGGATCCGCGCTACGTGGTCCTGCGCGATTCGATGTTCAACCACCTCGCCCATCACCGCGGGCAGTTGACGGTCTACCTCCGCCTGAACGACGCCGCCGTGCCGTCGATCTACGGACCGACCGCGGACGAGCCGGGATTCTGACGCCAAAGCCGGGAGGGGCCGCCGGGAACGGCGGCCCTTCCCATGGGTCCTACTGCCGGACCAGCTCCACGCGCCGGTTCTGGGCACGGCCGAGCGCCGTGCCGTTATCGGCGACCGGCTTGGTTGCGCCGAAGCCCGAGGTACCGAGGCGGGAGGCGTCGATGCCGGCGGCCACGAGGTAGTTCTTCACGGATACGGCGCGGGCCTGGGAGAGCTGCTGGTTGTGCTCCGCCGAGGCGGTGGAGTCGGTGTGACCTTCGATGGTCATCTTCCAGCCCGGGTTCTTCTTCAGGACTTCGGTGATCTGCTCGAGCGTCGGCTTCGAATCGTCCCGGATATGATCCGAGTCGCTGTCGAAGTTGATGCCGTAGACGCGCGTGCGGCCGGCTGTCCCCAGGTCGCTGGCCATCTGCGAAGCCGCGCCGCCGGACCAATGGGGACAGGTGCCGACCGCGGCGGCGATCTTCTTTCCGTTCCAGACGCCACTCGCGGACTTGTTTCCCTCGTACCACCAGAGGCCGTAGAGCTGGCTGCCGTCGGTGGTGATGACCATGACCGCCGGGCCTTTCGAGTGCGACTGCGTCCATTCGAATTTCAGGATGGGGCCGTCGATGCCGCCGCTGAGGACGCCGTCGTCGTGCTCGTAGCAGCCAGTGAGGCTGTTGCCTTCCTGGCGAACGTGGAAGTTGCCGTAGTTCGTCTCGTAGGTTCCGCTGACGTTCGCCACGGGCGTGTGGGTGAGCTGCCGGCCGTAGCCGCGGACGTCGAAGAGCTCGGTGTATTCGGGCGAGCCGTGGTTGTTGTGGACGGTGAACCGGATCCAGCGCCCGGGGACCTTCGCACTGACGGGGAAGGTCTGGTCGTTGGCGCGATCGGCGAGGGAGACGGCGGCGATCTTCTGAAAGCCGGCGTCGACGCTGGTGTCGGACATCTCGACGGTGATGTCTTTCGCGCCCCGGCCATCGCCGTCGATCGAGGCATCATCGAAGGCGAGGGAGTCGAGCTCGGTCTTCTCGATCAGGGCGAGGACGAACGACTGCTCGCCCACGGAGCCTTTCGGTGTGGCCCACCCGGTGGCGGGATCTTCGTCCGTCATGTAGAGCGCCGACCACGAGTCGCTGTATTCCTGCGGTTTCTTCACGACCAGGGCGCCGGCGGAGAAGGAGATGAGGCTGGGTTGACCGGCGTTGGCCTGCGTTGCAGTCGTCGTTTCGGTTGTCGCGGTCGTGGTTGTGCCGTTGGTGGCGGCAGTGGCGCTCGCGGCAGCTGTCGCAGAGGGCTCGACGGATGGCGGCGCCGTGGATTCCTTCTTTTGACAGGCAAGGGCCGTGACGAGAACGAGGACACCGATCGAGAGACGACGCATGCACATCCTCCGGAGGAGCATTCTAGGGTTAACCCGACGACGCGGTGCGCGAAGTGCGGCTTCCGATCCATAGCAGCACCGCGCCGAGAACACAGGCAATCGGGCAGACGAGCAGGGAGAGACGCATCTGCTGCGGCTGCGTTGCCACGCCGAGGACGTCGTTGAGGCGGCCGATGAGCGGAGCCCCGATGCCGTAAGCGGTCAGGTTGATGATCGAGACGAAGATGCCGATGGCCAGGCCGCGGAGATTCGGGCCGGCGAAGTCGTGCACGTCGGCTGCCGCCAGCCCGACCCACATGATGGCCAGGCCGTAAAGGACCATGTTCAGCAGCAGCAGCCCGAGCATCTGGTTGGTGAAGAGCAGGGCCAGCCAGAGCGGTACGGAAAGGAGGGCCGCCGCGGCGCCGAAGGCCATGCGGTTTTGGGCGCCGCCGCGGCGGGCGCGATCGGCGAAGTAGCCGCCGGCGATCGTCAGCGGCACACCGATCACGATCGAGAGGATGCCGCCGACCGTCCCGATCATCAGGAGGCTCATCTTGTGGACGCGCACGAAGAAGGTCGGGACCCAGATGCCGAGGTTGTTCGACGAGAGGGCGAAGAGCGCGTAGCCGGAGTAGAGCAGCAGGGGAGTCGAGGTGAAGAGCCGGCGCC
>CAZYTO010000241.1:0-9102 GCA_964650405.1 uncultured Thermoanaerobaculia bacterium | reverse complement strand
ACCTCTGCTTACAGCTTACTCCCCGTGACCAAACTTACCGAATGGAGTACTTAGTCGCTGGTCGCTGGTGGCTGGTCGCTGGTCGCCAGGAACCAGCAACCGCGATCAGTGAATATGCGATTAAGCGGCTAAGCGATTAAGCGATTAAGCGCCTAGTCGAATTCATCGAAATGCGTGAGCTCCCGGAAGTCCTGGTAGCGCTCCTGCACGTCGGCGAGGCTGATCTCCCGCAGGCGGTCGAGCGAGAACTTCTCGACCGTGAACGACGCCAGGACGCTGCCGAAGACGATGCCGCGGCGCAGGTCGCGGTCGGTGATGTCCTGCCGCGAGGCCACGTAACCGAGGAGCCCGCCGGCGAAGGTGTCCCCGGCCCCGGTCGGGTCGAAGACGTTCTCGAGCGGATAGGCGGGGGCGGCGAAGACCGCGTCCTTAGTGATCATCATGACGCCGTACTCGCCGCGCTTGACCACCAGCGTCTTCGGTCCGAGGGCCAGGATCTGCCGGGCGCCCTTGACGAGGTTCGGCTCTTCCGTGAACTGGCGCACTTCCGCTTCGTTGATGACGACCAGGTCGACCTTCCGGATGATGCGCGTCAGCGATTCCCTGGCCGTGGCGATCCAGAGGTTCATCGTGTCGAGCGCCACCAGCCGGGGGCGGCGGCACTGCTCGAGCACCTCCATCTGCAGATCCGGCTGGATGTTGGCCAGGAAGAGCACGTCAGGAGTGCGGTGCCGGGCATGCAGCTTCGGCTGGAAGCCGGCGAAGACGTTCAACTGGGTGTCGCGCGTCCTGGCCACGTTCAGGTCGAAGCCGTACTCGCCGCTCCAGAAGAACGTCTTCTCACCCTGGACGCGCTCCAGGCCGTCGAGGTTGACGTTGCGGCCGGCAAAAACGGAGAGGTGATCGTCGGTGAAGTCGTCGCCGACCACGGCCACGAGATCGACTTCGGTGAAGAAGGAGGCGGCCACGGAGAAGTAGGTCGCGGAGCCACCGAGACACTTGTCCACTTTGCCGAAAGGGGTCTGGAGAGCGTCGAAAGCGACACTCCCGACGACGAGGATGCTCATGCGTACTTTCCGATCAGAGGATTGAGATCTTTGCGAACCTGCTCCGGGATGGCCTTGCGGTCGGTGATCAGCGCGTACTGCAGGGCCGTGGGGCAAGCGCAGTCGCGCGCGCGCGCGGCGACTCTGGGGATGGCCAGACGGAGCGTCTTCTGGGCCATGGCGGCATTGGCGCGCAGGTAGCCGAGGACCTGCTCGACGCTGACGGCTTCGTGCGACTCGTGCCAGCAGTCGTAATCGGTGACGAGGGCCATGGTGGCGTAGCAGAGCTCCGCCTCGCGCGCGAGCTTGGCCTCGGTGAGGTTGGTCATGCCGATGACGTCCACGCCCCAGGAGCGGTAGAGGTTCGACTCGGCCCGCGTGGAGAACTGCGGACCCTCCATGCAGAGGTAGGTTCCGCCCTCGTGCACGTTCGCGCCCGCTTCGCGCGCCGCCGCGGCGCCGAGCGCCGCCGTTCCCGCGCAGATCGGGTCGGCGAAGCTGACGTGGGCCACGACGCCGTTGCCGAAGAACGTGTCGGCCCGGTGGCGGGTGCGGTCGATGAACTGCAGGGGAAAGACGATGTCCGTCGGCGCGTACAGCTCCTTCATCGAGCCGACCGCGCTGGCGGAGAGGATGGTGTGCACCCCGAGCAACTTGAACCCGAAGAGATTGGCGCGGTAGTTGATCTCGGTGGGCATCTTCCGGTGGCCGCGGCCGTGGCGGGAGAGGAAGGCCACGCGGATGCCGTCCACTTCGCCGAGGACGTAAGGATCGGAAGGCGCGCCAAACGGCGTGTCCAGGGTCCGCTCTTCGAGGACCTTCAATCCCTCCATCTCATAGAGTCCCGAGCCGCCCATGATGCCGATCGCTGCCTGGACGTCGCTCATGCACCGCTCCCGTGATACTTGCCGACCGATTCCTCGATGGCCGCGGCCACGCGGGCGGCGAGCTCCACGGCGTCGCGGCCATCTTCGCCCGCCACGAGCGGTCGCGAACGCGTGGCCACGCAGCCGAGGAAGGACTCCAGCTCGGCGCGCAGCGGCTCCTGCTTCGTCACCGTGACGTCGAGCGGCTCGATGGAGCGGCCGGTGAGGCGATAGCCCTTCACTTCCTGATCCTTGGTATCGACGGAGAGGTAGGCCTCGCTGCCGAAGAAGCGGATCTTGCGCACGCGGTCCTGGGAGACGCGGCTGGCAGTGAGATTGGCTACGGCCCCGTTGGCCAGCTCCAGGCGGACGTTAGTGATGTCGACCTTGTCGGTCAGCACCGGCACGCCGACGGCGCGGATCTCGATCACTTCCTCCTTCAGCAGCGAGAGCACGAGGTTGAGGTCGTGGATCATGAGGTCGAGCAGAACGTCGATGTCCAGGGAGCGGCCCACCCAGACGCCGAGGCGCTCGGCTTCCACGTAGCGGATGCCGTGCAGCAGCGGCGCGACGGCCTGGATGGCGGGGTTGTATCGCTCCACGTGGCCGATCTGCAGGATGCGGCCGCGGGCGGCGGCGAGCTCGATGAGGCGCTGGGCCTCCTCGGCCGCGGGCGTGATCGGCTTCTCGATCATCACGTCGCAGTTCGCCTCGATCAGCTCGCGGGTGACGTCGAAGTGCGTCACCGTCGGCGTGGCCACGACGGCGCAGTCGATCTCCGCGGCCAGCGCGGCCACGGAGTCGAACCGCTTCAGGTTGTGCTTCGCCGCGACGGCGTTCGCCGTCTCGTCGTTGGGCTCCACGAACCCGACCATCTGCGCGGCGGGGATCTCAGTGAGGATGCGCGCGTGCAGCGCACCGAGGTACCCGGTGCCGACGACTCCGGCACGGATGGTCATGAGCGGTCACCCCGAGCGACGTGGAGTTCGGCACGACGCAGTCGTGCCCTACAGGCGCGGGGTGCAGGGCACGACTGCGTCGTGCTGAACCCCCGGTGGGCGGGTTGTTCCATCGCCCTCATCGGATGATGCCTCGCTTCGCTCCCCGGATGAACTCCACGAAGTACCGGGCCTCAGGGTAGAGGCCGAGGTCGTTCTCGATCTTCGCCAGGGCGTCTTCCAGCTTCAGTTTCGACCGGGTCAGGATGCGATAGGCGCGCTGGAGCGCCTCGATCGTGTCCGGAGAGAAGCCCTTCCGCTGCAGGCCGATGGAGTTGATGCCGTACGTCTTCGTCGGCCGGCTGCCGACAGTCTTCACGAACGGCAGCACGTCCATGGTGCACATCGAGTCGCCGCCGATGAAGGCATGCTCCCCGACCCGGCAGAACTGATGGACCGCGGAGAACGCCCCGACGGTGGAGAAGTCGCCCACTTCCACGTGGCCGGCCAGGGTGGCGTTGTTGGCGAAGATCACGTTCGAACCGACGTGGCAGTCGTGGGCCACGTGCGAGTAGGCCATGAAGAAGTTGTGCGAACCGATGGTGGTCATGCCGCCGCCGCCCGACGTGCCGCGGTTGAAGGTGCAGAACTCGCGGATGGTGTTGTCGTTGCCGATAACCAGCTCCGTTCGCTCGCCCTTGAACTTGAGGTCCTGGGGCGGGGTGCCGAGCGACGACTGGCCGACGATGCGGTTGCGCTCCCCGATGGTGACCGGGCCGTCGATCCGCGTGAACGGGCCGACTTCCGTGCCGGCGCCGATGACGACTCCGGCGCCGATGGAGACGTAAGGACCGACGACGACGTCGCCGGCCAGTGTGGCTTCATTGCTGACGATTGCGGTGGGGTGGATTTCCGGCATCTTCCTTTACTCCGGCCTGTCGACCAGGACGCTGAGCAGCTCGGCCTCGGCCGCGAGCAGGCCGTCGACAGTGGCCGTTCCTTTGATCTTCACGGACGAGGCGCGCCGGTGAAGGACTTCACATTCGAGACGCAGTTGATCGCCGGGCACGACCGGACGGCGGAAGCGGGCCTTGTCCACGCCGCCGAAGAGGAAGAGCTTCCGGTCACGGTCCGCCAGGCCCTTCAGGCCGAGGATTGCGCCGCACTGGGCCCTGGCCTCGACGATCAGCACGCCCGGCATCACCGGCGCCCCCGGAAAGTGCCCCTGGAAGAACTGCTCGTTCGCGGAGACGTTCTTGATGCCGACGATGCGCTGCCCGGGCTCGTCGATCTCGATGATGCGGTCGACCAGCAGCATCGGGTAGCGGTGCGGCAGGACCTTCATGATCTCGGTGATGGTCATCATGTTCTCGAACGGTGAATGATGATCGAGGAACGATGAACCACCGGTGGCGTCATCGCTCGTCGTTCGTCATTCATCGCTCCTCCTCTTTCTGGCGAGCTTGCGAAGGGTCGCTTCACGTCGCGCGAACTCCCGGAATGGTACTGCCGGCGTCCCCATGACCTTCTCCCCGTCCGCCACGTCGGCCAGGACGGCGCTCTTGGCCGCCACCTGCACCCGGCTGCCGATGGTGAGGTGGCCGGAGAAGCCGGACTGCCCGGCCACGACGACGTAGTCGCCGAGGACGGTGGAGCCGGCGATGCCGACCTGGGAGACGAGGAGGCAGTGCTTCCCGACCCGCACGTTGTGCCCGATCTGCACGAGGTTGTCGATCTTGGTCCCTTCGCCGATGACCGTCTCGCCCAGCGCGGCGCGATCGATGGTCGTTCCGGCCCCGATCTCCACGTCGTCCTCGAGACGCACGATGCCGATCTGGGGAATCTTGTGGTGCCGGCCGCCGTGCGTGGCGAAGCCGTACCCGTCGGAGCCGATGACGGCGCCGGACTGGATGACACAGCGCCGGCCGATCCGGCTGCCGTGGTAGATCGAAGCATTGGCGTAAATGACCGTGCCGTCGCCGATCTCGCTCCCCGGCTCGATCGTGACGTTGGGGTAGATCGTCACGTCATCGCCGATGGTGACGCGCTCTCCGACCACGACAAACGGCCCAATCCGCGCGTTCCGGCCGAGTTTCGCTGTCGGCGCGACGGAGGCCTGCGGCGAGATTCCCTCCGGCACCGGCCGGGCGGCGAACCACTTCGTCAGAATCTGCGAGAGGGCGAAGTAGACGTCCTTCACCCGGATGAAGCGCGGATCCTCGCCGGGGGTGGCGTCGGGAACGAGCAGCAGCCCGGCCCGCGATCCGGCCACCTGCGAGGCGTACTTCGGATTGCCGAGGAAGCTGAGCTGGTCATCGCGAGCGTCCGCGAGCGTGGCCACGCCGGCGACGGCCCGGTCCGCCGGTCCGTCATAGCGGCCGTTGACGAGCGTGACGATGTCCGTAACCGAAACCGGGGTCATGAGCGGCGCGCATTGTAATGTGACGGAGGGGCAACGGCGAGCGGCGAGCGGCATTGGGCCTGAAGGGTCCCCCGCTCGCCGCTCGCTGCCCGCCCGCTCGCCAACAAAAAAAGCCTCCCGCGAGGGGGAGGCTTCGTCACGACTGCGGTCGCGCTGAGGCTTACGGCTTGGCGGCCGGCACCGGGTTGGCTTCGTTGAAGCGCTTGATCACCGTGTCGGTGATGTCGATGGCGTCCGAGGCGTAGATGAGGCCGGACTCGAACTTGTTGAAGATGGCGGCGAGCCCCATCTCCTTGCCGATGCCGTCGATGACCGGCTTGATCTTGTTGTCCAGCTCCTGGAGGGCCTTGTCGCGCGCTTCGCTGACTTCCTTGTCGGCGTCCTGGGCGTAGCGCTGGAGCGCGGTCTGCTTGTCGGTGATCGTCTTCGACATCTCGGCCTGCTTGTCTTCCGAGAGCGAGAGCTTCTTGGTCTGCAGCTCGTTGGCGAGGTTCTTCACTTCCTCGTCCATCTTCTGCATCTTGGCCACGCGTTCGTCCTGCAGCCTCTTCAGCTTGTCGTAGGCGGCCTTGCCGGCGGACGAGGTGGTGAGAACCTTCTGGACGTCGATGACGGCAACTCGGGCCGGCACCGTCGTCTGTGCGAACAGCGGCGCCGCCAGCGCTGCCATTGCCATCGAAACCAGATACTTCTTCATGGAGATCTCCTTTTGTTTACCCGTTGGACAACGGATAAATCGACCCTCTTTTAGAACGTATTCCCGATGGTGAACTGGATGGATTCGAACTGATCGCCCTTCTGGGGCTTGATGTTGAAGGCGTAGATGAAACGGATCGGAAACTGGAAGATCGGCAGGAAGATGCGCAGCTCGGTGCCGGCCGAGTAACGGAGCTTGCCGAAGTCGATCTTGTCGCTGTGGCCGTACGCCCAGCCCGTGTCGCCGAAGAAGACGAGGCGGAGGGGGTCGTTGAGCTTGATGATGTACTCGGCGTTGGCCACGAGCTGCTTGTAACCGCCGGCCTCCACCGACTGGCCGACCGACGAGCCTTCCTTCGGACCGAGGGTGGCGTACTTGAAGCCGCGCACCGAGTACTCGCCGCCGACGAAGAAACGTTGCGATTTCGGCACGCAGAGGTTGTTCTTGGCGGCGATCTGCTCGTCGTAGGTGTTGGAGCAGTTCTTGTCGAGGGTGATGAGGTAGCCGAGGTCCGTGTTGAAGCTGACCGACGTCCGGCGGCTCAGTTTGAAGAACTTGGTAATGCCGAGGATCGGCTTGAGGGAGTGCACGTTGCCGCCGAGCGGACCGCCGGAGAAGGCCAGGGAGAGGCTGAGCCGCCCACCGCGGGTCGGATCGAACGGGTTGTCGCGCGAGTCGAACGAGTACGACGGGCCGACCGTGGACATGGAGAACTGGTCGTCCTGGATGACCGCCACGGGCACGTTTCCGTTCTCGTCGGGCGTGCTGGCCGTCTCGGTGTGCTGCCTCAAGTGCTCGAGGCCGTAAGCGAAGGAGATGGAGTCGAAACGGTGCAGGCGGTACCCGTAGACGATCGAGCCGCCCTTGCTGCGCTCCTGGTAGCCGACCGACAGCGGGTAGGTCGTGTTACGGTCGAACACCGAGGCGCCCAGGCTGTTCGGCGTGTCGAGGAACCACGGGTCGGAGTAGGAGAGGGAGAAGTAGTTCTGGCGGTTGCCGCGCTGGAAGGCCAGGCCGAGGTTCTCGCCCTCACCGAGGAAGTTGCGCGTGGAGAACGAGGTCTGCACGAACGCGCCGCCCCCCTCGGAGTAGCCGCCGCCGAACTGGACGTCGTTCTTGCCCTGCTCGGTCCCCTTGATCGTCACGTCCACGGTCTTCTTGTCCGGGTTCACGTGGAAGTCGGGGTTGTCGCTGGCCTTGAAGTACCCCAACTGGCCCAGCTTGTAGATCGACTGCTTGAAGGCCTCCATGTCCATCACGTCGCCCTCTTCGATGAAGATCTCGCGGCGGAGGACCTTGTCCTTGGTGGTGGTATTGCCCTGGAACTCCAGGCGGCCGAGGTGGAACTGGTCGCCTTCGTAGACCGAGATGTGTACGTCGAGCAGGTTCGTGCCGGCCTTCGAATACTCGGTGTTGATGTACGAGTAGATGTAACCGTGGCCGCGGTAGAAGTCGTTGAGGTCGTCGATCCGCTTCTGCATGTTCTTGCGGCGGAGGATCTCCCCCTTCTTCACCGGCCAGTCCTTGAGGATGAACTCGGACTTGAGGATGGTGTTGCCGGAGACGCTGACCTCGTTGAAGCGCTGGACCTGCCCTTCCTTGACCGGGATGATGATCTTCACCCGCGGCTTCTTGCCCGTCCGCACCTGCAGGACCTGCGGCTCGCCGAAGCTGACGTCGTAGTAGCCGTAGTCCTCGTAGTAGTTCTTGACGTTCTCGAGGTCCTCGTCGAGCTTCGAGGGGATGTAGAGGTTCTTCTTCCGGATCCAGGAAATGAGGCCGTTCGGCTTGACCTCTTTCATGAAGAAGCGGAGCCGGCGCGAGGAGAAGCGGTGGTTGCCGGTGAACTCGACGGCCGAGACGGTGGCCTTGATGCCTTCGTTGATGTTGAAGACGATCTTCTTTTCGCCCGGCTGGCCGGAGTCCTCGGTCTCGGTCGTGACTTCGACGCCCTCGTAGCCGTTCTCGGTGTAGGCCTTCTTGATCGACTCCGCGGCGCGCTTGACGAGCGTCTGCTCGATGGTGCTGCCGACGTGGAGGTCGATCTTGTCCTTGTCGAGTTGCTCGGTGATCTTGGAGGTCTGCAACTCCTTGTTGTTGCGGTACTCGACGGAACCGATGCGAGGACGCTCTTTGACCGTGACGTGCACCACGACGCCGCCGGCCTCTCCCTTCGACGATTCGATACGGATGTCGTCGAAAAGGCCGGTCTGCCAGAGGTTGAGGAAGTTCTTCTGGATGGCGTCGGGGTCGTAGGCCTCGCCGATGTTGACGCCGACGTAGACGCGGATGGTGTCGCTGGCGACGGAGGTGTTGCCGGTGACTTCGAAACGCTCCACGCGCTGTCCGGTGAGCTGGCCGGGAGTGGGCTTGACCGGCTCGGGAGCATTGGTGATCCGGCCGGCGTCAGGCCGCTCGAGAATCTGGCCCGGCCGCGGCTTGGGCGGCTGTTGCGGCTGCGGCGTGGCCGGTTGCGTCTGTGCGCCCAGAGGAAGGACGAACAGCGCTGCCGCAAGAATCAATGTCGGCAGTTTCATAGATTGTCTTCGAAGACGTACTTCGCTTGAGACGAGCGAGCGTGGGCGAGGTCACGCGCCACCGACTAACAGCGCCAAAGCGGCGGGCATTCTAGCCGATTCGCCTCTCGCTGTCCGCTGATCGCCATTTCGCTGGTCGCTTTCCGCTGGTCGCTGTTCGCTGGTGAATATTGCGGGCACCCGCTTGTCGATCCATCCGATATTCAATTCTTTGGACTACGCCTTCGCCATCCTGAATCACGATCAGCCATCAGCGATCAGTGACCAGCGACTACCCGTATGTCATCCGCCCTCCGCCGAACGACCAGTTCTCCTTCGTCACCTCGACGAGGGAGACCAGCACGTCGTCGGGACGGACGCCGGCGGCCTTCTGCAGGCGGGCGGCAATATCGGCGTACAGCGCCTTCTTGACCTCGACGGTCCGTCCGGCGTTCAGGGTGATCTCGACGATGACCAGGTCCGCGGAACGGTTCACCCCTCCGTAGGCCGGATGGGCCATGAGGAGGCCGGGATCGAGTGGCTGGATGACCCGGAAGGGGGTTTCGGGGGGGGACTTGGGGGTTTTAGGCGTGGCGGAACGCTTCCCCCGCCTTGCC
>CAZYTO010000240.1:857-9148 GCA_964650405.1 uncultured Thermoanaerobaculia bacterium | reverse complement strand
CCCGGTACCGTTTCTGTTCTTTCCTTCTACCTTGCTGATCTCGCCTCCGCTGTCAGTCGTACGGGACTTTGCTTTCATTTGATCTCCTCTCCCGAAGGGGCTCGCCCCACCGGCTATCGCTTCTTTCGTGGTCAGGCCTTACTGCTGGCGATACCGCTGCCTTTGGCCATATTCTTCGTCATCACCAGCGACGTGCCGCCGTGCGGATGGAACGAGTAGCTGACCTGGTCCATGAACGTTTTCATGTAAAAGATGCCGCGGCCGCTGGTTTTCATGAGGTTCTGCGGGTTCAGCGGATCGCTCACTTTTTCCGGATCGAATCCCTCTCCTTCATCGGTGATCGTGATGGCGAGGTCGTAGCCGTTCAGCTCGAACGTGGCGTTGACCTTCTTCCCCACATCCAGTTTGTTGCCGTGCTTGATGGCGTTGGCTACGGCTTCGCGCACGGCCATCCCGATCCAGTGAGATCCGTCCTCGTCAAGGCCGGCATTCTCACAAAGATGCTCCGCGATCACCTGGACGAGCTCGATATTTTCGAATCGGCTGCTGATGGTGATCTCGATGCGCTCGCCGTCGCGTTCCATCGATGAATCGCGGGCATTCTACGGGCGGGCAGGGAAGGGAGCAAGGGTTGTTGCAGAACCCTTTCCCGGAATGGTTACCGGGCCATGTCCGTTTCCGCCCGGCGTGCTGCGACGCCTCGTCCCCCTTCTTGCCCTGGCCATTGCCCTTCCCCTTGCCGCCGGCCCGGCCGGCGAGGATCTCTCCGGGCCCATGCACCAGGTGGAGAACCTGCGCGGTCTGAAGTTCCTCCACGACGTGGCCCACCAGGAGATCGACCGCTCCGAGCTGCGCGAGCGTCTCCGCGAGCAGATGTCGAAGACGATGCCGTACTCCGCCGACGACTTCGCCCTCATTCTCCAGGCCCTGCAGCTCGTCGACGCCGGCAAGGGCTCCGATCTCATCGGCAGCATGCTCAAGCTCTACGAATCGCAGGTACTGGCCTTTTACGACCCGCTCTCGCACACCTACTACTCCCTGCGGGATGTCGACCTGCAGGCCAAGAGCGCCGGCATCGACGATGCGACCATGGCCGACGGGGTGGAGATCCATGAGCTCACCCACGCCTTGCAGGACCAGCGCTTCGGCGCCGGTACCCGCGACCTCGGCCTGATGCGGGACACGGACGCCGGCATGGCCTACCACTCCCTGCTCGAAGGGGAAGCGTCGGTGGTGATGCTGCAGTACGTGCTGTCGAAGAACGGCGTCTCGCTGGACACGATCGCCAAGAACCCGACGGCCGTCGGCCAGATGCTGAACGCCGCCGCAAGCGCCGACAAGACCATGGACCCCTCCACGCCGAAGTACTTCACGGAGTCGCTGATGTTCCCCTATGCGGCGGGGATGAAGCTGGTCCTGGAAGCGTACCGCCGCGGCGGCTGGCCGATGGTGACGCGCATGGACGAGAACCCGCCGCGCTCCACCCGAGAGGTCATCCACTACAACGAGTACTTCGCCCGGCTCGACCGCAGGGAAGGAGCCGGCCCGGCCTTCGACGCCAGGCCCTTCGCCGGCCTGCGGGACCCGCTGACGGTCGAGCACCTCGGGGAGTTTCACTGGCGCTTCCTCGTCGGCGATCATGACTCCGCGGGCTGGGTCGACGACCGCGTGACCATCGCCCAGGACGCGCACTGCCAGCCGACCGTCCTGGTGGAGACGAAGTGGCAGAACGAGCAGCGCGCCCGTGCCTTCCGCGAAGCCTACGTGACGTTCCTCCGCAAGCGCGGCCTTGAGCCGCTGGTCGCCTCCGGTAAGGGGACGACGGTGAAAGTCGCCTACGGCGTCGACGACGCCCTGATGGAGCGGTTCACGCGATGAACGTCGATTACGACCGGCTCCCCGCCGAGGTCGACAACGGCACGTTTCGCGAGGAGCTCGAGGCGGAGCTGATCATCGGCTTCCGCCAGATCCACCTGGCCGGCGAGCGCCTCCCCACCGCCTCGCACTACGCCTCCCAGATCGCCACGATCATCGGCAACGGCGCTTCCGAGCCCCTCTCTCCCGAGCTGGCCTTCAACCTCTACCAGGAAGTGCTGCTTGCCGTCGAAGCCGCGCGGGCCACCGTCCTGGGCGAGGAAGCCGAACCGTCGTAGGAAGGCGAGGGGACGCTCGCGATAGACTCTCGGCCGTGAAGGCGAAGATCAAGCGATTTCCTCCGCTCTCTTCCTTTGCCACCACGGGCGGTTGAGCGTGCAAGCTGGGTCAGGATGACCTGCATTCCGTGCTCGCGCATCTTCCCCACCGGGAGGGGCTCGGCAATCTCCTCGTCGGCTTCGATACGAACGACGATGCGGCCGTCCTGCGCCTTCAGGGCGACCTGGCCATCGCCCAGACCGTCGACTTCTTCACGCCCATCGTCGACGACCCGTATCTCTTCGGGTCCATCGCCGCCGCCAACTCCATCTCCGACATCTACGCCATGGGCGCGACTCCCATTCTGGGCCTGGCCATCGCCGCCTTCCCGACCGGCAAGCTGCCATTGGAGACGCTCGAGCAGATCCTCAAAGGGGGAGCGGACAAGGCGGCGGAAGCGGGATTCCCGGTGGCCGGCGGACACACGATCATCGATGACGTTCCGAAGTACGGCCTGGCCGTGACCGGAACCGTGCACGCGGACAAGCTCGTTCGCAACTCGACGGCCAGGCCGGGCGATGCGCTCTACCTTACCAAGCCGCTCGGCAACGGCATTCTGATCAGCGCCTACCGGGCCCGCAGCCGTAGGAAGTGGCTCCCCAGCCGCGCAGCGGCCCCGGATCTCACCGAAGCGATTCGCTGGATGACGCAGCTCAACCAGGATGCTGCCGCCGCGATGCTGACAGCCGGCGTCAGCGCGGCGACGGACATCACCGGGTACGGCTTCGTGGGACACCTGCTGGAGATGTGCGAAGGCTCGAATGCCGGAGCCGAAATCCGGATGGCAGACGTTCCGCTTTTGCCCGGCGCGCGAGAGCTCGCCGTGGCGGGGTTCCGGCCTGCCGGGACGGAGCGGAACGAAGGTACCTTCCGCGGGCGGGTCCGCTCCTCGCTCAGCCGGAGCGAGGACTACACTCTTCTGTGTGATGCGCAGACGAGCGGCGGACTGCTGATCGCGGTATCTTCAGCACGCGAGCAGGCGCTCGTGGACCGCTTCCGCGAAAGCGGCCTGTTCTATGCAAGGGTCGGTTCGGTCACGGACGAGCGCGGAATCGTGGCGCTTCTGCCGTGAGCCGAGCCGGAGGGAGACGAAGAAATGGCGGATCCGAACGACCCCGTCCAGAAGGTCGAGGGAGACAACGTCACGTGGGTGGAGATCGCCAGTTGCGGCTCGATCGATGAGGCGAACCTGCTGCGCGGATTTCTCGAGGCGGAAGGCATCGACGCCACCCTCGAGAACGTCCAGTCGGATGTCCTGCCGGCGAACTTCGGCTTGCTCGGCGACATCCGCGTCTACGTCCCTGCCGAGGATGAGGAAGATGCCCGGGCCCTCCTGAAGGAGCGCGAGCGCGAGTACGAAAACCTCGACGACGACACCGAGACCATCGTCACTGACGACGGCGCCGCCGACATCGACGAGAACGCCGAGCCCGAGGTGGAGTAGGACGTGCTCGCACGGTTCGTGGGATAGCGATGGCTGACGACAAACCCGACAACGCAGCGGAGCCGGCCGCCGCGCAGGGCTCTGGAGACGAAGCCCCGGTCATGCCGGCGTGGGTCCCGGTGGCGATCGGTCTCATCCTCGTGACCATGGCCGCGCTCGCGGTCTGGACCGGCCTGCGCTACCGCAACCCACCGCTCGTGAACGGCATCATCCGGGCCAGGAAGCCGGCCCGCGCCATGACTGGCGGCGGCGCACCCGGCGAGCCCGGCCCCGGCGCGTCGCTCGTCCTGCCGGGCGAAGGAGACAACACGCCCTCGCCGAATGCACCGCTCACCAGCACGGCTCGTGCGGAGATCACCGGGAGCGGCGGCACTGTCAGCGGCCTGATGCACCTCACCGCCCGGCGGGGCATGACCATCAATGCCACGCCGGACGACGCCATGATCCTCATCAACGACACCCCGCTCGGAACCGCCAGCCAGCTTCCCCGGCCGTACGAATTCGCCGCACCCGGCAGCTACACCGTGAAGATCGACGCCCCCGGCTTCCGCGAGCAGATGTTCATCGTCACCGCCTCCGACAACGCCACCACCGAGGTAGTGACGGTGAACGCGACGTTGCAGAAACAGTAAGCGCCCTACTTTTCCGCGATCGGGTTGCAACGACTGTCAACGTCGGGCGTCAAACGCAGTATTAGGTGAAAGGCTGTGTCTGCGCCCCTACCATGCACGACCCGCGGATCATCGTGCAGCGCTGCTTCCCGACGTACGACTTCGTGTTGATCACGTCGGCCGAGCCGCCGAATGCTGCCCGGCTCCTGGCCGGGGTGGCGGGGGAAGTGTCGGAACGGACGTTCCGCCTCCGCCGGCCGTTGTACGACTACCGCGTTGAGGGCTCCCGGTACCGAGCGTGGCCGGCTCCAACGTCCATGTCCGGGTCCGGGCGCCATGGCTTGTCTGGATCGTGGCCTTCCTGCTCTTCGCCCTCGGCATCGATCCCGACCTTGCCGCGGCCCGGCATGCCGGCGTGGCCGTCGTCATCGTCAGCCACGCCGTGCTCTACACGAAAGTCGAGAGCGCCATCCGTCTGCTCGAAGCGCTGCTCCCCGCGGCCTGAGGCGGGCGAACGGCAAGCTCGCGAGGCGCCGGTTCCGGAACCTAGTGCGCCGCCTGGTGCTCCGCCTGTGCCTTCTTCGACTCCGTGATGATCTTTTCCTGCAGGTTGCGCGGAACTTCCTCGTAGTGGCTGAACTCCATGTGGAAACTGCCGCGACCCTGGGTGATGGAGCGGAGGGTCGAGCCGTACGTGAGCATCTCGGCCATCGGCACGCGGGCCTTGACGGTCTGCATCTCCCCCTCGGCGTCGACGCCTTCCACGCGGCCGCGCCGCGAGTTGAGGTCGCCCATGATGTCGCCCACGTATTCGGCCGGTACGTCGATGTCCACGTGCATGATCGGCTCGAGCAGGGTGGGGCGGGCCTGCTCCATGCCTTGCTGGAAGGCCATGGAGCCGGCGATCTTGAACGCCATTTCCGAGGAATCGACGTCGTGATACTGGCCGTCCTTCAGCCGCACCCGGAAGTCGACGACCGGGTAGCCGGCCAGATAACCCTTCACCCGTGCGTCCTGGATGCCCTTCTCGACCGCGGGGATGAACTGGCGGGGGATGGAGCCGCCGAAGATCTCGTCGACGAACTCGAAGTCCGCGCCCCGCGGCAGCGGCTCCATGGTGATCTTGCAGTCCGCGAACTGGCCGTGACCGCCCGACTGCTTCTTGTGCCGGCCGTGGGCGTCGGCTGCCTTCGTGATCGTCTCGCGGTAGGGCACTTTCGGGGGGTGGAGGATGACGTCCACGTTGTACTTCTTGTGCAGCTTCTGCACGACGATCTCGACGTGGAGCTGTCCCTGCCCGGAGAGGAGGAACTCCTTGGTCTGCGGGTCGCGGGTGAAGCGGATGGTCGGGTCTTCCTCGATGATGCGCGCCACGGCCGCGCCGAGCTTGTCTTCGTCGCCGCGGGCCTTCGGCTCGACGGCGAACGCGATGGCCGCTTCGGGATAGGCGATGTGCTCGAGGGTGATGGGATGGTCTTTGGCGGTGAGGGTATCGCCCGTGGCCGTGTCCTTCAGCTTCGCCACGGCGCCGATGTCGCCCGCCTTCAGCTCGGGGACGGCCACCTGCTGTTTGCCCTGCAGTACCTGGAGCTTGCCCACGCGCTCTTCATGGTCGCGGGTCGTGTTCCAGTAGGCCGTGTCGCTCTTGAACGTGCCGCTGAAGACTCGGAAGAGCGATACGCGGCCGGAGAAAGGGTCGGAAAACGTCTTGAACACGAGGGCGGCCGGGAAGGCCTCGGCCCGGCGCTCGAAGGTGAGCGCTTCTCCCTTGCGGTCCTTCCCCTCGATGGTCTTGGCCTCGTCCGCGGAGGGCAGCAGGGAGACGATGGCGTCCAGCACCCCGTGGCCGGCGATGTTGTGGGAGGCGGAGCAGAGCAGCACCGGGAAGATCTCGTGGTGAGAGACCTCGCGCTTCAACCCGTCGAGCAGCTCGTCCTGGGAGAGGCCGCCCTGCTCGAAGAAGCGCTCCATGAGCGTGTCGTCTCCCTCGGCCACCTTCTCGATGAGCTTTTCGCGCCAGGAGCCGGCGTCTTCCTTGAACGCGGCCGGGATGTCGATGGTCTCCATCTTCCCAGAGCCGTCCGTTGCGTACTGGCAGGCCTTCATGGCCACGAGGTCGATGACGCCCTTGAAGTCCTTTTCCTCGCCCATCGGAATCTGGATGGGGACGACGTTCTTGCCGAACTTCTTCTGCAGTGCTTCGAGGGCCCGGCCGAACGAAGCGCGCTCCCGGTCCATCTTGTTCATCACGATGAGGCGCGGCAGGGCGTACTCGTCGGTGAACTTCCACACTTTCTCTGTCGTGACCTCCACGCCGGTGACGGCGCTGACGACGACGATGGCCGCATCGGCCACACGCAGCGCGGCCTTCGCTTCCATCAGGAAGATGCCGAAGCCGGGCGAGTCGATGAAGTTGATCTTGTTGTTCTTCCACTCCGTGAAGGCCACCGCGGCCGAGATCGAGTGCTTGCGGTCGATCTCATCGGGGTCGAAATCCGTGGTCGTCGTGCCATCCGCGATGGTGCCCAACCGCGTCGTCACCCCGGCGTCGAACAGCAGTTGCGACACCAGCGTCGTCTTCCCGGTGTCGTTGTGGCCCACGACAGCTACATTCCGGATCTCCGAACCCGAATAAACCTTCATAAGGTCGTCCTTGCAAGTGGAATTCACATATGGGGGAGAGATCATAATTTAAAATGCCGGGCTGGGACGCCCTCCCCGCCGGGTCCGTTGTCCGTTCGCCGTTGTCCGTTGTCCGTAGCGCTCACGGCCGCGGACGGCCGGCCCCCGGCACGAACAACGAACAACGAACAACGAACAGCGAACAACGGACAGCGAACAGCGAAGAACGCCAACGAACCGCAGGAGTTATCATTGACCGCTTATGGGACTCCGACCGACCCGCGCGGAGAGCGCAGCGAGGTGAAGCTCGGCCGCTACGAGGTCGTACGCGAGCTTGGCAAAGGGGCGATGGGAATCGTCTACCTGGCCAAGGATCCGCTGATCGGGCGGCTGGTCGCCTTGAAGACGATCCGCCCGGCGGCTCACTCCGACGACGACGAAACGAAGGAGTTCCAGCAGCGCTTCATCCGCGAGGCCCAGGCCGCGGGAATCCTGAACCACCCGGCCATCGTGACCGTGCACGACATCGGTCAGGACGAAGCCACTGGCATGTCCTTCATCGCCATGGAGTACGTCGAAGGGCAGAACCTGAAGGAAGCGCTCACGCAGGGGAGGCCGCTGAACTTCGACCAGATCGGGGACATCGTGGCCCAGGTCGCCGAAGCGCTCGACTTCGCCCACTCGAAGGGGATCGTCCACCGCGACGTCAAGCCGGCCAACATCATCCTGCTCGAAGGGCTGCGGGCCAAGATCACCGACTTCGGCATCGCCAAGATCGCCACCGGCGGCGCCAACCTCACCTCCACGGGCCAGTTCCTCGGCACGCCGAACTACATGGCCCCGGAGCATATCAAGGGTGCTCCCGTCGACGGCCGCACCGACATCTTCTCCCTCGGCATCTGTCTCTACGAGTGCCTGACCCGGCGCAAGCCGTTCGGCGGCGACTCGCTCACGTCGATCTCGTACAAGATCGTCCACGAGCCGTTCCCGCCGCTGCACGAAGTGAATCCGCAGATCCCGGACGGCTACGAGGAAGTGGTCGGCCACGCCCTGGCCAAGGACCCGGCCAAGCGCTACCAGCGCGGGCGGGAGATGGCCAATGCGCTGCGCGCGGTGGTGCGCGGCGAGAGGCCGTCGCGGGTCTCGGACTCATTCTTCGCCGACACGATGGTCACGCACGACCGGGCCCGGCTGCCGACCGTCGATGTGCCGTTCCCCGAGGCCGAGGAGATTCCGACGACGCCGACGGTGGCGCCGGCGGCGGCGCCTCAGGGGCCGTTCGACACGAATCCGCGCACCTCCTCGACCCACGCCTCGGCGCAGGCTGCGCCGGCGCCTTCCGCGCCGCCTCGGCCGCGCAACACCACGCCGATCTACAAGCGCTCGCTCTCGCCGCCGCTCTTCCTCGGCATCGTGGCGGT
>CAZYTO010000240.1:0-847 GCA_964650405.1 uncultured Thermoanaerobaculia bacterium | reverse complement strand
GGTGTACACGCGCTGGTCCCGGCCGCCGGCGTTCCTTGGAATGGGGGCGGGGGGGCTCCTGGCCTTGGTCGGAACGGTGTTCGCCATCAAGCGGACCTACGGGAAGCCCGCCGTCGTCGACACCGCGGCGGCGGCGAAGGCGGCCAAGCAGCGGCAGCTGCGCGACCAGGCCCAGGCTCTCCTGGCGCAGGGCCGCGTCGAAGAGGCGTACGCGAAGTACGAAGAGCTCCACAAGATGGCCCCGAACGCGCCGGCGGTGACGTCGATGCTGCAGCGCCTGTCGCTGATCCGCCAGCAACGCCAGGCCACCGAGCAGCAGGTCGCCCAGGCCGCGCAGAAGTTCGACGAGGGCGTGGCGCTGTACAACGCCAGGAAGTTCGACGACGCGGTGAATGCGTTCAACGACTCATTCAGCCTCAATCCCGCGCGGGCCGAAACGGTCAACTACCTGAAGATGGCCCAGCAGCAAGCCGACCGCGTCCACGCCGAGCAGGCCGCGCGCAACGCCTCGAGGCAGAACCCGCCGCAGGTGGCCATGCAGACGGTGCGGACGACGTCGACCATCGCGCCGCCGCAGCCGCAGCCGGCGAACAGCAACGCCCCAGCGCAGATCACCACGACGTTCAACCATCCCTTCACCGACGGCACGATCGTCGTGCGCGTCGGCGCGGACGTGGTGGCGCGCGAGCCGCTGTGGGAGGAGAAGGGGCGGCTCATGTTCCGCAAGAAAGTGCCGCGGCCCATCAACGTGATCACGAAGCTCGTCCCGCGCAACGCCGACGTGCAGATCTTCGTCGACGTGCCGTCGCCTTCCATCAATGACCACAACACGAAGCCCCCCCAAGAC
>CAZYTO010000239.1:0-9249 GCA_964650405.1 uncultured Thermoanaerobaculia bacterium | reverse complement strand
GTACGGACGACGGCGGCAAGACGTGGAAGCTGATCAACAGCGGGATGGTGCTCGACACGGACATGTTCTCCATCACCGTGGCGGCCGACGATCCGGACAACCTCTGGGTCTCGACGTGCGGCTGGGTCTACAACACGCGCAACCGCGGCGAGAACTGGACCCGCTATCGCGACGGCTTCAACAACCGCCGCATCCACGACATCGAGGTCGATCCCTGCCGGAAGGAGTCGCTCTACGCCGGCTCGGTGGCCGGCCTCTATCGCAGTGAAGACAGCGGCAAGACCTGGTATCTCGTTTCGGACGAGAGCCTGGTGGTGAACAACATCGCTCTCGACGGCCAGCGTCCGAATCGCATCGTCCTCGGCGTGGAGGGCGACGGGATCTACGTCAGCGAGGACGGCGGCAGGCAGTTCACCCGCTCCTGCGACGGTCTGCGCAACCTCACCATCACCACCATCGCCGCCGATCCGATGGCCGAAAAGCGCGTCTACGCCGCGGTCGCCTTCGGCGGCGCGTCGAGCGGGATCTATCGCTCGGATGATGCCGGCGCCACCTGGTCGAAGGTCTCCACGACGTCCATTCCGCAGGTGCTCTCGCTGGCGGTGACCGACGACGCGGACGTGAAGTTCGTGGCCGGCACGGAGAAAGGCTTCTTCGTCAGCCGGGACGGCGCCGAGTGGCAGCAGGCGGCGCCGTCGAACTTCCCCATCCGCGTGGACAAGGTCGTCCGCTACAACAAGCTCCGCTTCTTCGCGGCGACGAACGAGGGGGTCTTCACGTCGGCGGACGGCGGCCAGAGCTGGCACCGCCTGGCCGACAATGACCACCGCGCCGTCGACATCGCAGTCGGTTTCGTCGGCGAGAAGCGCGCGCTCTATGCACTGACCGCGAGCGGTCTCGTCGTCTACGACGGAACGTCGTGGAAGAACATTGACGGCGCGCCGGCCAAAGGTCACTCGCTGGCCGTCCGGAACGTCGGCGCGTCACAGGTGCTCTTTATCGCCGGCTCCGGCGGCGTCAAGGCAGGGACGGTCGACAAGGATGCCCACTGGGTCGGCGCCGATGCGCCCGACGCCCAGTTCGCCGCGGTCTTCGGCGGCGACGGCCCTGTCTACCTCGCCTCACGCCAGCAGAACGAAGTCCTGGTGAGCGAGACAGACGACTGGCGCTCGGTGCCCCTCCCTTCCGGCAGCGTCGAAGTGACCTCCATCGCCAGCGATCCCCATGACGCCGATCGCCTCTACATCGGCACACTCGGCGAAGGCCTCTTCATCTTCGAAGGAAAGCCGCAGAAGGTCGATCTCGCCAAGCGCAAAGGTGCCGAGGCCGTGGCGGCAGCGTTGGGCGGCACGAACCAGTAGGCCAAGGGCGAAGGGAGGAAGGGCGAAGAAAAAAGCCGGGACGTGCGCTGCGCCTGTTCGGCTTTCCTTCGCCCTTCGCCCTTCTTACCTTCGCCCTTGGTCTCCTTCCTTCACCTCGACCGGGTCGTAGTAGCGCACGACCAGCATGCCGATGCCCTTCTGGCCCTGGTCGCTCTTCGGGTCGGCGGAGAGCACGGCCATGACGTTGGGGAGGCGGTCGTCGTAGAGCACGAGCGAGGGTGTGCTTTTCCTGGCTGCTCCGTATGCGTTGTGCAAGTAGCTCTTCTCGTCGTCGAATGCCAAACGCACCTGCTGGAGGAAGGCGAAGTACTCGAAGCGCACCGCATGCAACCGGTCCCGCCGGAACTGGAGCGTGACGCCGCGTGATTCGGTGTAATCGAATGAGGCCTCGTCGTCCGTCGTCTTCGGCTTGTAGGAATCGACGGCCTTCAATGCCTCCGCGCGCGGCATGCCGATGGCGAGGTGGAATGACTCCGGGCGCATCCAGGCCGTCGGGCTCGCGGAGGGGAAGGCTGTGGCAAGGAGCAGCGCGGCCAGCGCGATCATGCCGCTCCCTGCGTCGTGGCCGAGGCCTTCAGTTGCGGGTCCCATCCCACCACGGCATTGCCCGTTCCGATGACGGTCCAGTAGCCGTAGACCTCGGCCGGGTAGTCCGGGAAGCCGAGCGCGGAGAGCATCCAGGCCAGCGAGCCGGCCTTGACCTCGCTCAGGGCCATGTCCATGAACTCCGGCAGGATGGCCACGAGCTCGCGCGTGCGGCCGCGGCGCATGAGGTCGATGACTTTCATGTCCCACAGGTAGCCGCTGTGCTCGTACACGTGCTCGCGGGACATGTCCTCGGGGATGTCGGGCTCGGTGGTGAAGTGGCGGTGAGAAAGGGTGTTGGAGGCCAGGAGCACGGCGCGGCGGCCGCTCTTCTCGATGGCCCGGCGCGTGGCTTCGCCCAGCCGCAGCATCTGCTGCTGCCCCATCTCGTTGCTGAAGTAGTACGGCGAGTTGTTCGAGGAGATGCCCACGACGGGGATGTCCCACTCCGGGTTCATCATGTGGCAGGAGACGATCGTCCCGTAGTCGACGCGGAAGTGCGGGTTCCGCATCATCTTCGTGATCAGCCCGTCCCGGCGTCCCTCTTCGGCGATCAGCTCGGCCAGCTCGACGTCGACCTTGATGTCGTAGTTGAAGCGGAAGAGGTTGGGGAAGATCGGGTCCACGGACAAGCCGTGAAACTCCGGGATGCCCAGGAAGTGATGGCCGATGACCGTCTGCCAGTGGGGCGAGTGCACGAGCAGCACATCGGGCTTCTTTTCGAGGAAGTGCCGGCGGGCGCGCTCGTAGCCCCAGCGCAGCACCTCCCACCCGCACTCCGCGCGCGGCTCGTTGCGCCAGTGGTTCTCGCCGTAGACGATGTGGGGCGGATGGGGAGCGAGGACGCCTCCGATGATTTCGCCGGTGGTCATTTCGGTGAGTTTACTCGGTTCGCTGTTCGCTGATCGGAGAGTCGCTTATTCGCTTAATCGCTTATTCGCTTATTCGCTTATTCGCTTATTCGCAGGCCGCTGATTCACTGGTCGCTTATTCGAACAGCGACGCGCGGACCGCGAATAAGCGACTCAGCGAATAAGCGAATAAGCGACTCTACCGATTGAACGGATACTCGTTGATCCAGTGGAAGCCGCGCGTCAGGAGCAGGTCGGTGGCGGTGGAACGGTGGCAGACGGCGTGGATCTGGCGTCCCTGCACCAGGCCGTCCAGCACGAGGGTGTCGGAATTCGGCCGGGCGTAGCTGATGGTGAAGCTCGTCCGCTCCGGGGCGCGGCCGGTGTAGGAGACGGTCCTCTTCTTCTCGTCCACCTTGACCTTGAAGCGGAGGCGGACGTCGTTCATGAGGAGGATCGAGTCGTAGACGGGATCGTCGAAGACGACGCGCCGCCAGCGGGTGGTGTCGGTGACGAGCGGCGGGCGGACGGCGCCGTTCTCGGTCAGCTCGTCGACGTTCCAGATGCCGCGGAGTGGTGAGCGCGGAGCGAGATCGCCCCCCTCGTAGCGTGCCTTGCTGGCGTCGTAGAACGAGTAGAGAAGGAAGGCCGTGACGAGCAGCGTGCGCAGGACGAGCGAAGCCGTCTGCAGCGAGGGCTTCCGGAAGAGCGGTTTCTGCGGAGAGCGGAAGAGGAAGGTGAACAGCCGCCGTGCGTCGGGAAGCACGATGATGAACGCCATCAGCAGCAGTTGCATCGAGTAGAGCTTGACCGGGACGTCGTAGCAGAAGTTGAGTGCCACGATGTTGCCCATCACGGCGATGCCCAGCAGCGCGCCAGCCAGCGTCGTGCGCCGCATGGTCAGCAGCACGCCCGACACCATTTCCCCCGCACCGGCGAAGAAGTTGTACGCACGCGAGACGCCCATGAACGTCCAGAGGAGGCCCATCGGCGACGACGATCCGTACGGCTGGACCAGGCGCTCCAGCCACGGCTTCGGGAACTGGAGCTGAATCACTTTGTAGACACCGTAGTTGACCATGGCTAAGGCCAGCGCGAAGCGGAGGAATGTGCGGAAGATCTCGAACGTGCGCTCGGTCGCCGAGCGTCTCCTGACCAGCAGCGCCCAGACGATCCCGATGACGATGCTGAAGACGACGGCGACGGCCATTTGGACGTAGCTCCACGTCGTGTCGCCGCTGCCGTTCGGCTGAACGTCGGCCTTCACGTGGAACACCGTGGCCGCCGCCTTCAGCACGATGACATTCCACAGCTTGTCGTAGGAAGCGGCGATCCAACGCGCCGTGAAGGGGATGACCTGGAAGAAGGACGTCCCGTGGAGGAGGACGAAGAAGGCCGTCGTCGCAAAGAGCGCGAATCGGAGCGGAAGCGGCCAGGGAGAGGCCGGCTCCGGCATTGCCTCCTGCGGCGTGCCGCTAGTCGTGCCGCTGGTTAGGGCGCTCGCTTCGGCAACCTCATCACGTGCGTTTGACGCGGACATTTCGCCTCCGTAAGGGTGATGCGGAGATTGTATTTGGTGGAGAAGCGGGCGAGCGGGTTGCGGCGAGCAGCGAGTGGTCTGTTCTGCCGCCGACCGCTCGCCGCCACCCGCTCGCCCGTTCAGCGATTGACCGGAAGTTCGTTCACCCAGTGAAACCCGCGGGTAAGGAGCAGCGGCTTCTCGTAAACGCCGGACAGATCGCACTTCGCGTGCAGCGTGTGGCCGGAGACGACGCCGTCGAGCGTCAGCACACGCTGGCTCGGGTGCGTGTAGGTTCGAGTAGATCTTCACGGAGACGTCGTACGAGTAGTTGAGGGCCACCACGTTGGACATTGCCCTGGGTTGTGAAAGACATGGACGTGGCTGAAACCGGTCGGTAGAAATTGCCCTCCGACGAAAGTGCCAGGTTCTGACTCTTCGCTTCCCAACTGCCCACCGCCCACGCTCACGAAGGCTCAGGCGAGCTTGACGCAGACATTCTTCGCCTCGGTGAAGAAGTTCAACGACTCGAATCCTCCTTCGCGACCGACGCCGCTCTCCTTCATCCCGCCGAACGGTACGCGCAGGTCGCGAAGCAGCCAGCAGTTGACCCAGACCGTCCCGGCGTCGAGACCGGCCGCCACGCGGTGCGCGCGTTTGAGGTTGCTTGTCCAGACGGTGGAGGAAAGGCCGTAGCGCGTGGAGTTGGCAAAGGCGATCGCCTCTTCTTCGTCGTCGAACGGCGTGACCGTGACCACCGGCCCGAAGATCTCCTCCTGCAGGACGCGGCAGTCGCAACCGAGACCGGTGATGATGGTCGGCTCGACGAAGTAACCCTTGCGCTCCGCGCGCCGCCCGCCGCTGACGATCGTGCCGCCTTCCTTCTTCGCCAGCTCGATATAGCCGGTGACTTTCTCCAGATGTGCGGCGCTGATGAGCGCTCCGATGTCGGTCGTTTCGTCGAGCGGATCGCCGATGCGCAACTTCCCCGTGGCGGCGGCGAAGCGCTCCACGAACCGGTCGTGAATGGAGCGCTCGACGAAGATGCGAGAGCCGCAGAGGCAGATCTCACCCTGGTTCCAGAAGCTGGAGCGGACGGTGGTAGCCACGGCGTCGTCGAGATCCGCGTCGGCGAAGATCAGGTTCGGGTTCTTGCCGCCCAGCTCGAGGGAGAGCTTCTTGAACCGCGGTGCGGCATTCGCGGCCACGGCAGCGCCGGTGACGGTGCCGCCGGTGAACGAGATCGCGGCGACGTCGTCGTGGCACGTCAGCGCGCGCCCGGCCTTGCCGCCCAGACCGTGCACGATGTTGATGACGCCGGGCGGGATGCCTGCTTCGTTGACGAGCTCTCCGAGGCGATAGGCGGTCAGCGGCGTGAGCTCGCTCGGCTTGGCCACGCACGTGTTGCCGCTGGCCACGGCCGGCGCGATCTTCCACGACAGCAGGTAGAGCGGCAGGTTCCAAGGCGAGATGAGGCCGACCACACCGAGGGGCTGGCGCAGGGTGTAGTTGAGCGCCGCGGCGTCGGTGGCGTGGGCCTCGCCGGCCTGGTGGAGGATGGCCGTGGCGAAGAAGCGGAAGTTCAGCACGGCACGGGGGATGTCCAGCCGGCGGGCCAGGGAGATCGTCTTGCCGTTGTCGATCGACTCGGTCCGGGCCAGCTCTTCGAGATTCGCTTCGAGGAGATCGGCGAGCTTCAGGAGCAGGCGGCTGCGCTCAGCCGCCGGTGTGCCCGACCACGCCGGAAAGGCGGCCTTCGCGGCAGCGACAGCATCGTCGACGTCGCTCCCGTCACTGTCAGGAATCTGCGCGATGACCTCCTCGGTGGCCGGATTGACGTCGTCGAGCCAGGTCCCGCTGCGCGGAGGCGTCTTCTCTCCGCCGATGAAATTCGCCAGTTGCATGGACGCCATTCTGACAGGCCGGTGGATTCGGGCAACACGAGGCCGCCCTTGAAGGTTTCACGCGGAGGCGCGGAGGTCACGGAGGCGCGGCTTCTTTCTCCGCATTCTCCGCGACTCCGCGTGAGTCAGTCTGCGAGCAGGAGAGCCTCCGCCGCCCTGGCGCGCTGACTCGCCGTCAGCGGCATTTCTTCGCGGCGATGCCTCGTGCGCACTGGTCGAGGTCCTGGCAGCCGCAGTGCGAAATGCGCTGAAGGGCCGAGCGCATGACGTCGATGCGCTGAGTCATGGCGTCCAGCTCCGCCAGTTTGGCTTCCGCCAGCTTCGACCATCGCGTGCCCGCCGGCGTCTCCTCGGGGAAGCCGGCCAGGAGGTTGCGGATGTCGTCGAGACTGAAGCCGAGCTCCTTGGCGAAGACGATCAGGGCCATGCGCTCCACGGCTTCCTCGTCGTACACGCGCTTGCCGCCCCGCCGCGATGACGGCGTGATCAGGCCGCGCTCCTCGTAATAGCGGACGGCAGACGGACGCACGCCGGCGCGCCTGGCCACCTCGCCGATCCCGAAGCTCATGCATCGATCTTCGCACCGCCCGCCGGTGCGCGGCACCGACGTAACGAGGAGTTCACAGCGGGCCTCTTGACCTCCAGCCGGCTTGAAGTCGCAGCTTGATCGGCATGATGAAAACGACACGAACCTTCACGATCCTGCTGTTCATCCTGACCCTGCTTTCGGCTCCTGCAGTATTCGCCCAGGCCACCCGCGCTGCGCTCGACGACTGGGTGTCCACCACCGAGAAGCAGCTCGCCGATGTGGCGAAGGCCATGCCGGAGGACAAGTATGCCTTCGCCCCAGCCAACGGCGAGTTCGCCGGCGTCCGCACGTTCGGCGAGCAGCTCAAGCATCTGGCGGCCAACAACTACGCGGCGGCGGCGCGGATCGCCGGGCGCACGCCGTCTGCCGAGGAGGCTGACGAGACCGGGCCCGACTCGGTGAGGACGAAGGACGAGATCGTCGACTACGTCCGCGGATCATTCGTAGCGCTCCACAAGTCCGTGGCATCGCTGGACGACGCCAAGGCCGCGGCGCTCGTCCCCGGCGATAAACATGACCCCATCTGGTATGTCGTCGATGCCGCCGCCCACTCCTTCAATCACTACGGACAGCTCGTGGAGTACCTGCGCATGAACGGAATCGTCCCTCCCGCCAGCCGCAAGACCGCCGGCCAGTCGCCCCTGGCTTGCGACCGCCTCGCCCTCTCCCCTGAGCTTCGCAAGCGCCACTTCGAGGAGCTCGGACCCGCTCTGGTGAAGCTGCGCCGGGGAGTGCGCGAGCTGCCGGACGGCTATGAGTTCGAGTTTTCCTCCGACCCGAAGACAATGGCCATGCTCGAGGAATGGGCCGGCCAGGAGCGCCTCTGCTGCCCCTTCTTCGACATCAACATTCACTTCGCAGCGGAGGGCGGCCCGGTGTCGATGCGGCTCACGGGGCGGCCGGGCACGAAGGCGTTCATGGAAGCCGAAGGCGCGGAGTGGGTCCGCAAATGAGAACGCCGGCGCTGGTGCTGCTCTTCGTGCTTCTCACCGCGGTCTCGGGCGGCAAGCCCGCTCCCGACTTCACCGTGCGCTCGCTCGACGGGCGCACGGTGCACCTCCGTGACCTGCGCGGCAAGGTCGTCGTGGTGAACTTCTGGGCCACGTGGTGCGGCGGCTGCAAGGTGGAGATCCCGCATCTCGTGGAAACGTACCGCCGCCTGCACGGAAAGGGTCTGGAGATCGTCGGCATCTCCATGGACGATGCCGGCGACGTCGTGGCGCGTTTCACGAAGTTGAAGCAGATGGACTACACCATCGCCCGGACGACGGACGCCGTGACCAAGGCCTACGGAGGCTTGCAATTCCTGCCACAGACGTTCGTCGTCGATCGCAACGGGGTGCTCGCAGCGACGATCTCCGGTCCGCCCTCGGAGGCAGCCTTCGATCAACTGCTGGAGGGACTGCTGAAGTGAGCGTCCTATCCCCCGATTCGCGACATCTCCACCTTCGGGGCAGTCACGGTCTCGTCGGTGCGGATCTCCGAGTAGCGGTCCGCGCGCTGATGCCAGACGCCGGCGACGGCGGCGGCCAGCTCGGCGTCGGTGGCGCCGCCGCGCAACAGCGCCCGGAGGTCCGTGCCGCGGGCGGCGAAGAGGCAGGTATAGAGCTCGCCGTCGGCGGAGAGGCGGGCGCGCGTGCAGTCGCCGCAGAAAGGCTGGGTGACGCTGGAGATGACGCCGATCTCACCGCCGCCGTCGGCATAGCGCCAGCGGTTGGCCACCTCGCCCGGATAGTTGGGTGGGAGGGGAACGAGCGGCCAGTGCTCGGCGATCCGCCCGATGATCTCGGCTCCGGAGACGACATCGTCCATCCGCCAGCCGTTGGTGTTGCCGACGTCCATGTACTCGATGAAGCGGAGGATGGAGCCGCTGCCGCGGAAGTGGCGGGCCAGGTCCACCACACCGTCGTCATTGACGCCGCGTTTGACCACCACGTCGATCTTCAGCGGCGTCAGTCCTGCCTCGACGGCGGCGTCGATGGCCTCGAGGACGCGTGCGACCGGGAAGTTGACGTCGTTCATAGCCCGGAACGTGGCATCGTCGAGCGAGTCGAGGGAGATGGTGACGCGACCGAGGCCCGCGCCTGCCAGCGTTCGCGCCTTCTCGCGTGTCAGGAGCGAGCCGTTCGTGGTGAGGGCGATGTCGTCGATGCCGTCGATCGCGGCGAGCAGCTCGACGAGGTGCTCGAGGTTGCGGCGCAGCAACGGCTCGCCCCCGGTCAGGCGGATCTTCGTCGCCCCCAGTACTGCGAAGATGCGCGCCACGCGGGCGATCTCTTCGAGCGTCAGCAGCGCGGCCCGTTCGACAAAGGCAAAGTCGCGCCCGAAGGCCTCCTTCGGCATGCAGTACGGACAGCGGAAGTTGCAGCGGTCCGTCACCGAGATCCGCAAGTCGCGGAGCGGCCGCGACAGGCTATCC
>CAZYTO010000238.1:0-9275 GCA_964650405.1 uncultured Thermoanaerobaculia bacterium | reverse complement strand
GTCCGCGTGAAATTGCGTCGCGTTGTGCGCGGCGACCCCCGCCCGCCCACGGGGGTTCGGCCCGACCCAGTCGCGCCCTACACTGTCCGCCCGCCCACCCCGCCCACGCACACACCCTCCCGCCGCCGCCCTCCTTCGCCCTTGCCCTTCCTGCCGTGCCTCGCTTTGACTCTTCGCTCCCACCCGGCCACCGCCCTCGCTCAGAGTGAAAAACGTCTGGGGTAGGGATTTCCCTCCCTCCCGCCACTCCTTTCATGAGCCTGACAGACAGGCAAGGAGGGGATCAGAATGAGACGCTTGTGGATTGCACTTGCCTTGACCATCATCTGGCCCGTTCTCGCGCTCGCGCAGACGGCCACCCGACTCAGTTGGGAGACCTTCGCCAAGGACCCGAAAAACGTGGCTTCGCTGCGGAAGGCCGTGGCCACGATGAAGTCGCACAATGGCGACCCGAAGACGTCGAAGAGCTACCGGCTGAGCTGGGAGTACTGGGGCAACATGCACGGCTACTTCGGCACCACCTCTCCCGACGGCACGGTCGAGGCGTACATCCAGCAGTTGAAAGACGAAGGGATCTGGGATCCGAAGTACGCTCCCTTCTTCGCCGGGGTGACCGACCAGACGCCGCCGGACTCCGTGGCCCGGACCGTCTGGGCGCAGTGCCAGCACGGGACGCCGTGGTTCTACGCCTGGCACCGTTTCTACCTGTTCTACTTCGAGAAGGTGCTGCAGGTCTCCTCCGGCAATCCGAACCTGCGCCTGCCGTACTGGGACTACGACAACCCCGCCCAACTGGCCATGCCGGCCGAGTTCACCACGCCGACGTACGTGGACGAGAACGGGGCCACGCAGCCCAATCCTCTCTTCGAGCCGCGCCGCGCGCCGGGCTGGGCAGCCCCCTCGCCGAACCGGCTCGACACCACCGACACGAACATCACCGCCGCGCTCAGGATCCCGAAGTTCCTCGACTCGACGACCGCGCAGGGGTATCAGTCGACCATCGAGCAGAGCCCGCACGGCTACGTGCACTGCGCCGTCATGGATTGCCCCATCACCGTCATGGGGGCCGTGCCGTATTCGTCGAACGATCCCATCTTCTGGCTGCACCACGGCAACATCGACCGGACGTGGGACTGCTGGACGAGCATTCCCGGCCACAGGAACCCGACGAGCACGGGCTTCAACAACAAGAGATTCTCGTTCGTCGACCAGACCGGTACGCTGGTCACCAAGCAGGTCAAGCAGCTCTTCGACGGCTCGCTGATCGACTACAAGTATGAACAAGGCACGAATTGCGGTACCCCCACGCCGAAAGCGGCGCCGCAGCCGCTTGCCGTGGCCCCGGCCATGACCCCCGCAAAGCTGAAGAGCATGAAGGCGAAGATCGGTACCGGGATGACCCTCGGCCGGGCCAAGGCCGTGGCCATCAATACTCCCAGCGTGACGGCCACGATGGCCGTGGCCGCCCAGGCGGCCAGCATGGCCCACGACCTGGCCCTGCTGCCGCAGGCGGAGGTGCCGGTCAAGATGGAGCTCGTGCTGCACGGCATTCACTTCCATGCCCATCCCGGCACGATGTTCCACGTCTACCTGGCGCGCAAAGACGACCCCTCGAAGCGCGCCCTGGCCGGCTCGCTGAGCTTCTTCGTGTCAATTCGGGGCGCCCATGCCGCCCATGGCTCCGCCGACCGCGTCTTCGACGTCACCGACCAGTTGCAGGCCCTCGCCGCCGCGGACGCGGGATTGAAGGCCGTGAATGTCATCTTCGAGGCCAGCACGGGACGCGAAGGCGACACGGAGAACCCGAACTTCAACGCGAAGGCGAAGCTCGTCGTCGATGACGTATCGCTCCGGGTGAAGAACAAGGAGTAGCTTCTCGCGCTGTGCGATGGCAAGAGCGGCGGCCTTTCGGGGTCGCCGCTTTTGGAGTGGTTAGTGGTAAGAGGTTAGTAGTTAGGTAGCAGAGCCCTAACCACTTTACTTCTAACCACTAACCACTAACCACTCCCTACGGATAAATCCGATTCAGCATCCGCGGGTACGGGATCGTCTCGCGCAGGTGCGGCACGCCGGTGACCCAGGCCACGACGCGTTCCAGGCCCATGCCGAAGCCGCTGTGGGGAAAGGTGCCGTACTTGCGCACGTCGAGGTACCACTGGAACTTGTCCAGGGGCAGGCCGTGCTCCTGGATGCGGGCCAGCAGCAGGTCGTGGTCGTGGATGCGCTGCGAGCCGCCGATGATCTCGCCGTAGCCCTCGGGGGCGATCATATCCAGTCCGAGGGCAAGAGAGGGGTCCTGCGGGTCGGGCTGCATGTAGAAGGCCTTGATGGCGGCGGGATAGCGGCTGATCATCACCGGGCGGTCGAACGAATTGGCGATGATCGTCTCCTCGTCGCCGCCGAAGTCGTCACCGAAGTTGGCTTCGATGCCGTTCTTCTTCAGGACGTCGATGGCCTCGCGGTAGGTGATGCGGGGGAAGGGACGCTTGATGTTCTCCAGCTTGGTCGTGTCGCGCTCCAGGGTCTTCAGCTCTTCCTGGCAGCGCTCATAGGCCCGGCCGACGATGTACTCGATGAACTCCTCGGCCAGATTCTGCAATCCGTCGAACTCGAGGAAGGCCACCTCCGGCTCGAGCATCCAGAACTCCATCAGGTGCCGGCGGGTCTTGGACTTCTCGGCGCGGAAGGTCGGGCCGAAGCAGTAGACCTTTCCGAATGCCGCCGCGGCCGGCTCGAGATAGAGCTGTCCCGACTGGGAGAGGAAGGCCTTCTCGCCGAAGTAGTCGGTCTCGAACAGCGTCGTCGTTCCCTCGGCGGCGTTGGCCGTGAGGATGGGCGAGTCGATGAGGACGAAGTCGCGGTCGTAGAAGAAGTCGCGGCAGGCCTTCTCCAGCTCGTTGCGCACGCGCAGGATGGCGTGCTGCTTGGACGAGCGCAGCCAGAGATGGCGGTGATTCATGAGGAAGTCGGTGCCGTGCTCCTTGGGGGAGATCGGGTAGTCGGGCGAGATCCCGGTGATTTCGAACGACTCCACGCCCAGCTCCACGCCGCCCGCCGCCCGGGCCTCGGCACGCACGGTGCCGGTGACCCGGACGCTCGCTTCCTGCGTCACGTCCTCGGCCGCCTTCCACGTCGCCTCGTCCACTTCCTTCTTGAAGACGACGCACTGCAGGTACCCGCTGCCGTCGCGGACGATGGGGAACTGCAGCTTCCCCGACGTCCGCTTGTTGTACAGCCAGCCATTGACGACGACCTTCTCGCCAGCGTGCTGCGAAAGGTCCTTGATCTGTACGGTAGTCATAAAGGTGGGGGATTATAGCGTCACCCGCACCCTTCAGAAGGCTCCGCAGTCCCTGGACGATGATGCCGTTCTCGTGCAGCAGGACCGTGGACGATGTGACGCCGTTTGCGTTCGCCGTGCTGCACTTGCGGAGAGGGGAAACTGCCGGCGGCGACCCGGCCCGGCAGTTTCCCGTCGCGTCGCTTACCGCGCGGCCGGGGCCGCGGCCGTGCTGCGCCGCGTCATGCGATCTTCCTCGCGCAACCACCAGGTCTGGCCGCCGTCCCGCGACTCCTCATCGCGGAAGATGAACGAATCGGGATGGATGTCGACGTAGGACCACCGGGTCTCCCGGCCGTTGCCTTCGTCGCGATGAAGCACGATCCGATCGTCGCCCTCCGCGCCGCCGCTGAATCGTTCGATGGCGTCATCCTCCGGGTCGATGAAAGTCACCCGCCAGGTCCCGGACTTCGGATCGAAGAAACGGAAGAACGTGCCGATGAAGCCGTTCTTGTGCGCGGCCGAGGGATAGATGACGACGACGTCCTGGATGGCACGGCCTTCCATGACCCAGCCAAAGGTTTCTTCACCGGTGGAACGAGAGACCTTTCCGTCCTTCGAATACTCGTTGTATTCGCAGTCCCAGGATCCGACGAAGCGGCCGAAGACCGGCGCCTGCGCGCCGAGGGAGGGGTGAGGGCCGGCCGCCTCGAGTGCGGTCACCATGGAATGCGGCGCCGCCGCAGGCGCGCCTGCGGTGTTGCCCGGCGCGGTCGCGCAGCTCATGGTGAGACCCGCACACGACAACGATACGGTGGTCAGTAACGACGCTACGATGTTTGAAGCGAGAGCTCGGTTCATGGTCATTTCTCCTCTGCGTAAATTTTGATGAGGCGGTACAGGAAATCGCGGCACTCCAGGAGGGACTGCACACCGACGTACTCGTTGAGGCCGTGAACGTTGCCGAAATCCGGTCCGAGGAACAGCGGCTCGATCCCGTAGGCGGGGATGCCGGCGGCGTTCAGATACTTGGCGTCCGATGCCCCCTGCAGCAGGATCGGCAGCACCGGCACGCCCGGCCAGAACCGCGACGTAAGCTGCTGAACCGGCCCCAGGATGTCGGGTGTCAAGGGCGGAGGTGGGGGGCTCGGCCCATTCGACTCGAGCGTCGTGACCTTCACGGCCGGGTCGGCAACGAGATCCTCGAGCTTCGTGCGTACCGTTTCGATGGGCACGCCCGGAAAGATGCGGCAGTTGATGTTGGCCTGGGCGCGCTGTGGCAGGGCATTGGTGGCGTGCCCGGCTTCGAGCATCGTGGCCACGCAGGTGGTGCGCAGGGTGCTGTTCCAGCCCGGATCGCGCGCCGAGACCAGCTCGATCGCTGCGGCATCGCCGGGGTTGCGCACCAGCGCCTCCATGGCATCGGCCAGGGCCGTCTCGTTCTTCGCGCGCTCCACTTTGGCCATGCCCGCGAAGTAGCGGCGGTTGGCGTCGTTGAACTGCGGCGGGAACGTGTAGGCCTCGATCCTCTTCAGAGCACCGGCGAGCTGATAGATGGCGTTGTCCTTCCGCGGGACGGAGCTGTGGCCGCCGGGGTTGGTGACTTCGAGGCGGAAGTTCTGGAAGATCTTCTGCCCGGCCTCGACTTCGTGGGCCAGCCGGTGACCCTGGGCGTCGAGCTCACCGCCTCCGCCTTCGTTGATGGCGAACGCGGCGTCGATGAGCTGGCGTTGATTCTCCGTGAGCCACTGGGCGCCGTTGAACGCGCCCGAGGTTTCTTCGCCGCAGGTGAGGGCGAGCTTGATCGTGCGCCGCGGCCGGTAGTTCTCCTCGCGGTAGCGCACCAGGGTGTCGACCCAGATCGCGGCCTGGGCCTTGTCATCGGCCGCGCCGCGCGCGTAGAAGTTGCCGTTCTCTTCCACGAGCTTGAACGGGTCGCGCGTCCAGTCCTCGCGCCTGGCCTCGACCACATCGAGATGTGCCAGCAGCAGAATGGCTTTGGAGCTCGGATCGCGGCCCGGGTACACCGCGACCAGTCCGCCTTCCTTCGGGTGTCCCGGGGCGACGAAGGGGTGCAGGTCGGCGTCCGGGAAGCCGGCCGCCGCGAGGCGGGCCGCCATGCGCTCGGCCGCCAGCGTGCAACTGCCGGCGGACAGGCTCGTGTTGGTCTCCACGAGCTCCTTGAAGATCTCGCGGAAGCGCGGCTCACCGGACGGCGTGGCGGCGCGTGCGGGCAGGCAGGTCAAGAGCAGTAAGGCAATGGCGGCCGTCAGCGTTCTGTTCATAAAGGTCTCCTGATCACCGTTCGCGGCGTTCTCACTGGTCTGCTGTGGATTTCGAGAGCGAGCCTGCCGGTCAATGCGCAGGCGGGCTCACGCGGCGCCGGGTCATGTGGTATTCCGACACCAGCTTCCAGGTCTTGCCGCCGTCGCGGGACCCTTCATCGCGAAAGACGAAGGAACCGTCGCGGATGTCGTTGAACGACCAGCGATGCGTACCGGCACCGAGGTCCTGCGTGTCGAGCACGATGCGGTCGTCTCCCTCCGCACCGCCGGTGAACCTGGCCACGGATACGTTCTCCGGGTCGATGAAGGCGGCGGGCCATGTGCGGGATTTGGGGTCGTAATAGCGCAGGTCCGTGTACACCTCCCGATCCTTGCGCTTCCCGGACGGATTGACGATCCAGAGGTCCTGGATGGCGCGCCCGTCCATCACCCATCCGACGATCAATGCACCCGAGCGGTGAATTTCCTTTCCGTCCTTCGAAATGTCCATGTACTCGACGTCCCAGGTTCCGACGAAGCGACCGAAGACGTTTGCCTGGTCACCGAGGGAGGGATGCGGGCCCATGGCTTTGAGGGCCGTGACCAGATCGAGGCGGGGGTCGTTCGCGGAAGGGCCGCCGGCGTTTTTCGGTGCGGCGTGCCCGACGCCAAGGCACAGCCAGGACAGGTAAAGCGCGGCCAGGAGACAGGCTGCGAGACACGTTGTGAAGTGACGACTCTTCATCTTTTCCTCCAGGAACGCCGGCGCGTTGCCAGATCGCGCCGGACGTCGAGAGCGCAGCACCGGAAATCGTTGCAGTCGCTCATGGAGGTCAGTGTAGGAGCGGGAAACTCAGGGGCACAGACCACTTGCTGCACGGAGACAGCCGCTCGCTGCATCGCGGAACCGGCGCGGGTTTGGTGATGTACAGTGACGACAAATGACCGAGACCCGCGCCGGCGTGCGCTCGAGCGGTTGGCTCTGGATCGCCGGGCTGTGGTGCGCCGGCGCGCTGTTCGACGCCAGCCAATCCGTGCTCATCCTGCACGTGGAAAGGAAGCATCGCACCTGGCCGAAGCTGTTCGGCACGGAGCTGGTCTCGTGGCTGCCATGGGCCCTGGCCACGCCGCTGATCATCGCCCTGGCGCGGCGCTACCCGGTCATTCGCGGCGCGACCCTGCGACGGGCGGCCGTCCACCTTGCGGCGTTCGCCGTCATCAGCGCGACGGCCGAGGCCTGGTCGGCATGGCTGCAGGTGCTCTTCAACCCCTGGGACAATCGGCGGCCGCCGGCATTCGTGGCCACGTTCCGCACCACGCTGCTCTACCAGATCCTGACGTTCGTCATCGCCTACGTGCTGATCCTGACCGTGACCTGGGTGGTGGACTCGCGGGACAAGGTGGCCCGCCAGATCAGCGAGACGGCGCGCCTCAACGAGGAGCTTTCCCGGGCCCAGCTCGCGGCGTTGCGCGGGCAGATGGAACCGCACTTCATGTTCAACACGCTCAACTCCATCGCCGGCCTGGTCCGCGACCAGCGCAACGACGCCGCGGTGAGCATGATCGTCGGGCTCAGCGAGTTTCTGCGCCGCGCCTCCGAGGATTCCCATCGATCGCAGGTGACCCTGGCGGAGGAAGCCGAGTACCTGCAGCGCTATCTCGACATCCAGAAGCTCCGTTTCGGAGAGCGTCTTCAGGTCCGCGTGGAGCTCCCCGAAGAGCTGCTGCGCGCGCAGGTTCCCAACCTGTTGCTGCAGCCCCTGGTGGAAAACGCCATCAAGCACGGCATCTCCCGGCGTGTGGCCGGAGGAACCGTCCGCGTTTCCGGAACGCGCCGCGACGGCTACCTGTGCCTGCGCGTCTGCAATGACGGCCCGTGCCTGCCTGCGGACTGGCAGGCCGGGCACACAGGCGTCGGCATCGCCAATCTCCGCACGCGGCTGCAGATCCTGCACGGCGACGACTGCGAGCTGCGCCTGAGCCGCATCGACACCGGCGGCGTGGAAGTGGCGGTGACCCTGCCGTTCCGGGAGGCATGAATGGCGCCCCTCGACGAGCGTCCGGCGCCGATCCGGGCCCTGGTGGTCGACGACGAGTCGCTGGCGCGACGCAGCCTGACCGTGCTGCTGCACCGCGATCCGGACATCGAATCCGTGGGCGAGTGCGAGTCCGGGGCGGAGGCCATCGAGGAGATCCGGAGGTCGAAGCCCGACTTGGTGTTTCTCGACGTGCAGATGCCCGAATGCGGCGGCTTCGACGTGCTGGAGATGCTGGGCGGAGACTTGCCGCCGGCCGTGATCTTCGTGACCGCCTACGACGAGTATGCGTTGCGCGCCTTCGAGGCGGGAGCGCTCGATTACCTGCTGAAGCCCTTCGACGACGCCCGCTTCGCCCGGGCCCTGCACCGGGCCAAGGACAAGCTCGCGCACTACGTGAAGCAGCGCCCGCAGCCCATGGCCCGGCTGGCCGTCAAGAGCCGGGGCCGGGTGCTGTTCGTGAACGTCCCGGACATCGATTGGATCGAGGCCGCCAGCTATTACGCGTGCCTGCACGTGGGAAGCGAGACGCACGTGCTGCGCCGGACGCTGTCGGAGCTGGAACGGGACCTGGGCGACGGACGATTCATCCGCATCCACCGCTCGGTCATCGTGAACGCCGACCGGATCCACGGCTTGGAACTGCAGGCCCACGGCGAGTACGAGGTGGTCCTGAAATCAAGAGTCCGGCTGCGGTTGAGCCGGCGATACCGGAAGCGGCTTCAGGACCGGATGAGCGAAACGCCTCGCGTCGAGCCTATGTAGACAGCGTCGTGCCGAAACCCCGTCCGCGCGTGGAACCGGAGGAGCGGGCGATCGCGGGCGGGGCACACGGCGGATCGAACTCTTCGGCAATACCGATTCCCCCGCAGATTCCATCGACGGGACTCGCACCCTGACAAGCTGCGTGAAGCAAACGCGCAGCTCCCGAAACGTGTCATTCTGAGCGAGGGGTGGTGGCTGGGCGGGAGCGAAGAATCAATGAAACGGCTGCTCCCCCTCCTTCTCTTCGCCGCGCTCACAGCCTGCGCGCATGTGCAAAGGATGCAGGGTGGCGACTGCGGGGAGAAAGCGGGCTTCCTCGGCGGACGCGTTGTCGGACGTACGGGGAAGGGGCGGGAGGGAGTGACGGTGTCGATGTGGGCGGAGGGAGGGGACCTCGTCCTGACGGCGCAGACGGATGCGGAGGGGCGGTATTCGTTCGGGTGCGTCGGTCCGGCGCGCTATCACCTCGGCGTCCGGCGGGAGTGGGAAGAGGTGCAGGTACGACCGAAGGAGCGCGTGGAGCTACGGTTCGTGATCTGGTGAGACGCCGGAAAACACCGAGGCCGGCGAAATCGCCGGCCTCGAAACTACGCAGCTCCTACTCGTGCCTCATTCCTCATTCCTCATGCCATCCGACGGGCATGCCTCGCTTTGACTCCTCGCTCCCAACCACCCGCCACCCACGCTCGGAGTAAACGCGGACTCACCACACCTGGCACTCCTTGGCTCCGCGGACCATGGGCGCGTTGTCCTTGCAGTCGAAGGCCTTGTGGAACTGCGGGAGGTCGGAGACGATGCCGTTGAGGCGGTACTTGCCGGGGGCGTGGGGGTTGGCCAGGGAGTTGACCCGGGGGTTCTTGCAGCTCTGGTTCGGACAGGCCTATTCGGGGAGTCCGTTGTAGCAGCGCGGCTCGTGAGTTAAGCCTTCAC
>CAZYTO010000237.1:0-9277 GCA_964650405.1 uncultured Thermoanaerobaculia bacterium | reverse complement strand
CCACCGGTGGTTTGGCCGTGACTACCGGTGGTTTCGCCGTGACCACCGGTGGTTTGGCCGTGACTACCGGTGGTTTGACCGTGACTACCGGTAGTCAGCCGTGACCACCGGTGGTTTGCCGTGACTACCGGTAGTCAGCCGTGACCACCGGTGGTTTGCCGTGACCACCGGTAGTCACGCCCTTTCCACTTCCTGAAAGAATGCTGAAATCAGCGACGAAGGTACGGGGTTGGAAACAAGGCTCGAGGTTTCACCCGAAGCGCATCCGGCCAGTAGTCGCGTCTGTTGACCATCTCACGTCACGCGAGGGGCGAGGGGACGCAGTTCACACGGTCGGTCTACCGTCGGAACAGAAGACAGAAGGTGGGACAGCAGGGCTGGGGTCACATCTTCTGTCTCCCCCGGCGGAGCAGAAGACAGAAGCTGTGACCCCACCCGCGCCACTGCACCCGCACGCGACTGAAGTTTGAGGAGCCACCCTCTCCCACCGGGAGAGGGTCGCCGCGGAGCGCCTGTCGCCATGACCGATCCGTCGCGCAGCTATCAGCGGAGCGGCGGGGGTGAGGGGTCCAAGTCTTTCGCGACGCCCTGTCTCCTACGTCCAGAGACCGGCCGCGGCGGATGCGAGAGGAAAGCCCCTCACCCCGGCACTTCCGCGCTGGTTGCTGCGCGACGATTCAACTTCCTCAGAATTGCGCGCTCCAGTGCCACCCTCTCCCACCGGGAGAGGGTGACTCCGATACCTCAATTTGACGGGCGGAAAACCGCCGCGCGAAGGCTATTTCGCGGCTGCCGCCGGGGGCGCGTCCGCGATGTGGAACGAGTCGAAGAGCTGCGCGATGGCGGGTGCCTTGCGCTGCTCCTCGGAGCGGCCGACGTAGAGCAACTGGTACAGCCGGTCGTCCTTCGCCACGAGCCGCGACTGGCAGAAGACCGGGGATGCGCTCGTGGTCTTGAACAGCAGGCGGTCGGCGGGAGGGTCGCCCGCGACTTTCTCTTCGGTCTCCAGCGTGGCTTTGAGGCTCTTGAGCACCGAGTCGCGCGTTCCGGCAAAGGCCTTGTCGGCGTCGGTGATCTTCGCCGGCATCTTGCTGACGCTCACCACGACGGCTTCGTTCGTGGGGGCCTTCGAAACGTACGTCGTGATCTGGATGGTGCCCTCCCCCTGCTTCTGGCTCTGCGACTGCTGGGTGAATGCGGCGAATCCAGCCGGCAGGGTGATGGAGAAATCGGTGTTCTGGACGGGAGTGGGATCGGCGGCAAGCGAGGGCAGGGCTATCGCCAGGGCGGCCAGGGCCGCGAGGGTCCATCGGTTTCCGGGGTTCATCTTCATGTCTGCGTCTCCTCGGATGCTGTCGAACGGCCATGCGCCATGCGGGTATTTCGCCCGGTTCGGATAGGATCGCTCCACACCGATGAGCCGGCCCGCACGAACTCTCTTCCTCTTCGGGATTTACGTCACACTCGCCGGTCTGGCCTTCCTGGCCGCGCCGGAAGCCCTCATCGCCCTGCTGCGCCTGCCGCCGTCTCCTCCCGGCTGGCCGCGCATCGTCGGGATCCTCTCTCTCGTCATCGGCACGTACGACCTGGTCAGTTCCCGCGCCGATTTCCTCCCCTACATTAGAGCATCGGTGCCCATCCGCTTCGCCTTCGCCGGAGCCGTGACCGTTCTTTTTCTAACCGGCCAGATGCCCGTGACCGTCATGGCCTTCGGTGCCGTCGACGCGGCAGGGGCGGTGTGGACGTGGGCCGCGCTGCGGGCGCAAATGGCGAAGGGCGAAGGATGAAGGGCGAAGAAAACCTCGCCGCACCGTTCGTTCCCTTCTCTCGTTCCCACGTCCGATGCCCTGGGCTCTCCTCCTGTCAGTACGCCCCTACTCCGCTGCCGCGATCTGGTACTGCTCGATCTTTCCGTCCGGCATGATGAACGTCGTCAGCCGCAGCGTCTTCTTCGCGAAGTTGATGCGGTAGCGGCGCAGGGTCATCCCGCCGCGCAGCGACTGCGAGGCCTGCGTGAAATCCGAGGGCTTGCCGAGCGGTCCCAGGCTCGAGGCGAAGTCCCCGATGGCCTCGGCGGTGAAGTAGGCGTTGGCGTTGGAGGTGAAGAAGGCCCGGTCGAGCTTTCCCTTCTGCAGTCCGTCGAAGATCCCGCGCATCTGGGCCAGCGTCGTCTCCGTCGCCGCATCGGTCGTGCTGAAGAGCTTCGAGGCGATCTTCGAGGCGATGTCGGAGGAGGCGCCGGTGGCGTCCATGTTGGTCAGCACGATGACGGCGGCATTGTCGTCGGGGAAGACTTCGTTCGTGGCGGTGAAGCCCGAGACCTCGCCGCCATGGGAGATCACCCGCCGGTTCTCGCTGAGGGCCACGCTCACGCCGAGGCCGTAGCGCGTGCCGGCACCGCTGTTGAGCTGCACCTCGTGCTCCAGCTCGCGGTAGGAGGCCGGCTGCAGGACGCTCTGTTTGATGATGGAAAGGTCCCACTGCGCGAGGTCGTGGGCGGTCATGGCCAGCTCGCCCGCGGCGAACATCCAGCCGCGCCCTTCTTTAGGGGCGGGACGGATGGGACCGAGGGCGTAGCGGAGGTAGCGCATCGGCTCGCCGGCCGGCAGCGCCGCGGCGTCGGTGTCGAAGACCGAGGTCATGCCCAGCGGGTCGAAGATCCGCTTGTGGAGAAACGTGATCAGCGGCATGCCGGCCACACGCTCCACGATCATGCCCGCCAGCACGTAATTCGTGTTGCTGTACTGCCACTTCGAGCCCGGCTCGAAATCAAGCGGGATCTGCGCCCATCCCTTGGCGATCTCCGGCGGCGTCACGGGATTGAGCATCATCGGCATGACGTAGTCCTGCGGCCAGAAGTCCTGGTAGCCGGAGGTCATCGACAGGAGCTGGCGGATGGTCACGTCCCTGGCCCGGGTCAGCTCCGGCAGCCAGCGCACGACGCGGTCGTCGAGCGAGAGCTTCCCCTCCTCGGCCAGGAGCAGCACGGCCGAGGCCGTGAACTGCTTGCTGATCGAGCCGATGCTGTAACGCATCTGCGGCGTGGCCGCGAGGGGCGGATCGAGGCGGGCGTTGCCGTAGGCGTGCTCATAGACGACGGCGCCGTCCTTGACCACGGCCACCGACGCGCTGGGGACGCCGCTGCGTGCCAGCACCTCGGTGACGGCGGCATCGACGTCTTTGGGAAGGTCGGCGGCGAGCGGGAGGGCGGCGAACAGGAGGGCGGCGGAGAGGGGGAGTTTGCGGTGCATGGCGGCGGCATTTTACTCGCGCGGTCATGCCGAGCCCAACACGACGCGAGCCCGCTGCACCGGAGAGAAGAGACCAGGAGGGACGGGTCACTCGGAGACCGCGGAGACCGCGGAGACCGCGGAGGTTTGCATTCTCCGCATCCTCCGCGTCTCCGCGTGAACATCTCTCGTCGTCGCTTCTTTTCTCAGTACAGCGCGCCCGCGCTATGGGCTCCGGACGACGGTGGATTTGGTACAGAATGCCCCCCATGAGAAAGCTCGCCGCCCTCCTCCTCGCCTTCGCCGCCCTCCCCGTGCTGGCGTCCGACTTCGACAAGCTCGTGGACGGGGTGATCGCCGCGTACGGGGGCGAGGCGGCGTGGAAGTCCGTGGCGTCGATTGAGCAGAAGGGCAGCATCACGTCGGCGATGGGTGGGCACGGTGCGATGACCCGCACGTGGCAGCGCGCCCACAAGCTCCGCGTGGAGATCGTCTACCCCGATCACACCGAGCTGCGCGAGGTCGATGGCGCTACCGGCAAGCACAACGGCAAGCCCGTCACCGGCATGCAGCTCGATGCCATGGTGCTGCAGTGGGCACGCCTGGCCATCCCCGCTCTCCTCGTCGAGCAGCGCGCCCATCTCAAGGACCTCGGCGAGAAGGAAGGTCTGCACCTCATCGAGATCCCCGTCAGCGACACGCTGACCGTCATGGCCGCCGTCGATCCGAAGACCTTCCACATCATCCGCTCGGCCAGCAAAGGCACCGGCGGCGGACAGACCATCGAGTTCGTCACCGAGTACAAGGATCTCCGCAAGGAAGGCGGCCTGCTCTTCGCATTTGCCGAAGAGAATTTCGCCCAGGGGATGAAAACGGCGGATACGAAGATCGAGAGCGTGAGTGTGAAGTGACGAACGTTTAGAAGGCGAGTGGTTAGGGACGATCTCGTCAGTGTTAACGACTCTCTAACCACTGACCACTAACCACTCCGATCTCTCCCTCACATCCCCACGCGAGCGCGCTCCTCTTGATCCGCGGAGCGCGACGACGCCACCCTCCGCATCTGCTCGCGCCCCCGCACCGACTCCGCCACCTCCGCATCGCCGTCGGCGGGTGCTTCGTGCGGGTGGCCGAGGTAGTAGCCCTGGATGAGGTCGACCCCGAGCTCGCGGCACTGCTCGTACTCCTCGGCGGTCTCGATGCCTTCGGCCAGGGTGCGGGCGCCGGTCTTCGCGGCCAGGTCGACGAGCATCTTCACCAGGTCCTGCTTGATCGGCTCTGCGGACAGGGTCGAGACGAGGCTCCTGGTGATCTTGAGGTAGTCGGGAGCGAGGGCGGCGATGGCTTCCAGCGAGGCATAGCCGGAGCCCGCGTCGTCGATGGCCACCTCGATCCCCTTCTCACGGAACTCGTCGATCACGCGGCGGAAGGCCCCATAGTCCTCGATGGCCGCGCGCTCGGTCAGCTCCAGCACGAACGTGCCGCGGTGCTCGGAGAAGAACTGCACCATCTCATGGATGCGAAGCTCCGACTCGGCGAACATCTCCGCCTCGAGGTTCAGCAGGAACTTCCGGTCGCCCAGCTCGAACGAGCGCAGGCGGCGCAGGGCGCAGTCCAGGGAGATCGCTTCCAGCGCCCAGGACAGCTTCACTTCGCGGGCGAAGGAGAAGAGCATGTCGGAATTGCGGAACGACGAGTGGGCCGGGCCGCGGGTGAGAATTTCGTAGCCGAAGACGGTCAGCTCGCGGGCCCGGACGATGGGCTGGAAGAGGGTGGTGATGCGCTTGCGGCGGATGATGTCGCGCAGCTCACGGGTGAGCTGCCGCTTGCGTTGCTGCTCGGCGTCGCGTACGGCGTCTGCGGCGATCTGCATCCCCTGGTAGATCTGCCGCTCCAGGCGGATCTGCGGCCGGTAGTCGATGCGCGTGGCCCCCACGAAGAAACCGATCTGCCCCTGCTGCATGTTCGGAAAGTGCGCGCGCATGACCTCGATGAGCCGCCCGCGCATGTCGTTGGCCATGGTCTCGAAGGCGTTCTCCTGGCGCAGATCGCTGCCACGCGTCTGGAAGAAGACGTAGAAACTCGAACCGCCGACGAGGTTGGCGGCGATGAGGGGATTGGCGAAGCGCTCGTGCCCCTCGGCCGTGACCGCTTCGCCGGCGCGCCGCAGGAACTCGTCGAAGAGCGCCCAGCCGTACTCCGCTTCGATGGCCTCGAACTGCTCGATGTCGATGAAAAGGATGCCCAGCTCCGAATCTTCGATCAGCATCTCCTTCAGACGGTCGAGCACGGCTGCCACCGTCTGCAGCCCCGTGGCCCGATCGAAGAGCATGCCCTCCGCCGCGCGCGCCGTCGTCCGTTCCTGCGTCCGGTCGACATGGGAACGGTCGATGAGCGCCGAGATGCGCTTGACGACCTCGCTCCGGTTGAAGGGCTTGACCAGGTAGTCGTCGGCGCCGACCTGCAGCCCGGTGAGCCGGTCCTTCACTTCGCCGCGGCCGGTGACGAGCACGACGGCAATGCGCGAGGTGCGGTGCACCCCTTTCAGGGCCTGGCAGACCTCCCACCCGCTCCGCTTCGGCATCATCACGTCCAGGAGCACCACGTCCGGCAGACGCGACTGGGCCACAGCCAGCGCCTCCTCTCCATCTCTGGCCACGAGGATCTCGCAGCCCAGCGGACGCAGGTAGACGCGGAGGAGCGCGACGACATGTTCTTCGTCATCCGCGATGAGGACGACGGGACGGTCACTCATATCTGACACTTCCATTGCGGAAAGCGGGCCAGCACGGGAAGGCTGAAAGGCGGGAAGGGGGGAAGGCTGAAAGGAGGCGGGCGGTCGAGCTCCTCATCTCGATGGCACGGACGCACGATCTCGCCTTCCAGCCTTTCAGCCTTTTCAGCCTTCCAAAACCTGCCCATACCCAGGCCATTGGTTCGCCCTCCCCTGCCGTCAGGTCTGTGTTAACGTTCCCCTCCCGCAACACCGCCTTCAGGAGTCTCATGATCAAGTTCGGTACATCGGGATGGCGCGGCATCATCGGAGAGGACTTCACCTTCGAGAACGTCCGCGTGGCCACGCAGGGCATCGCCAACTACCTCAAGAAATCGCAACAGAAGGGCTCAGGCGTGGTGGTGGCCTATGACACGCGCTTCCTGTCGGAGAAATTCGCCTCCGAGGCCGCGAAGATCCTGGCCTTCAACGGAATCCACGCCTTCCTCTGCACGCGCGATGTACCCACGCCCTGCGTCTCGTACGAGACGGTCCGGCGCAAGGCCATGGGGGCCATCAACTTCACCGCCTCGCACAACCCGCCCGAGTACAACGGCCTGAAGTTCTCCACGTCCAACGGCGCCCCGGCCCTGCCGGAAGTAACCAAAGGCATCGAGCGCGAGATCCACGCCCTGCAGGAACGGAACGAGAAGATCGACGTCTACGAGAAGACCGAGCTGATCGAGGAGATCGACCCGAAGGACCGCTACCTCAACGAGCTGCACAGCAAAGTCGACGTCGACGCCATCAAGAAGAGCGGGATCCGCATCGCCATCGACTCGCTCTACGGCACGGCCCGCGACTACCTCGACTACTTCCTCCTGGAGAGCGGTGTCGAGGTCAAGATCATTCACAACTACCGCGACCCCTACTTCGGCGGCTTCTCTCCCGAGTGCAACGAGAAGAACCTGGTGGAGCTGCGCAAGGTGGTGGGCGACGAGGGCTTCGACCTCGGCCTGGCCACGGACGGCGACGCCGACCGCTTCGGCATCATCGACGACCGCAACCGCTTCGTCTCTCCGAACATCATCCTGGCCCTGGTGGCGCTCTACCTCAAGCGCTACCGCGGCGTGCCGGGAGGCCTGGCCCGCTCCGTGGCCACGACGCACCTCATGGACTCCATCGCCCGCAAGCTCGACGTCCAGCTCTACGAGACGCCGGTGGGCTTCAAGTACATCGGGGAGCTGATCCTGGCCGACAAGATCGCCATGGGCGGCGAAGAGAGCGCCGGCATGTCCATGTATCGCCACCTGCCGGAGAAGGACGGCGTGCTGGCCTGCCTGCTCGTCGCGGAAATGGTGGCCGCCACCGGCAAGAAGCTGAACGAGCTGATCGAGGAGACCTACCGGGAGTTCGGCTACTTCTACTCGAAGCGGGCCGACATGAAGCTCACCCCGCACCTGAAGGACGCCGTGGCGAAGAATCTCGCCAATCCTCCCGCCGAGCTGGACGGGATGAAGGTGCGCAACGTCAACACCACCGACGGGGTGAAGCTGATCTTCGACGACGCGACCTGGCTGCTGTTCCGGCTCTCCGGCACCGAGCCCGTGGCGCGCATCTACGCCGAGGCCTGCACGCCGAAGGACCTCAAGCGGGTCCTGGACGCGGGAAAGAAGTTCGTCGCCCCGGGGTAGGCGGCGACTGAAAGGCTGGGAGAGCCTCTCCTTTCAGCCTTTCAGCCTTCCAGCCTTAGTGGGGTCCGATGCGCAGGCTGGCCGTGGCCAGGAAGACGTCGCGCAGGAAGGCCACGAGCGCGCCGATCAGCACGAGCATGGCGGCGATGAAGAAGATGGCCACGACGATGGTGATGTTGATCTTCAGCAGGACGCTGGCGAAGATCGTGGCGATGACGATGCAGACGAGCAGGGCGCTGGTCACGCCGAGGGTGACGGCAATGTAGATCATGCTGGCGCGCTTGGAGAGAATGGCCAGCTCGTCGTGCAGCCGGGCGATCTCCGCGGCCGTGGCCTCCTTCAACTGCTTCTCCAGCACGCGGGCCCGGTCGATGATTCGTCCGAGGCGGTTAGCCAGGACCGACAGCAGGGCACTGATGCCGGAGAAGAGAAACACCGGAGCCAGGGAGAGCCGGATCACGTCGGCCATCTCAGTGACGCGGGAGGGACCGTCCATTCCACAAATTGTAGCCATCCCCGGGGCGGGGTGAGGCGGCGATCCGCAAGCCGCAGTACACTTCTCTCGTATTCGACCCGTACGGAGAGAGGTTTTCATGCCAGAGCAGGGAACAGTGAAGTGGTTCAACGACGCCAAGGGATATGGCTTCATCGTCCGGGAGCACGGCGCCGACGTCTTCGTTCATCACGCCAGCATCATCGCGGAGGGCTTCAAGTCGCTCGCCGAGGGCGACCGCGTGTCGTTCGAGGTGGTGGAAGGCCCGAAAGGCCTGCAGGCCAAGAACGTCGTCAAGATCTCCTGACGCCGGCCGGCACGGGAGGCGGCGGCGGGCGCCGCGGAAGCGGCTTGCACCTGAAGCCGGTTCGGAGCACGAACGGAAGGCGGGAAGGCTGAAAGGCTGAAGGGACGACTGTGCCGCACGCGGCTCCTCGAGCCTTTCAGCCTTTCCACCTTCCAGCCTTCAGCACGTGCGTCCCTGCCTTCGGTACACGGGCTGGAGAGCGGTGGGGATCTGCTATCCTCCGGCCAGGATGCGATACCCGTTCGAGAAGCTCTTCCTGGTGTGCACGGGACCGCGCTGCAGTGTCGAGCGGGCCGGGCCGGAGGTCGGGGCGGCGATCCAGGCGGAGCTCAAGGACCTGAACAAGAAGCTCGGGCGGAAGCCGACCGTTCGGGTGTGCCAGGTGTCGTGTCTCGACCTCTGCGACCACGGCCCGAACATGGTCGTGCAGCCCGGCGGGACGGTGTACTCGCACCTGACCCGGGCCACCGCCACGGCGGCGTATCACGGCGAGATGGGCGACGGCCCGCCTCAGCCTCACCTGGAGCTCACCGAGGAGGAGTTGCGGGCATTTCGGAAGTAGCGGGCCCGTTCCAGTCGCGACATGGGATTGCAACGACGTCAGGTTCTCTTTCTGGTCAAGTTCGGCGTGCTGCTCCTGCTCTTCTACGTGACGGTCTCGCTCCGGCCCGTCGATACGCACGTCATCCTGCCGTTCACGCACGGGATCACGGAGGTCTCCGGTGCCGTGCTGCGGTTGCTGGGACAGCCGGTCACCGTGAAGGGCACGATCATCTCGGGATCGTTCGCCGTGGACCTCCACAACGGCTGCAACGGCCTCGAGGCCACCGTCTTCCTCTG
>CAZYTO010000236.1:1721-9300 GCA_964650405.1 uncultured Thermoanaerobaculia bacterium | reverse complement strand
TTCATGCCTACGGGCCAGGCATTCATGTCTACGGGCCAGGCATTCATGCCTACGGCCCAGGCATCGATTCCTACCGCCTTGGCGTTCATGCCTACCAGCGAGACGTCGACGCCTACCGCCTTGGCATTCATGCCTGCGCGCACGGCAGTGACGTCTGCCTGTTTGGCTTGAATGCCTCCGCTCTGGGAATCGGCGCCGGAGAGCGATGCGTCGATTTCCGCGGACCAGGGGATTCGCGCGAAATCAGCGATCGCCGATGCCCGCGCGCCAGCCGTCCAGGTCTCGGCACGAGGCATCGTTGCAGGCTGAAAGGCTGAAAGGGCCAGAGGCAGTACGCTCGTTTCCTTTCAGCCTTCCAGCGCCTTGCAGCCTTCGTTTCAGGGGCCGCAGCCTGGCCTGGCCGATTGCACAAGTTCTTCACCATTGCATATGCTTCGCGGTCCGCGGCGATTCCAGGCATCGCCGGCGGGCTGATGACTGTCCTCGCCACCGAAGCGCCGTCTGCGCCGCCAAAAACAGTGCTTCCGCTGTTCGATCGGGAGCTGAGCTGGCTTGCCTTCAACGAGCGGGTGCTCGGCGAGGCCGAGAATCCCGACGTCCCCCTGCTGGAGCGGATGAAGTTTCTCAGCATCTGCTCGAACAACCTCGACGAGTTCTTCATGATCCGGGTCGGGGAAATCCGCGACCTCATCGCCGCGAACGTGGCGGGCGGCGCGGCGAAGAACACCGAGAAGCTCGAGGCCATGCGCCGGCGCGCGTTCAAGCTCCTGGAGGCCATGCACGCCTGCCTTGGCAACCAGCTCCTGCCGGCGCTGAAGAAGGAAGGCATCGTCATCGAGAGGGTGGCGGATCTGGGCAAGAAGGAGCGGGCGGCGATCGAGGAGTACTTCGTCAGGAACCTCGAGCCGATCCTCACGCCGCTGGCCATCGATCCCGGCCATCCCTTTCCGCTGCTGGCGAACCTGACGCTCAACCTCGGCCTGATGCTCGAGTCCGACCGAGGCGACTCGCACGCCGTCGTGCTGAAGGTGCCCGATACCGTTCCGCGCTTCCTGCCGGTCGACGCCACACGCTTCGTGCCCATCGAGGACATCATCGCCTCCCACGCCGGACGCTTCTTCCCCGGCCTGCGCGTGCACTCGGTGGCGGCGTTCCGGGTCATCCGAAATTCCGACCTCTCCATCAAGGAGGAAGAGGTACAGGACCTGCTGAAGACGATGGAGAGCGAGCTGCGGCGCCGCGATCGCCGCGAGGTGGTGTGGATCGAGATCGAATCCGGTGTGGCCGATGCCATCCTCAAGCTGCTGGTGGCGTCCACGCAGATCCACAGCGCTGACGTCTTCTTCGCCTCCGGCCCGCTCAAGCTGGGGGACTTCTTCCAGATCTACCAGCTCGTCGATGCGCCGAAACTCAAGGACACGCCGTTCAACCCCCGCATCCCTGCGCAGCTCGCTTCCTCCGAGGACATCTTCTCCATCATCCGCCGCGGTGACGTCCTCCTGCACCGGCCGTACGACTCGTTCACAGCCGTCGTCGAGTTCGTCCAGGCCGCGGCGGAAGACCCGGACGTCGTGGCCATCAAGCAGACGCTCTACCGCACCGACCGCGGATCGCCCATCATCGAGGCGCTCACCCAGGCCGCGGCCCGAGGCAAGCAGGTGACGGCGGTGGTCGAGCTGCAGGCCCGCTTCGACGAACGAAAGAACATCACCTGGGCCCGGCACCTGGAGGAGGCGGGCGTGCAGGTCGTCTACGGCCTGGTGGGCATCAAGACGCACTGCAAGGTCTGCCTGGTCATCCGGCGCGAAGGCGAGCGGCTGCGGCATTACACGCACCTCTCCACCGGCAATTACAACGCCCAGACGGCGCGGCTGTACACGGACGTCGACCTCTTCACCTGCGACACGGATTTCGGGCGCGACGCCGCACAGCTCATGAACCTGCTCACGGGCTTTTCCGTGGCCGACATGCAGGGGCTCATGGAGATGAACGGCGGCGCGCTGAAGTGGCGGCGCCTGGTCGTTTCCCCGATCGACTACCTGCCGTGGACGATCCAGATGATCGACCGCGAGACGGCCAATGCCGCGGCCGGGAAGCCGGCCTCGGTCCAGGCCAAGATGAACGCGCTGGTCGAGCCGTCTGTCATCGACGCGCTCTACCGCGCCAGCCGGGCCGGGGTGAAGATCGATCTGCTCATCCGCGGGATCTGCTGTCTCGTGCCCGGACTGGAAGGGATGAGCGAGAACATCCGCGTCGTGTCGGTCATCGACCGCTTCCTCGAGCACGCCCGCCTCTATCGCTTCGAAAACGGCGGCTCCCCGGAGGTGTTTCTCTCCAGCGGCGACTGGATGACGCGCAACCTGGTCCGCCGGGTGGAGACGACCGTTCCGATCCTCGATCCTGCCCTCCGCGCCCGGGTGATCGAGCAGATCCTCCCCATCAGTCTCGGCGACAACGTCAAGGCCTGGACGCTCGACGCGGAAGGGAAGTACCACCGCCGCACTCCCGGAAGCGACGCCCCCCGCCGCAGCCAGGAGCAGTTCATCGAGATCGCCCGCGAGGAAGCCGTCCGCCTCGGTCCCTACGAGGAGATCATCCGCCGGCCGGGCTCGTTCCGGCGGAAAGCGAAGCGGAAGAAGAAGCACTGAGTCGCTGATCGCTGATCGCCACTTCACTCCGCAAACGAAGAGTCCCGCCGAGGCGGGACTCGAAAGATCGGCTCTTCGCGGTAGCTATACGGCCGCTTTGGCTCCAGATTCTGAAGCTGGGCTGGCCTGCTGCGCGGGCCGAGAGACTTTCGTCGCAAAAATGACGAACAACTTCGCGAGGATGGCGGACGTAGCAACGCTTGATACGACTACCACTGCGGCGATCTTCAAGAACTCAAGCATGTGCTGCTCCCCCAGTTGAATTGTATGCCGCATAGAAGGCGGCGGTCGTCATGATGACCGACAACATACCTAAGAGGAAATCAGGCCAAACATTCCCCCAGGCAAGAGTGTGATTCGTCTTCCATTTTCTTCTGCCCGACTAAGATGCACGCAATCAATAGGTTAGTCAGTACAAGCAGGATGCCGTACACGGCCATGTCTGGGGCAAACGCGTGCCGCAACTTCGGCTCCAGGAGTAGCGGACCCGTCGCGCCGATACTCAGAATCGTCAGGTCGAGCGAAGCGTCATTCGCTTCGCTCCAATCAGGAACACCGTTCTTCGCGATCACTACCATTCCTAGCACGACCACACCGGCCAGAAACGGTGTGCCCATATGTGCGAGCAAGAGCGCACCCATGCAGATTTACTCCTTCGGGAAGGACTTGCATAAGTGTAACGCTACTGCCGCAACACTCATTGAGTGAGGAACGGAGCGGCAACTGTGAGTTAGCCGGCTACCCCGCCGCCCGCATCACCTTCGGGGCCAGCATCCATTCGAGATGGGCGTCGCCGGTTTCGGTGATCCGGATGGCGTAGCAGCCGCCTTTTTTCAGCTCGATCTCGCTGTCGGCGTGCATCTTGGTCAGGGTCAGCATGCCCTCGGTGAGGTTGGGCTCGTGGCCGACGAGGATGAAGCGGCCGACGCTCGTGGCGTCGAGGAGTTGGCGGAGGGCGCCGGGGTCCGCTTCCGGGCGGAGCAGGTCGCTGGTGACGAGCGGGAGGCTCGCATAGGCCCTGACCACCCACTCGGCGGTCTGCACGGCGCGGGTGAGCGGGCTGGTGAGGATGGCTTCCGCCTTGGGAAAGAGCGAGGCCAGGCCGCGGGCGTTCTCCTTCATCCGCTTGTGGCCGTCTTCGGTCAGCGGTCGCGTCTCCTCCGGAGCGCTCCCTTTCGGCTCCGCGATTCCGTGGCGGAGCAGGATGACGAACTTTTCCATCACAACACCTCGAAACGAACCTTCACGTTGAACAGCTTGCCGAAGTACTTCGCGCGCCGCCCCGCGCTTTCGATCTCCACGGAGGCGTCGGCACGCGTGCGGGCCACGAAACGGACCGTGCCGTTGGCCCGCTGCACGGCCACGTCGCGCACGCGCTGGCGATGGCCGCGGTCGAGTCCCTCGGCGATGCGGAGGATGGCCGCCAGCTTCTGCACGCACGCTCTCTGGTCGTCGGTCAGTTCCTCGAAGTTCGGGTGGGCTACCGCGGGCGGCGCCTTGCGGTAGTAGCGCGCCACGTTGGCGATGACGAGGAGCTGCTCTTCGGTGAAGCCGCGCAGGTCGCCGTGGCGGATGAGGTAGTAGCTGTGCTTGTGATGCCCGCGATCGCTGATGTGTGCGCCGCTCTCGTGGAGCAGGGCCGCATATTCGAGCATCTCGCGCATCTCCGGCGGCATCTCGTGCAGCGTGCGCGTCTGGTCGTAAATCCGCCCGGCCAGGCGTGAGACGTGACGGCCGTGGCGCATGTCGCAGTCGGTGCGCTCGGCCAGCGCGTGCACCGAATGGCGGCGCAGGGAGCCGCGCCCGGGCCGGGTGCTGGCGCCGAGGACGGCCACCCGGCTCTCGACGATGCCTTCGCGGATGGCGACGGGGCAGGCCAGGAGTGAGTCGAGGCGGAGCGCGCGAAGGATCTCGTCGAGCGCGATGGCCCCGCCGACGATGGTCGCGGCGCGCTTGTTGTCGATGCCGAAGCGCTCGCTGCGCTCGGTTGCGGTCATGGCCGCGAGCTCTGCAATCACCTCGCCGAGGCGTGCGGCGTCGATGCGCTTGAGCGCGTTCGAGGCGGCGTCGCCGTCGCCGCCGGTGCGGTTGCAGATGGAAGCGAGGGTCAGGATCGTTCCGGACGTGCCGATGGCCATGTCCACGCCGAGGCGGCGCACGCGCTTGCGGAACCGGGCCGCGCGGCCGGCGACGTAGCCCCGGCAGGCCTCGAGCGATCCGGGTGCGGGCTGGTCCGTGAGCGCGAAGCGCTGCGAGAGACGCAACGATCCCAGGGGCTCGCTGGCTGTGTAGAAGATCTCGTCCGCCGTCCCCACCACCACCTCGGCGCTGCCGCCGCCGATGTCGATGCACACGGCCGTGCACCCCTGCAGGTCGACCGTGGAGCGGACGGCGCGGAAGATATAGTCGGCTTCCTCCTCGCCGGAGATGACCCGGACCTTGATCCCCGAGGCCTCGCGGACGAGGCGGAGGAACTCGCGCCGGTTCGGCGCTTCGCGCACGGCGCTGGTGGCCACGGCGATGATCTCGTCCGCTTCCCACCGCTGCGCGATCTCGGACATCTTCGCGATCGACACCACCCCGCGCTCGATGGCGTCATTCGTCAGCGGCTGGCCGTCGAGCGAGCTGAGACCGAGCTGCACCATGTCCTTCTCGCGGTCGACGACGCGGTAACCCCGCCGCTCGCTCGCTTCGGCCACGATCATGTGGATCGAATTGGTTCCAATATCGATCGCTGCGATGCGCTTCGTTTTCTCAGACATGTAAGAATCGTCAGTATCACACCTGCGTCAGGTTCCGGCGCACTGCACCTCGAATTTACGTCACGATCAAGGAGAGTTCGCATCTGATGAGGAAAGCCCACCTCTTCGCCCCCTTCTGCGCGGCACTCGCCGCGACCGCCGTTCTCGCCCAAACGCCCCCGGCCGCGGCGCCGCCCACTCCTCCCGTCGACGACACTCCGAAGATCAACATCGGGGCACTGCTCTTCGCCGATTTCACCTACCAGCAGTCGCCGAGGACCCTCGATTCGGACGGCAATGTCATCCATCCGAGCTCGTTCAACGTCAGCCGAGCCTACATCAACGTTAACGGCAGCCTGAACCACCGATTCGCCTTCCGCCTCACCCCCGAGGTGGCGCGGGAGACGAGCAGCAGCGCGTCGCTGAGCGGCAGCCAGGAGCTCCGGCTCAAGTTCGCGTACGTGCAGCTCAACCTCGACGACTGGACCACGAAGGATTCGTGGGTGCGCTTCGGCGTCCAGCAGACGCCGTACATGGACTACACCGAAACCATCTACCGCTATCGTTTCCAGGGACCGATCATGCCGGAGCGCGCCGGCTTGCTGCTCGCGTCCGACACCGGCCTCTCGGCCCGCTACGTGCTTCCGAACAGCTACGGCGACATGCACTTCGGCTTCTACAACGGCGAGAACTTCAACAAGGCCGAGGTGAACAACAAAAAGGCCTTCCAGGCGCGTTTCTCCGTGCGCCCGTTTCCCCAGAGCGGTCCGCAGCTCAAGGGCCTCCGTTTCACCGCGTTCATCAACGATGACCACTATGTCGACAACGCCAAACGTCAGCGCGTGATCGGGCAGGTGACGTATGAGCACCCGCGCGCCAACGCCGGATTCGATTACATGAAGGCGAAGGATCGCGCCTCCGTGAAGACGGCCGAGCTGGACGGGAAGGGGTGGGACGCCTGGGTGACGCCGAAGCTCGGGCGGGGATGGGAAGCGCTTTTCCGCCACGACGACTACGCCCCGAACGACTCCGTTTCCTCGCAGAAGCAGAAGCGCGACGTCGAGGGGATCGCTTACTGGTTCCCGAACCTCGGAACGAAGACGCTGGCATTCCTCGTGGACCGGGACTCGTTCAAGCGAACGGGCCTGACTCCGTCCGTGCCGAACCTGACGAACTACGAACTGAAGATGCTGCTGAGTTTCTGACGACTTCCTGGACCATGGTGGAGCTTTATGTCGTTGGGGATGTGCACGGCCTCTGGGATGACGTCGACGCGGCGTTTCTGGAAGCCTGTGGAGCGACGGCCATCTTCGTCGGCGACTACGGCGACGAAGATGTACGGCTCGTTGAGCAGCTCGTGGCCCTGCGCACGCCGAAAGCCATCACGTTCGGCAATCACGATGCCTGGCACGCCATGCGCGGGCGCGGACCGCGCGAGGCGGTGGAGCGGCAGCTCGCCCTGGCAGGGGAGGCCTTCATCGGCTACCGCGCGCGGCTTGTGGACGGAGGCAGCCTCGCTCTCCTCGGTGCCCGCCCTTTCTCGTGGGGCGGCGGCTGGTTCGACGGCAGCTTCTACGAGCCCTTGTTCGGCGTCCGGACGATGAGCGACTCCGCCGCCCGCATCATGGCTGCGGCGTCTGCCGTCCCGTCCGGCGTTCCGCTGCTCGTCGTAGGTCACAATGGCCCGCGCGGTCTCGGAGCGACGGCGGACGCCATCTGGGGCCGCGACTTCCAGTCGCCCGCCGCCGACTGGGGCGATCCTGATCAGGAGCGTGCCATCGCCCAGCTCCGCGCCGAGGGCCGCACGATCGTCGGGGGTGTCGCGGGCCACATGCACGAGCGGCTGGCCCACGGCAGCGGCACCCGCCAGCGCGTCGCGCGCCAGGACGGCGCCACATTCGTCAACGCCGCCGTCGTCCCGCGCCACCGGCACGGACGGGGGACGATGCTGCGCCACTTCGTCCGGCTGGAGTCCGACGGGACGGCTCTTCACGCCGAAGACATCTGGGTCGATGACGACGGACAAATCACAGAGCGGAAGGCGCTGACGAAACAAATGTAGGGCACGACCGCGTCGTGCCGAAACCCCGTCTACCCGAGTCACACACCGACTCTTGCCTCTCCCCGCCCACGCATACGCCCTAACTTAAGTTAAAGTTAGCGCGTTTGCCCCCCCACCGCGTTCGGCAC
>CAZYTO010000236.1:0-1711 GCA_964650405.1 uncultured Thermoanaerobaculia bacterium | reverse complement strand
CGGATTGCGCTTGCGCTTCCCCGATCCTGCGGCCACTCGAAGTTTCGCTCGTGTGTCGTGAAATGCAACGGCTCGGCCACAGAGCTGCCCGCACAATTTGCTACCCGCATCATCGCGGTCGGCTTTCCGAGCCGCGAATGTAGGGGTTCTTTGGCCAACGCCCGGGCCAGACCTGCCGAAAGCACGTTCCCGTCCCGGACATAGGCCACCAACCATGCCTCTTGCCTCCCCCCGCCCCCGCATACGCGCTACCTGAAGTAAAGTTTAGCGCGTATGCCCCGCCACGGCGTTCGGCACGACGCGGTCGGTGCCTACGTGATCGCCAGGATCACTACGAACCGTGCCTCGGGGACGATGCGGTAGACGACGCGGGCGTCGCCCAGGCGGTAGCTCCAGAGGCCGCGGAGCGGGTCGAAGAGCGGGGCGCCGCCGATGGGGTCGTCGTCGATGAACGCGAAGACCTTGGCGATCGAGAGCTGCCTGTCGCCGGCGAGCATCTGCCAGGTCCGCTCGACCGATTCCGCGAGCCGCAGGCGGTCCTCGGCAGTCCGCACACCTGTCAGCTCCTCGGCGAGGAGGATCTGGTTGCGCTCCACCTCACGGTCGGCAGCTTCGATCTGCGCCCGCAGGGCGGGGTCGTTCGCGATCGCCAGCGTTTCGTGGAGGGCGATGTACTCGTCCTGCGAGATGAGCGTGACCACGGCCCGGCCGCCCCGCGTGAAGACGGTGCGGTTGCCGGTCAGCTCACACTCGCCGACGAGCTCGCGGACGTCCGGGGGCAGGTCGAGAATCTCGAGTCGCTTTTCCATCTTCGGATCCGAACAGGCCTTGCAGATACTCGCGGAACTCGTTGCCGAGAAGCGGGTGGCGCAGGGCGTAGTCGACGGTGGCCTTCAGGTAGCCGAGCTTCTCGCCGGCGTCGTAGCGCTTCCCGTCGAACACATAGCCGTAGAAGTCGCCGGTGCGCACCAGCTCGCGCAACGCATCGGTGAGCTGGATCTCGCCGCCGGCGCCGCGCTCCGTCTTCTCCAGCAGGGGGAAGATGTTCGGCGGGAGGATGTAGCGCCCGATGATGGCGTAGTGCGACGGGGGATTGATCTTCGGCTTCTCCACCATGTCGCGGATCCGGAAGCGCCGGTTGCCGAGCATCTCTCCCGCTACGATGCCGTAACGGCTCGTCTCTTCGGCGGACACTTCCATCAACGCGATCACGGGCCGGCCGGTGTCTTCGAACACGCGCCGCATCTGCAGCAGGCACGGCGTCTCGGCGAGGATGACGTCGTCGGGCAGCACGACCGCGAAGGGCTCCTTGCCGACCGCGTCCTTCGCCTGCAGCACGGCGTGGCCGAGGCCGAGCGCTTCTTTCTGGCGGACGGAGATGAGGTCGACCATCCGGCTGACCGCGTCGACTTCGGCGAGCAGATCGTTCTTGCCGCGATCGCGCAGCGAGCGCTCGAGCTCGGACGTCCGGTCGAAGTGGTCGAGAATCGCATCCTTCCCCTTCGAGCTGACGATCACGAGCTTGTCGAGCCCGGAGCCGAGCGACTCTTCGATGCCGTACTGCAGGATCGGCTTGTCGACGAGCGGCAGCATCTCCTTCGGGATGACCTTGGTCGCCGGAAAAAATCGCGTGCCGAACCCGGCACAGGGAAAGACGCAGGTGCGCAGTGCCATGCGCGGGGGATATTAGCAGCGTGTCCGGGTTTCGTTT
>CAZYTO010000235.1:0-9317 GCA_964650405.1 uncultured Thermoanaerobaculia bacterium | reverse complement strand
TCCAGTTCGTCACGCTGGCCGGCTTCCACGCCCTCAACTACTCGATGTACGAGCTGGCGCGCCGGTACCGCGACGAGGGCATGGCCGCCTACTCGCGCCTGCAGCAGGACGAGTTTGCCGCTGAGAGGCACGGCTACACCGCCACGAAGCACCAGCATGAGGTGGGGACGGGCTACTTCGACGACGTGATGAAGGTGGTGTCGCAGGGCCAGTCGTCGACGACAGCCCTGGCCAGCTCCACCGAAGCCGCGCAGTTCGGACACTGAACGAGGAGAGGATCATGGAAGACATTCGCGAATACCGTACTGCCGACGACGACGAATTCGATTGGACGGTCCCCGACGACGAACGCGAGTACAACACCGCGCCGCGGGACGAGGTGCCGTTTCACATCCCGCGGGACTAGCGCGGCGTGAGGCGTGCCTCAAACCAGCCCAAACCGCAGCGGGCTTGGGGCGGTTCTACAGCAGCCCTCTCTCCAACGCCCGTAGCACCGCCCGCGTGCGATCCCTCGCCCCGAGCTTCATGAGGATATTCGACACGTGGTTCTTGATCGTGCCCTCGGCGGTGCCGAGGGCGTGGGCGATCTCCTTGTTGCTGAAGCCTCCGGCCATGAGGCGGACGACTTCCACTTCGCGGTCGGTCAGACGCTCGCTGGCCGGCGGCGGCGCGGCCGGCGGTGAACGGAAGAGGCGCTCAGCCGTGGCGGGCTGGAAGGCGGTGGCGCCGGAGGCGAGGGTGCGGATGGCGCCGGCGAGCTGGTCGTAGGAAGCGTCTTTCAGCAGGAAGCCGCGCGCTCCGCCGCGGATCGTTTCGAGAACGATGGCGTCGTCGTCGAAGGTGGTGAGGATCAGCGTCGGCGGCAGCTCCCCGCGCGTGGCGAGCTCGCGGATCACGTCGAGGCCGTTCCTTCCCGGCATGCGCACGTCGAGCAGGAGCACATCGATCTCGCACGGAGGGAGGGCGGCCAGGACGGCATCGCCGCTCTCGGCCTCGCCGGCAACCACGAACCCGGGATCGGTGGCGAGCAGGGCGCGGATCCCCTGGCGCACGAGGGCCTGGTCGTCGGCGATGAAGACGCGGATGGGCTTCATCGTGTGACCGGCAACTCGCCGGGCCCGAGGCTTGCGCCGGAGGGGGTGCCGGGAGCGGCGGGCTCGACACCCGCACGCGGACGGGCGGCCGGCTCCGCGCGGATCGGAATGGTGGCGATCACCTCGAAGCCGCGGCCGGGGGTGCTGTTGACGACGAGGGAGCCGCCGGCGCTCTCGACGCGCTCGCGCATGGCCCGCAGGCCGAAGCCGTCCGCCGGGCCGTCGGCGCCGTGGCCGTCGTCGAGGGCGCGGACGCGGAGCACGTCTCCCTCCCGTTCGATGACGATCCAGAGATTCTCCGCGTCGGCGTGCCGCGCGGCGTTCGTGACGATCTCCTGCACGGCGCGCAGAAGGATGTGTCTCCGCGCCGGATCGGCCACGCGCAGCTCGTTGGCGATCTGCAGATGGATGCGGGGGCGCGGGATGGAGTCGATGAGCCGCTCCAGACCTGCCGCCAGCTCGCCTTCGTTCTGGTTCGCCGCCACGATCTCGCGGATGTCCGCCAGCAGTCCGCGGGCCAGGGCCTGGGCCGTTTCGACGTTCTCCTGCGCCGCCCCAGGCTCCTCGGAGGCAAGGCGGCGTAGCGCCGCTTCGAGATTGAGCGTGAGCGCGGTGAGGCGATGGCCGAGCGCATCGTGCAGCTCGCGCGCGATCCGCAGCCGCTCCAGCTCGCGGTTCGCGGAGGCCAGCCGAGCCATCGAGGCAATCGTGGCGAAGGCCAGGAGCTGGAAGCCGAAGTAGGGCGGGGTGAGCATGAGGGCGGGACGCGGGCTCCAGTGAATGCCGATGGCGCCGCCGAGGAGCAGCGTCTGGACGATGATCCAGGCGATGCCCGGGCGCGGAGCCATCTCTGCGCCGAGCTGCATCGCCACGAGCACGAGCAGCGTTCCCTCGAAGCCGTTGCAGCGGGCGAGGACCATGGCGATGACGGCCAGGCTCTCCACCGCCAGCAAGGCCAGGACGGTGGCCGGCGAACGGGAGGCGGCGAGCGGCGAGCGGGAGCCGAAGGGAGCTGCGTTCGGGAGGAGATAGAGCACGCCGAAGAGGACGTAGGCGCCGAGCCAGACGGCAAGCCGCCAGCGGTCGCCTCCGGGCTGAAGGAGCGCGGGCAGGGCGGTCATCAGCCACAGGACGATGCCGACGCGCCGTTCGGTCATCCGACGAGGATGACACAAAGGATGCACCTGGCCGAATAGGCCGAAAGTCATGGTTCAGAGAATGGCTCAACCGGCAGCCGGTACCGGCCAAGCCGTAGTGACAGCGCGCTCGGAGAGACTACGTACTTCCGAGGAGCAGCGCATTGACAATGACAACCGCGAGCTCCGGACGCGGAAGGATGGTTGCCGTGATCTCGCCGGTCTTTCCCGCCGCCAGCGTTACGGTACGGACCAGATAGCCGTAGCCCTCGAGCTGCCAGCGGATGGTGTACCTCCCCGGCTGCAGGCTCATGAACTGGTAGCGACCCTGGGCGTCGGTCACGCATCTGTTGGCGTGACCGGCGCCGTCGCGAATCAGGACCGTCACGCCGGGAAGGAGGGAGCGGTCGCGTGCCTGGCAGACGCCGAGGACGTTGGCATCGCCGGCCGGAATCGGGACGAGCACTTCTTCTGCGGGCGGCGGTACGTGCGTGTGCGAGCAGGCAGCAGCGAAAACGGCAATGAGCACAAGGCAGAAGAGTCGTTGCATGAGAGGTCTCCGTGATGACGACAGCCACGGAGGGCCGCGGACGTTGCCGTTACGGCCCTCCGTGGGATAGGGGGTTTACTTCCGCGCCACCTGCTTATCGGAGAGCAGGGTGCGGCTCGTGTCGAGCAGCCGCAGAAGCTCTTCGCGATCGCCGGCGAGGTCTTCGCCGCGGAGCGTTCGGGCGAGGGAGGTCAGGTCGTCCCACGACGCGCTTCCCCGGTGCTGCGACCCGCGCAGGAGCATGCCGAACTCCGCTACCGCCGCGGCAAACTGCGTGTCGGGGGTGGCTTCGTAGAAGCTCCTCCCGTCGTCGCGGATGGCTTTGTCCACTTCCTGGCTCTTCGTGGCGCCCGGATCCTTGTAGCGGACCCGCAACGTCGCCACCGTCCCCATCACCCGCGCGGGCGTCAGCTCATAAAGCGCTGTGACGGAGTGCCCGGAGCCGAGCTCGCCCGCATCTTTCGTGTCGTCGGTGAAGTCCTTATTGGAGAGGGCGCGGTCTTCGTAGCCGATCTGCCGATACGACGTGACGACGCTGGGGTCGAACGTGAGCTGGACTTTCACGTCGTCGGCCACGGTGACGAGCGTACCGGCCAGGTCGCGCTGGAAGACCTTCTTCGCCTCGGCCATCGAGTCGAGGTAGAAGTAGTTGCCATTGCCCTTGTCGGCCAGCAGCTCCATCGTGCTGTCCTTCAGGTTGTCGTCGCCGACGCCGAGGCAGGTCAGGTAGATGTGATTCGAGCGCTGCTCTTCGATGAGTTTGGTCAGGTCCTCATCGCTGGAAGCGCCGACGTTGAAGTCGCCGTCGGTGGCGAGGATGACGCGGTTGTTACCCTGGATCAGGAACTTCTCCTTCGCCACCTGGTAGGCGAGCTTGATGCCTTCCGCGCCGTTGGTCGAGCCGCCCGCCTCCAGGTTGTCGAGGGCGGCCAGGATGGTCTGCTTGTCGGCGCCCGACGTCGGCGGCAGGACGAGCCCGGCCGCGCCGGCGTAGACGACGATGGCCACGCTGTCCTCGCCGCGCAACTGTTCGACGAGCAGCCGCAGCGCGGACTTGATGAGCGGGAGCCGCTCCACCGGAGACATGGAGCCGGAGACGTCGAGCAGGAAGACCAGGTTGTTCGGCGGCAGGTTCCAGGCTTCGGGGTTTTTCGCCTGGATGCCGATGCGCAGGAGGCGATGGGAGCGGTCCCACGGGCAGCCGGCCACTTCGCTGGTGATGGAGAAGGGGCGGCCGTCTTCCGGCTGCGGGTAATGGTAGGAGAAGTAGTTGACCATCTCTTCGATCCGCACGGCGTCGGGCGGGGGTGCTTCGTTGTCGCTCAGGAAGCGCCGCACGTTCGCATACGAGGCCTTGTCGACGTCGATGGAGAACGTCGTGGTCGGTTCTTCGGCAGCAGCCTTGAAGCCGCTCTCGATGAGAGGAGAGTACGAGGCGCTGTTCCGCTCGATGACCGAGACGGACGGCGCGCGTTGCAGGATCGTCCACGGGTCACGCGACGTGGGGATCTTTTCCAGTTGCGCTTTTGCGGTAGCTCCGCCGTTGACGCTGAGGACGGCACACCCGGCCGAGCGGACGTCAAGTAGCGGCGCCTCGGCGACGACGGTGATTACCTCGGTGACGGCGGGGTTCAAGATGCCGACAAGGTCGGCATTGCGTCCCGGTTTCGCCGTGACGTTCCGAACGAACATGCCGAATCCCTCGAGGCTCCACTGGATAGTGATCCTGCCCGGCGTGAAGTTCGGAAAAGAGCAGAGTCCTGCGGCGTCGGTGAAACACGTCTGCACCTGGCCGGCGGCGTCTTTCAGCGTGACGGTGACACCCGGCAGCTTCTCGCCGCTCTTGTCCTGGCAAAGGCTGGTGACGCCCGCCTCGCCGGTCGGGCGCACGGGCGACGGCGCGACGCTGGGGGCGGCGGCCGTTGCCGCTTGCGGTGGCGGCGCGATGACGACGTGGGATTGGGAGCATGCGGCGAAGAGAAGGGCGATGAGGGCTACGCGAACGAACCGTTGCATGAAGCCTCCTTTGGTGAGCGGGAGACGGCCAGCGGGCGGCGGGTGCAGCGCCGCCGCTCGCCGTCTGCTTCCGCTCACCGGCGGCTTGTCCGTGCATGCGCACTGCCGTGTGTGCCAGGCCTGTAACTCACACGTGACCAGCGAGATGACCCTTCTGTAACAGCGGCGGAATCAATCGATGTGGACGCCGGTATTCAATTGGCTGGATGCGATAATGCGCGCTCTATGAAACGGACCCTCGCCCTGCCCCTGATCTTTCTCCTCCTCGTGGCTGCCGCACCGAAGAAGTTCGTGCCCGCCACCGCCCCCCCGCCGCCGCCCGATCTGGACAAGGTCTCGGCCGGAGCGGAGTCGCTGGGCATCGCCGGCTTCTATGCGAAACAACTCGTCCCTCCCACGGGGACGGACGTCGTGACGGACACCGACGTAGCGCGCATCCGCTACACGATCTGGGCCTCGCCGGGCGGAAAGCTCGTCGACTGGATCGCTGCCCCGGGCACGGTCGTCACACCGGTGCGCAAGCTGTTCGACGGCCTGCGGACCGTGCTGCAGCAGATGCGCCCGGGCGAGACGCGCCGCATCTGGATCCCCGAGTCGATGGGCGCCGCGGGCCGTGTGCCGCCCGGCGGTCATCTCGTCGCCGACATCGATCTGGTGGAAGTTATCAAGGCGCCGCCGGTCCCGTCCGACGTGGCCGCGCCTCCCGCCGACGCCACGACGACGAAGTCGGGCCTGGTCTACAAGGTCCTCAAGCCCGGCACCGGGACGAAACACCCGAAACGCAGCTCGATCGTGCGCGTGCACTACAGCGGCTGGACGACGGACGGCAAGCCCTTCGACAGCTCCATCATGCGGGGCGAGCCCTCGGAGTTCGGCCTGGAGAACGTCATCGCCGGCTGGCGCGAAGGACTGCAGTTCATGACCGAGGGCGAGAAAACGCGTTTCTGGGTCCCGGGCGATCTCGCCTACGGCGAAACTCCCAACAAGCCGCACGGCATGCTGGTGTTCGACGTGGAGCTGATCAAGATCGTTCAGTGAAGTCGCTTATTCGCTTATACGCTTATTCGCTTATTCGCTTAGTCGCTGGTCGCGGGTCGCAGTATCGCGGCGGAGCCCTCCAAGGCACCCGGAGAAGAAGGGTGCACAGCGACCAGCGACCAGCGATTAAGCACCTCAGCGATTAAGCGCCTACTGCGCGATCGCTCCCGGCAGCCCGAACGACGGAAGCACGCTGTCGTTGAAGCGGGTCATGGCGGAGATCCGGTCGCCGGTGAGGGTGAGGACGATGAGGCCGACGCCCGGGTGGGTGCGGGCGGGGCCGCGCAGGTAGGCGCCGAACGCAGGCTGACCGTTGGCCCGCGCCGGCAGGAGGTCGAATCTCCGACCGGCGCCGAAGATGCTGGCGCAGAAGCGGGCCACGGCGTCGCGGCCCTCGTATTCGAACGGCATCGGCGGCATGGAGATGAAGACGTCGTCGGTCAGAAGGGCCACGATCGCGTCCAGATCGGCGGCCTCGTACGCGCGGACGAACTTGGCTACGATCTCCTCCTCGGAGGATGCGTCGGAGGCGGCCGGTGATTCGCGGCCGGCGGCCGGCGGCTTCCGGCGCTGCAGGCTGGCGCGCGCCCGTTTCAGGGCGCCGTTGACCGACTCGACGGTCGAGTCCAGCATCCCGGCCACCTCGTTGGCGCGAAATCCGAGAACGTCACGCAGGATGAGGACGGCGAGCTGGCGGGGCGGCAGGAGCTGAAGGCCCTTCACGAAGGCGAGGGAGATGGATTCGGTCCGCTCGTAGCGGGCGTCGGGTCCGGGCGGCGCGTCGATCGCACCTTCGAAGAGCGTGTCGGGAAGGGGCTCGAGCCATACGACCTCGCCGAGCCGGAAGGGCTCGGGCTGTTCCACTCCGGGCACGTTCCATTCCGTCGGAGGCCGCCGGCTGGCGGAGCGACGCGCGTTGAGACAGCGGTTGGTGGCGATCTTGTAAAGCCAGGTGCGGAGCGAGGCCCGTCCTTCGAATCCTCCGAGGCCCTGCCACGCGGCCAGCATCGTGTCCTGCAGGGCATCCTCGGCATCATGGAAGGATCCCAGCATCCGGTAGCAGTGCACCTGCAACTCGCGCCGGTGGGGCTCGGTCAGCTCCCGGAACGCGTCGCCGTCCATGGCCCGCGCCTTCGAGATCAGGTCGGCTGTCACCACCTCACCATCGCGTCACCGTGTTCCCGCACGTATCGCCCTTCCCTTTCTTATAGCACATGGCCGAAGCGTGAATCCGGTGGTGGTGACCGCCCAGTTTCGGCGCGCCGCGGTGTCTGCATCCGTTGACGGCTTTGACCATCCGGACGTCGCTGGATTGCACTCGGCAGCCATGCCTGAGGTCATCGGTCGATCTGACTCATGAAACGGGCGGGTGTCACCACCCGGGCCGGAAAGGAAGGAAGATGATGCTGAAGAACAAAGTAGCAGTGATCTACGGAGCCGGAGGTGCGATCGGCGGCGCTGTGGCCCGCGCTTTCGCGAGCGAGGGGGCCAGGGTCTTTCTCACCGGGCGCCGCCGGGCCGCAGTCGAAGCGGTAGCCAAGGAGATTGTTTCTGCCGGCGGATCCGCGGAGGCGGCGGAGGTGGACGCGCTCGAGGAGAAGGCCGTGGACAAGCACCTGCAGACCGTGATGGACAAGGCGGGCCGCGTCGATATCTCGTTCAACGCGGTCGGGTTGACGACTGCGAAGGTCGTAGGTGTCCCTCTGGTCGAGCTGGATGTAAGGCAGTTTGCTCTGCCCATCACGGATTATGCGACGTCGTACTTCCTCACCGCACGCCTCGCGGCCCGGCGGATGATCCCCAACAAGTCGGGCGTGATCATGACAGTGACCGCTCTCCCCGCGCGGGCGGGCACGCGGTTGAACGGAGGTTACGGTCCGGCGCTTGCCGCCAAGGAGGCACTGACCCGAGACCTCTCGGTCGAGCTCGCACCTGAGGGCATCCGCGTAGTCGGTCTGCGACCGCACGGTTTGCCGGAGACGGGCACGATGAAGGAGCTCTTCGAGCTCAAGGCAGCGGGCATGACCTGGGAACAGTTCCAGGCGTACCTGGCAGGCATGAGCCATCCGCGGCGGGTCATGGCGCTCGAGGAAGCGGCAAACACCGCGGTCTTCCTTGCGTCCGACAAGGCCAGCGGGATCATGGGAACCACCGTCAACCTGACCATGGGAGGCGTGGCGGACTAAGAGTCGCTTATTCGCCTAATCGCTTATTCGCTTATTCGCTGATTCGTGTCAGTACTCCTGGGACGGATCAGCCATCAGCGACCAGCGAATCAGTACGCCATGTCCTCGTCCGCGAGGCCGAAGTAGTGTCCCAGCTCGTGGATGACGGTCTCGCGCACCTGGCGAATGACGTCCTGGCGCGTGTGGCAGACGCGGAGGATCGGGCCGCGGAAGATGGCGATCTGGTCGGGAAGCATGAACATGTCGTGGGTGCGCCGGGTTCGCGGGATTCCTCGGTAGAGGCCGAGCAGCTCGTGGCCCGCGTCGTAGGCGTCGTCGTCGAGGGCGTCGAGGTCGTTCTCGGACGGCTCGTCCTCGACGACGATGGCCACGTTCTGCACCAGGTCGGCGAATCGCTTCGGAAGGCTCTCCAGCGCCCGCTCCACGAGCTCTTCGAATTCGGTGGCAGCGACGTGCATCGCCGCTACAGAAGCGAAGTACCGGGGCGAGCCATTCCGCTCACCCCGGCACTACCTGATACCCGGTACCTGTCACCCCGTACCCGTCACCCGCCCTACCACCCCGGCAGGATGTTGAATCCGAACTGCCATCCCGCGTCGGGGCGCTGGAACGGCTTAGCCCAGTAGAACTCGAGCGGGATGTAGCTGAGGAGCATGCGCAGGCTGATGCCGGCGCTGAAGACCGGGACGAGGTCCTGAGTGTCGGTCTTGAACGTCAGCTTCGGTGATTGCCCCTTGCTCCAGGCCGTGCCGGCGTCGATGAAGCCGACGACTTCCGTGGGGATGAAGCCGCGGGCCAGGCCGTACTGCTGGTTGCCGAAGAGCGGGACGCGCATCTCGGCGTTGGCCACGGCGAGCTTCGAGCCCACGAGGCGGTCGAAGACGGGGCAGGCGGTCGATCCCGAGGGGGCCTTGCACTCGTTCAGACCGATCGAGCTGATGTTGTAGCCACGGATGAGGTAGTCGTCGCCGATGTAGAGGGGCGACAGCAGCGGGTTCTCCGCGTCCGTACCGTAGCGGCCGTAGTGGATGCCGCGCAGGGCGAAGGTGAAGGGGCGGACGTACCAGTACTTGCGCACGTCGGCCAGCGCCGTCTCGAACTTGAGGTCGCCGCTCAGGGCCTGGGCCTCGAAACGGTAACGCGCGCCCATGATCGGAGAGATGAACCCGAAGATGGACGTTTCACCCACGAAGGCCGCCGAGACGTGCCCGAGGTTCAGGGACAGGTTGCCGCCGGTGAGAACCCGCGTCCAGTCGGCGAATATGGTTCCGGTGCAGGGGGCTTACGACGGAGTCTC
>CAZYTO010000234.1:0-9342 GCA_964650405.1 uncultured Thermoanaerobaculia bacterium | reverse complement strand
TCGGTCACGCTCACGACCTTCCGGGCTGTACGGTGGAACATGCCGTTCTACGCGGGACTTGGATTTGAGGAGATCCCACCGGACCAGCTCAGCCCGGCCTTGCTTGCCGTCCTCGAGAACGAGGCCGGTCGAGGTCTCGACACCACACGTCGTGTGGCCATGCGACGCGCCTGCGATGTCTGAGCTTTACGGCGCCTCGGTGTGCAGTCGTCAGCAAGTGCTGAGAGAGAAGATAGCTCGCGGGAAGGCGCAGCGTGCACTGACCCGCTGCTCTGAACATGGGGTGTGCAGCCGGAGCTCGAACGCCATGGGCACAGGTGGCGCGAACCGGAGCCACCCTCTGTTCTGAAGATGGGTGGGTGGGAGGACACGAGGCAAGGAGGCAACACGTGAAGCAGAGCCGGCCGCACCCTCTCCCCACGGCAGAGGGTCGACTCTGGAGCGCGCAATTCAACATGGAGTGAATCAGCTCCGAAGCATTCAGCGCGGAAGAGCCGGGGTGAGGGGCCTCCTCCTTGGGCAGCCACGCACGACATTGAAGCAACGCAACACAACGTGGAAATTGGCAGTCGGTCGAAGCCCCATGAAGGCCTTGACCCCTCACCCCGCCGCTGCGCTGACTGCTCTGCGATGACTCGCTCTCGGCGATGCGCGCTCCGCGGCGACCCTCTCCCGGTGGGAGAGGGTGTCCCTCTCGGTGCTTTGGCGGCGACGTGCTGTTGACGTTATCCGGATCTTCGTTGATTACGGTTGGTGATCCCCTCCCGTGTTGGTGCTGCCCGCCAGCCACTCCCGCAACTTCGTCCAGCGGCGACGGGTGCTCGTCGTCGTGACGGCCTGGCGCAGCGCGGACTGCTGGCCGACGATGACCACGAGCTTCTTGCCGCGGGTGACGGCCGTGTAGACGAGGTTGCGCTGCAGCATGATGGCGTGCTGGGTGGTGAGGGCGACGACGACGGCGGGGTATTCGGAGCCCTGCGATTTGTGGATGGTCGTGGCGTAGGCGAGCACGAGGTCGTCGAGCTCGTCTTCTTCGTAGACGATCTCGCGGCCGTCGACGTCGACGGTGGTCTTGGCGGTCTCCGGATCGATGCGGACGATCACGCCGATGTCGCCGTTGAAGACGTCCCTTTCGTAGTTGTTGACCGTCTGCATGACCTTGTCGCCGGCGTGGAACGTCGTACCGAGGCGCTCGATGCCGGGAGAGCCCGGCTGTGCGGCCTGAGGATTGAGTCGCTTCTGCAGCGCGGCATTCAGCGCCTCCACGCCCGCGGCGCTGCGGCGCATGGGGCTGAGGACCTGGACCTCGCGCAGGGCATCGAAGCCGAAGCGGTTGGGGATGCGCTCCGCCACGAGCTCCACGATGCGGTCCGCCGCGAGGGCGGCGTCGGCGGTCTTGACGAAGAAGAAGTCGCCGTCGCGGCGGGACAGGTCGGGCATGCGGCCTTCGTTGATCTCGTGGGCGCTGACGACGATGCGGCTCTCCGCCTCCTGGCGAAAGACCTCGGTGAGGCGAACGACCGGGATCACGCCGGAGCGGATGACGTCGGCCAGGACCTGGCCCGGACCGACCGCGGGGAGCTGGTCGACGTCGCCGACGAGGAGCAGGGCCGCGCCGGCCGGAAGCGCTTCGACCATGGCCGACATGAGGTTGACGTCGATCATCGACGCTTCGTCGACGATCAGCAGGTCGCACTCCAGCGGGTTCGAGGCGTCGCGGGCGAAGCCGCCGTCCTCGCTGCGCACTTCGAGCAGGCGGTGGATGGTCTTCGAGTCCCGCCCGGTGCTCTCGCCGAGGCGGCGGGCGGCACGGCCGGTCGGCGCGGCCAGAAGGATGTCTGCGTTCTTCGCCGCCACGATCCGGACGTTGGAATTGACGATGGGCGTCTTCCCCACGCCCGGCCCGCCGGGGATGACGCAGACCTTCGAGCGGAGCATCAGCTCGACGGCCGCGCGCTGTGAAGGCGCGAGGCGGACATTCGTCTTCCGCTCCACCCAGCCCAGCGCCTTCTCCAGATCCACGGCGGGCCAGGGCGGCTTCCCCTTCGCCAGCCGTTGCAGCGTCCTGCCGATGTCGCGCTCCGCGTGGTACAGCCGCGGCAGGAAGACGGCCTCGCGCGTTCCGAGTGCGTCGCGCACGAGGCGCTTCGCCTCCAGCTCGAGAGTGATGGCCTCGCTGATCCGCTCCGTACCGATGCCGAGGAGTTTTGCGCAGGAGTCGACAAGATCGTCCGCCGGAAGGCCGCAGTGCCCTTGCGCCGAGGCTTCGAACAGGGCGTGTGAGAGACCGGCCCGGATGCGCTCCAGCGCGTCGCGGGACAGGCCGAGCTTGAGGGCCAGGGCGTCGGCCGTGGCGAACCCGATGCCGCGGATCTCCCGCACCAGCCGGTAGGGATTCTGCTTGATGATGCGGACGGCGTCGGCACCGAACTGCTTGCGGATGCGGGCGGCCCGGGCCACGCCGATGCCGCTGTCGGCGAGGAAGATCATCAGCTCGCGCGACGACCGCTGCGCCGCCCAGCTTTCGCCGATGATCTGGGCCCGCTTCTTCCCGATGCCGGGCAGCTCCCGCAGCCGCTCCGGTTTCTCGTCGAGGATCTCCAGCACGTTGTCGCCGAAGTGCTGGAGCATCTGCCGCGCCGTCGATGCGCCGACGCCCTTGACCGCTCCCGACGCAAGGAACGTCTCGATCTGGGCCCGTCCCTCCATGGGCAGTGGCTTGAGCAGCGTGGCCACGAACTGCCGGCCGTGCTGCCGGTCCTCGCGCCAATCCCCTTCGGCGAGCAGCCGTTCTCCCTCCGCGATCAGGCCGAGGTGGCCGACGACTGTCACGACGGCGCCCTTCCCATCTCGTGGACGGAAGCGCAGCACGGAGAAGCCGTCCGCGTCGTTGTGATACGTGACGCGCTCGACGACGCCGTCCATCTGCTTCGGCACGGCTGCCATTCTATGGACACAGCGGCGGGATCCGAGATCAGCGCTCATGAAATCAACTTGCGTCATAAGTAACATTTGTTACTTAATCAGCATCTAATCCGAGTCTTGATGCTTTGATCGAAATTCTACGGCTTTACGTTGCCCGGAGAGCAACCATTCGTACAACGCCGGACCGGCGCGGCCTCGTACCTTTGGTGACGCATGGACGTGATGGACCGGCTCATGGCCGCGGTCGAGGCGAGCGGGCTGAAGCGAACCCGGATCGCCGAGGATGCCGGAATGAGCGCGACGAAGCTGAGCAAGATCCTCAACCGCATCCAGGTGCCGACCCTGCCGGACTTCCTGGCCATCGCACGCGCCATTCACTGCGAGCCGGCGCGGCTCTTCACCGACGGCGAGCTGGTGATCGAGTTGGCCGCGCTGCAGGAAGCGGTCCGGCTGTCAGGGCGTCTCGGCGAGATCCTCGAGCGCTGGCTTCCGGCCGGCTCCAGCCCCTCCGCCGCGCTTCTCCCGCTCCCGAAAGTGCCTGCAAACCGGTGGGTTGCGCCGGTACGCGCCGCCGCGGACCCGAACGCCGAGCTGGTCGCGGAACTGGAGAGCGAGCGAAAACAGATCCCGCGCCGGGCCTGGAACCGCGGGGCGCGGATCATCGCCCGCGTCACCGGCAATTCCATGGACGGCGGCGCCCACCCCCTCGGCGACGGAGAGCTGGCTTACCTCAAGCCGACGCGCAGCCCGCGCACGGCAAACGGTCACGTCACCCTCATCCGCCGCGACGACGGCCTCTACCTGAAGATGCTCGAGATCAGCGGCCACACCGCGCGCCTCGTCAGCACGAATGAAGACTACGCCCCGCTGGAGCTCGACCTGCGCTCGGAGGCCCTGCAGATCTACGGATACGTGGTCGATCCCGGCCACGGAGAGTGACGGCTACAGGACGTAGAGAGCCCGGAGATCGTTGTCCGTTGTTCGTTGTCCGTGTTCGTTGTCCGTTGTTCGTTGTTCGTTGTCCGTTGTCCGTTGTTCGGGACCCAGTACCCGTTACCTGGTACCCGGTACCTGGTACCCGTCACCCCGCCCCCACCCCCGCCCCCACCGCTCCCCTTCGCCCTCGGTAATCCGTCAGCAGCCAGATCACGAACAGCAGCAGGCCGAACGCCACGAAGAAGCGCGTGTTGAGCACGCCGCGCGAGAAATTGGCCAGCCACGGCATCACGATCAGCAGCAGGCTGACGAGGAATTCAATCGCGCCGTGGAGGGGGAAGCCGATGATCTTGAACGCGCCGAGGGGGAAGCGGGTCAGGAGAGTGAGTGCGAGGTGCACCACCGCCAGTGTGTAGCAGATGAACGCCGGCTTCCCGTTGAACCCGGTCACGCCCGGCGCGACGGCCAGGAGGATCACACTCGCGTAGTCGAGGATGCCATGGATGACCGGACCGATCGAGTGGTGGAGTTTCGTCGTCAAGGTACGTCCTTCCCTTCTCCCTGACCGGGAATCCAGAATCGCATCTCGCCGGCGGCAGCGAGCATGCCCCGCAGATCGTGCACCGGCTCCTCGGCGCCGTCGTCGCCCAGCTCGAACGTGCCGAAGTGGATGGCCATGCTCGTCGAGGCGCCGAGCGTCTGATGGGCCCGCACCGCGTCGCCCGGGTCCATGTGCGCCGGCTTCATGAACCAGCGCGGCAGGTACGAGCCGATGGGCAGCATGGCCAGGCGGATCGGCGCGAAGCGCGACCGGATCTCCTCGAAGTGCGATCCCCACCCCGTGTCGCCCGCGAAGTAGGCATTGCCGGACGGACCGCTCACCACGAAACCGCCCCACAGATTCGCGTCGCGGTCGGAGACGGCGCGCGACGAGAAATGCTGTGCCGGCACGCACGTCACGCGCACGTCGCGGGCCAGCGTCGTGCCGCCCCACCAGTCCAGCTCCGTAACGCCGAAGATGCCGTGCCGCGCCATCAACGCCCCGTTGGCCAGCGGCGTCACGATGCGCGGCCCATCGCGGGCCACGAGCCGCAGCAGCGTCGTCACGTCGAGGTGGTCGTAGTGATTGTGGCTGACCAGCACCACGTCGACCGGCGGCAGATCCTCGAAGCGGATCCCCGGCGCCCGGCGTCGCCGCGGCCCGAGAAACTCCACGGGCGAGGCGCGCTCCGACCAGACCGGATCGGTGAGGATGTTGACATCGTCCAGTTGCAGCAGCGTCGTGGAGTGATTGATGAACGTCACCCGCATCCCCCCGCCGCCCACCCGTTCCGGCGGCTTCGGCCCGTACGGCGCGTCGATCCACTCCGGCCACCACCCGCGCTCGCGGGTCAGCATCCACTTGAGAAATCCGCGGCCGTGACGCTTCCCGCCGTTCGGATTCCGGAACCGCCGCCCGTCGAAGTGCTCGTCCACCGCTCCCTGGAACCGCGGCGCCGCGAACATCCGGTCGAGGGCGAGCCCCGCCACCGTCGCGGCCGCAATCCCGGCGACGATCTTCTGCCCACGCTTCATCGCGCTGCGCATTTGAGCACATCGGCGGGCAGGAGTCGCTGCGGCGCGCGGTGTCGTACGTTCTGATGGACGTAGGACGTCGAACCAGCCGGTTCACGCGGGGGACGCGGAGATCGCGGAGCTCTGCCCTCCCCGCCTACTCCGCGACTCCGCGTGAGGCTCGACATCTCGGCGGTGCCTATGCGAGGGATCGGCCGTCGCCGCGGATGACGAATGTCAGGCCTTCGCTCTGACGATTGCGCCTCCCCGCGGTGGCCTCAGCGTTCTATCTTCTGTCCATGCTCAAGCGAATCATCGCCCTGGCACTCGCACTTGCCGCAGCGGGACCCCTGTTCGCCGCCGACCTTCTCATCCGCAATGCCCGCGTCTTCGATGGCAGCCGCGTCCTGGAGGCCACCGACGTCCTCGTGCACGACGGCCGCATTGCCCGTGTCGGCAAGGCCATCGAGGCTCCTGCGGGCGCCGAGGTTGTCGACGGCAGCGGAAAGACCCTCCTCCCGGGACTGATCGACGCCCACACGCACTGTTGGGGCGATGCACTCGAGCAGGCCCTCCTCTTCGGCGTCACCACGGAGCTCGATCAGTTCACCGACGCCGGCTTCGCGCGGACCATGCGGGACGAACAGAAAAAGGGCAACGTCGCCACCCGGGCCGACCTCTTCTCCGCAGGAACGCTCGTCACCGCGCCGAAGGGGCACGGCACCGAGTACGGCATGACCATCCCCACCATCTCCTCGCCGGCGGAGGCGCAGAGTTTCGTCGACGCCCGGATCGCGGAAGGATCGGACTGGATCAAGATCGTCTACGACGACGGCCGCAAGTACGGGATGAACATCCCCACCATCAGTAAGGAGACCATGCACGCCGTCATCGAGGCAGCCTACGCGCGCCACAAGCTGGCCGTGGTGCACATCGGCTCGCTGGCCGGTGCCCGCGACGCCGTCGATGCCGGGGCCGACGGCATCGTGCACCTCTTCGTCGATCAGGATCCCGATCCCGAGTTCGGCGCCTTCCTCGCCCAGCACAGGGCCTTCGCCATTCCCACCCTGACTCTGCTGAAGGGAATCAGCGGCGACAGGGATGCCGGACTGGCCGCCGACACCCGTCTCGATCCTTACGTCAACGCCGACACGCGCGGCCATTTGTCCGCGACCTTTCCCCATCGCCTCGGCAGCCCGGTCTTGACCTATCCGGCCGCGGAGAAGTCCATCCGCCAGCTTCTCGCCGCCAACGTCCCGGTCCTGGCGGGCACCGACGCGCCGAACCCCGGCACGTCCCACGGCATCTCCCTGCATCGCGAGCTGAAGTTGCTCGTCCGGGCCGGACTCACCCCGCTCCAGGCGCTGGCCGCGGCGACGAGCGTCCCGGCCAAGGCCTTCCGCATCGACGATCGCGGCCGCATCGCCAAAGACCTCCGTGCCGACCTCCTCCTCGTCAACGGCGATCCGACGAAGGACATCACCGCCACCCGCGACATCGTGGCCGTCTGGAAGGGAGGTGTCCGGCTCGACCGCGCCAGGTACGCCAAAGCCGTGGCCACCGCCCGCCAGTCTGTCAGCCGCGCGCCGGAAGGAATCAACGCAAACCTCCTGAGCGACTTCGAGGGCGGCACCCCCGCCGCAGCCTTCGGCACCATCTGGCTCCCCACCGCCGACTCCATCGCCGGCGGCAAGTCGACCGGCGAGCTGAAAATCGTCGACGGCGGCGCCTCCGGCACGGCCAAGTGCCTCTCCGTCACCGGCACCATCGACGGCGCCCTCCCCTGGGCCTGGTTCGGCGCCATGTGGTCCCCCGCCGACACACCGATGCAGCCGGCCAACCTCTCCTCGAAGAAAGACCTGACCTTCTGGGCGAAGGGCGACGGCAAGCCGGTCCGGGTGATGATCTTCTCGCAGTCCCACGGCATGATGCCGATCACCCAGACCTTCACCGCAGGACCCGACTGGGAGCAGCACACCCTCCCCTGGAAAGTCTTCGGCGTGGACGGCTCCGACATCATGGCCGTGATCTTCGCCGGCGGTCCCTCGCCTGGCCCGTTCGCCTTCCAGGTCGACCAGGTTGCGTTACGCTGAGGTCTGAAATAGGATGCCGGAGTCGTTCGTTGACAGCATTTCCAGGTAGGACAGGCGCTTAGCTCAGTCGGTAGAGCATCACCTTCACACGGTGGGGGTCAGCGGTTCGAGTCCGCTAGCGCCTACCAGCTAACCCCTTGAAGCCGCTCGTGTTGCACAGACCGAGCGGCTTCTTTTTTGCCTTCCTTCGGCGGAAAGTGTTCACGCAAGTGTTCACCGGGTCGGGGTTGGGTCGGAGCGCTCGTCACCTGCACGTGTTATTCGGCTGTCGATTCATCTACTTCCTCGGCCTTTGCTTTGACGATGCTCGCGTTGGTGAACCTCCAACCGGAGGATGGTGGCGCGAGCCAGGTGCCGATCACGTCGTCTTCGCCAGGCTCAAATCGCGTGGCGATTTTTGGTACCTGAGGACTGTCGACGCGCCACCCGTAGCCGAGGTTCTGCAGCACGAGCAAGGGCGCGTAAGGAGAACCATCGTCGCGCGTCTTGAATCGGGCCGGTGCACGCGCGACGGGTTCCGATGCCCGATCGAGGTTCTTCTTGCGTGCGAAGGTGGCGTGACGATCCTGCATCTCGCGTAAGGCGTCGTCGATCTCTAGTGCGAGTGTCTTCGCCTCCAAGTCGGATGCGGTTTCTTTGGTTTTGCGCAGCAGCAGGAGGCGGAGCTTGCGTAACCGTGCGGCCTCCTTCTCGACGAGTTCCGCAAGCACGGTGAATGGTGCGCTTGGCGAATGGGGAATCTGTCCGATGGGCATTCCTTCGCCGCCCTTCCATCGGATGCTCGGGATCGCATTCGCAGCTTCGGCGAGGAGCTGCTCGAATGGTCCATGGCCGGGATTGACGCACCCGACTCCTGCCGCTGGGACGAGGAGGAACCGGCCAGCGTGGATGAATGGCCGCGCCTCGTTCGCGTGCTCGGTGCGGTGACGCTGATCCTCCGGTACGAAAGCCACTGAAAACACGCGCCAAAAACCGCTACGAGAAGCCGGCTCAATCAAGGTACGAACAAGTGTCTTGAGAGAACCGGTCGACAAGCCGTCCTGCGCAGCGCGAGTCGCGAAACATCGACCTTCCTTCTCCGAGCGCGAAAGGAATGACCAATGAGTGATTGCGAATACCTCGGCACGCTCGAACGCGATCCTGATGGGACGGTGCGCATCCGCCGACCGCACATCCCACCAGCGCCCGCACGCACGAAACGGCCAATCCAAGTCCCCTTCAGCGTGGAGCGGCAGATCGCACGCGGCAGCGTGTACGCGACCACCGTCATCGGGGACAGCATGCAACCCACCATCCTCGACAACGACGCCGTCATCGTATCCACGAGCCGGTTGCCGCGGCATCGGGACATCGTCGTCATCAGAGCCAAAGGCCCGCATCCGGTGTATGGCCCGATCGACGGGTATGTGTGGCGGTACTTCTCGCGTGCTGGTGACCCATGCTTAGGCAAGGACAACCCGCGCTACCGCGATCGGCAACCCGTGATGCGCGAAGAGATGGTTGGTGTCGTCACGCGCATCCTTCCCCGTGCGTACCGCGACGAGCAGGAAAACTACCTGCGCATTCAGCAACACCGCGCACTCTCACAAGCATGCAACATCACCGACCCGCCAGACCTCGGGTTCTACCGCGACCGTGACCTGAGCGAGCTCCACGCGATCTTTCAGATACCCACAGATGAATTGGTCCACGGCCGGCTCCCCTGGGGACTCTTCCGCGCAACGACGATTACCGACCATCCCCACGTCGGCATCACGACGCAGGACGTACTCACCGTCGAGCCCACGATCGAAAGCTGCACCGGACAACTCGTCGTCAAACGCAACAAGGACGG
>CAZYTO010000233.1:0-9352 GCA_964650405.1 uncultured Thermoanaerobaculia bacterium | reverse complement strand
CCTCGAACGCCCGCTGCGCGTCGCGCCACTTCTTCTCGGCGCCCCGCAAGGCCTCGCTGAAGCGGGGGAGGCCGCGGAGGTTGTCGAGCCAGGCGTCGCGCATGAAGAAGGGGAAGCAATAGAAGCCGCCCGACTCGGCACGCTCGAAGAGCTCGATGGCGATTTCGATTTCGCCGACGTGGGCCAGCGACCGGGCGCCATAGTAGAGCCCTTCCGGGTCGGGGAAATCCCGAAACTCATTGAACATCCTGGTGGTCTTCTCGCGGTCGCCCAGGATCGACGCCTGGAAGGCCTCGAAGATGCGGAAGTTTCCGGCAGCGCTCTTCGAGCCCGTGGCCAGGAGGCGGCGCCGGCGGTCTTCGAACACGGCAACGGCGGCCTGCATGTCTCCCCGTGATTCGTGGATGAACGCTGCATCGCCGAAGTCGCGGTCGGGATCGACCGCCGCCAGCGCCTCGTCGTAACGACCGAGCATCCAGTACGTGTGTGCCGCGCTGGTCGAAGCGTGCGGATCGAGCTGTTTGGCCTGCTCGTGTGCCGCGACCGAGGCTTCCAGGAGACCGCAGAAGCGGCACACGGTGACGAGCGCGGCATAGACGGAAGGGTCGTTGGTGCCGCGCTGCACCAGCTCGAGCATGCGCAGCATGGACTCGCGGGCCCTTCCGGTCGAGGCTTCGAGCTGCGCGTAGGCGTAGTGGGCGATGGCCAGCTCGGGGTTGAGGTCGAGCGCCCGCCGCGCCGCGGACTCGGAGAGGGCGTAGTCGCGCGCGGAGCTGCCGCCGTACTTGCCGAGGAGGAGGTAGATGCGGGCCAGGCGTCCCCAGGCCGGCGCGTAGCGCGGATCTTCATCGACGGCGCGGAGGTAGAGGTCGCGCGCCACTTCCCAGGCCTCGGGAGACTCTCCCTGCTGCCCGGCCCGCAGGTAGAACTCGTGCGCCCGCGGCGTGGCCGGGACGTCGCGCCGGACCAGACGCGCTTCGCGCTCGGTGAGCGGGAGCTCGAGCGATTCCACGATCCGCTGCGTCAGACGGTCCTGGAGCTCGAAGAGGTCGGACATGGTCGCCTGCGATGACAGCGATGAGACGACCGTCCCCGACGGTACCTCCACGAGCTGCGTTGTGACGCGGATCTGCTCCCCGGCGCGGAGGATCGTGCCGGTCAGGGCGATGTCCACGTCCGCTTCCTCGGCCAGGGCTTTCGGATCGGCCGCCGGCCCGTAGCGAATTGCCGCCATCGACGAGCGGACGATCAGCGAGGTCACGCCGGCCAGCGAGGTGGTGATCGCTTCGGGGATGGCCTGGGCCAGGAAGTCCGTCTCCGGATCGGGCCGCAGAATGCGCAGGGGAAGGGCGATGAGGCGCGTAACGCGGCGGGCGATGACCGGCGACGCCGAGTCGGAGATGAGCAGCACCTGGCGCAGGTCGTCGGCCATGGCCGCCGCCGAGACGTAGCGATCGTCGGCACGCTTGGCCATGGCCCGGTGGATGATCCGGTTGAGGGCGTTGATGGCGGCGGAGCCGGCCAGGTTGGGCGGCGTCTCGTACACCACCGCGTGGAAGAGCTGCATGGCGTTGTCGTTGTCGAACGGCGGCTTGCCGCTGATCATCTCGTACAGCAGCACCCCGGCGGCAAAGACGTCGCTCCGCGCGTCGGCAGGGGAGGCCATGAGCTGTTCCGGCGCCATGTAGCGCGGCGTGCCGACGATCATGCCGCTTAGCGTGAGCGGCGATTCGCCTCCCGGCCGGAGGGTGGTGGCGTCCGGCGAGACGCGGGACTGCGTCTCCCGGGCCAGGCCGAAATCGAGCACTTTCACGCCGTGGGCGGTGAGGAAGACGTTGGAGGGCTTGAGGTCGCGATGGATGAAGCCGCGGCCGTGCAAGGCTTCGAGCGCGGTGAGGACGCCGAGCGTGATGTTGACCGCTTCGGCGAACGGCAGGGCGCCGCGGGTCAGGCGCCGCGCCAGCGATTCGCCTTCCAGGAGCTCCATGACCAGGAACGGCTTCCCGTCTTCATCCCCGATGTCGAAGAGCTGGCAGACGTTGGGATGGCTGAGACTGGCCGCGGCGCGCGCCTCGCGGAAGAAGCGCTCCCGCGCCGAGGAGTCGACTGAGTCGCGGATGGTCTTGATGGCCACCTCGCGGTGCAGCCGCTCGTCCTCGGCCACGAAGACCACACCCATCCCTCCTTCGCCCAGCTTGCGAACGATGCGATACGGGCCGATGCGCTCGGTCACGGCGCCATGGTACGTGATCCGTTCCTCACGAGAGCCCTTCGCGTTGACCGGAGACGTAACGGTGCAGCCAGCAACCGAGTAACCGGCGCGTCAGCAACCTCTCAACCGCCAATGAAACTGTGGTGAGCCCGCGGAGAATCAGGTAGCGTCTGGCATTGACGGAGGTATTCGATGTCTCGTCGAATCCGGCTGCTGGTTCATCCATGCATCGCTGCATTGGTCCTGGCCGTTCCCGCGGCGGGAGATTCGCTGTCGGATCTGCGCGCGACGCTGCGACGCTTTCCGGCGAAGGCTCCCTTCGCGGCCTCGGCATCCCTTCGGGTGAACAGCGAATCCGAGGATGTGGCGGAGTCTCGCGGAGGGACGACAAGCTTCGAGGTCGAATTCGGCCCGGCTGGAATGCTCATCCGCGTGCCGCCCAGCGCGCTCGGCGCCGCCGAGAGTGAGGCCGAAAGCAAGAAGCGCAATGCCGAGAACCCTACTCCTACCCGCACGGCGATGGTCGCCCTGACCGTCTTCGACATCATCGACGCGACCGACGTCGCCTCGATGTTGCTGAACGATCTGGAAGGAGCCGTCCTGGTCCAGGAGACGCCGTCGATCTCCGGAGGCAAGGCCGCCACGCTCCTGCGCATCAGTGTGAAACCGACCCTGGCCGGAACGCGCAGCCGCTTCGTGAACGCTCCGAAGATCGAGCTCCGCGTCTGGATGACGCCGGATGGCCTTCCCCTCGCCGCCGAGCGCGACTCCGACTACTCCGCTTCCGTGCTCTTCGTCAAAGCGGCCAACCTCCGGAAGGAGCGGTGGGAGATCGCCGCGGCCGGAGACCGCCTTTATGCCACGCGGGTCGAGCAAAGCAACCGTGCCACGGCCGTCGGCAAGGTCGTCGGCAACTCGCTGTCTGTGGTGTACACCGCGCGGTGACCGGGCAAAAGGGCGAGGGGCGATGGGATGAAGGGCGAGGGGGAATGCCCGGCGCGTGACGCGGGCTGCGGCGACAGGCTGCCTTTTCCCGCACCGCTCCTCTCGCCGTTCGCCCGCCAGCGTTAAGCTGTACCAATGCGCGACATCCGCTCCCTCTTTGCCGACTACGCCTCACATCATCAGACCAAGGGCAACAAGCTCTTCCACCGCCTCGGCATCCCGCTGATCATGCTCACGCTCATCGGCATGCTCGTCCGCGTGCCGGTGTACGGCCCGGTGAATGCCGCCATGCTCCTCATCGCCGTCGCGGAAGTCGTCTACCTCATGCTGGAGTGGCGGCTGGCCCTGGTCATGCTGCTCATCTCCGCCGCCATGTACTTCGCCGGCGCGTGGATTCCCCTCTGGCCCAACGTGGCCCTCTTCGTCCTCGGCTGGATCTTCCAGTTCGTCGGCCACAGCGTCTACGAGAAGAAATCGCCGGCCTTCCTGACCAACATCCTCCACCTGCTCGTCGGGCCGCTCTGGATCCTCAATGACGTCGTCCCGGTCGTGAAGTGACATTCGAGCAGACCACGACGCTCCGCGCTCCGCTCGCGGACGTCTTTCGCTTCTTCGCCGACGCGCGCAACCTGGCCTGCATCACCCCGCCGTCGATGCACTTCCGCGTCCTCTCCGCCCCCGACCGGCTACTGAGGCAAGGCGACCGCACGCGCTACCGCCTGCGTATCGCCGGCATCCCCCTGAACTGGACGACCCTCATCACCTCCTGGCGGGAGAACGCATCGTTTACCGACGAGCAGGAGCGCGGCCCCTACCGCCTGTGGCGTCACACCCACACGTTCCGTGAGACCCATCCCGGTCAAGTGGAGATGCACGACTATCTCGAGTACGAACTGCCACTCGGAACCCTCGGCCGGTTCACGGCCGGCTGGTTCGTGCGCCGGCAGCTCCGGGCGATCTTCGACTACCGCACCGCTGCGATCCGCGACATCTTCGAAGGACGCTCGCAGAAACCACATCTGTAACGCATTCGTATTGACGAATGTCGCATCGCGACATATATTCGTGATATCGAATGCGTCGACCAACGACCAACGACCAACGACCAACGACCAGCGACCAGAGAACAAGCGAACAGCGAATAAGCGAAAAGCGAATAAGCGAATAAGCGAGGACCACATGACCACCAGTTGCTGCGGACCCACCTGCTGCGTGCCCGAAGGTACCGGCGTGAAGGAGGCGGTGCAGGCGAAATACGGCGCTGCCGCCCGGAACGTGAAGAGCTACAAGGCCTCGTGCTGCACCACGGCGAAGCAGGATCCCATCACCTCGGACCTCTATGACGAGGCCCAGAAGGCCGGCCTCCCCGAGGAGGCGGTCCTAGCTTCCCTCGGGTGCGGCAATCCGACGGCGCTGGCTGAGTTGCGCGCCGGCGAAGTCGTCCTCGACCTCGGCTCGGGCGGCGGCATCGATGTCCTCCTCTCCGCACGCCGCGTCGGGCCGTCGGGGAAAGCCTACGGCCTGGACATGACCGACGAGATGCTCGAGCTGGCCCGCCAGAACCAGCGGAACGCCGGCGTCGGCAACGTCGAGTTCCTCCGAGGCGAGATCGAGAACATCCCCCTGCCCGACAACTCCGTCGACGTGGTCATCTCCAACTGCGTGATCAACCTCTCCACCGACAAGCCCCGCGTGCTCGCCGAAGCCTTCCGCGTGCTGAAGCCGGGCGGTCGCTTCGCCGTATCCGACATCGTGCGCCGCGGCGACATCCCCGAGGCCATGACCCGGTCGATGGAGCTCTGGACCGGCTGCATCGCCGGCGCATTGCACGAGGAGGAATACCTCGATCTGCTGAGAGGGAGCGGCTTCGCCGAGGCCGGCATCGAGCCGACCCGCGTCTACCGCGCTGAAGACGCGAGAGCCTTCGTGCCCGACGGGACCGACCTCGCCGCGATCGACGGCACGTTCATGAGCGCCTTCGTCCGAGCGCGAAAGGCTGCTTGATTCGCTGATCGCTGATCGGGTTGTTTAAGATGGCGTTCTCATGCCCATCGAGACCATCCTCGACGACGTGCCCGTTCCGGTGAAGATCTGGACGGACCAGGTCGAAGCAGCCGCGAAGAATCAGCTCCGGAACACGGCGGCGCTGCCATTCGTGTTCCATCACGTCGCGGCCATGCCCGACGTTCACGTCGGCATCGGGGCCACGGTGGGCTCCGTCATCGCCACCCGCGGTGCGATCTGCCCGGCCGCCGTCGGCGTCGACATCGGCTGCGGGATGGTGGCGCAGAAGACGTCCATTCTCGCGGACCGGCTCGACGCCTCCGATCTCAAGCGCATCCGGAGCGAGATCGAGCGGGCCGTGCCGGTCGGCTTCAGCCAGCACAAGAAGCCGCTCCATGCCGCGGGGGAGTTCTTCGCCGGCCTCGAGGCGCCGAGCGTCATCACCACCCGCGAGATGGACCGCGCTCTCCACCAGCTCGGGACCCTCGGCGGCGGCAATCACTTCATCGAGGTCTGTATCGACGACACAGATCGCGCCGTCTGGCTCATGCTGCACTCCGGGAGCCGCAACATCGGCAACGTCACCGCCGAGCGCCACATCAACAAGGCGAAGAACCTGCTGAAGAAGGCCTCGGCCGATATCCGGGACCTCAACCTGGCCTGGTTCAACGAACGAACGGAAGAGTTCGACGGCTATCTCCGGGACCTCGAGTGGTGCCAGGAGTACGCCCGGGTCAATCGCGAGGTCATGATGAACCGCGTCCTCGACGTCTTCGCTCAGGTCCTCGACGAGAAGCCGAAGGCCATCGCCACCGGACCGCGAGTGAACTGCCATCACAACTACGTCTCGCGCGAGGAGCACTTCGGCGAGGATGTCTTCGTAACCCGGAAGGGAGCCATCCGGGCCAGGGCAGGGGAACTGGGTATCATCCCGGGGTCGATGGGCACCGGCTCGTACATCGTGCGGGGCCTCGGCAACCGGGACGCGTTCGAGAGCGCGCCGCACGGTGCCGGGAGAAAAATGTCCCGCGCCGAGGCCCGGAAGCGCTTCACGCAGGCGGATCTCCGGCGCATGACCGAGGGGGTCGAGTGCCGCAAGGACCAGGGCGTGATCGACGAGATACCCGGTGCCTACAAGGAGATCGGCGACGTGATCGACAAATCGCGCGACCTGGTCGAAGTGGTGGCCAGCATCAAACAGGTCGTCTGCGTGAAGGGCTGAAATCGGGATCGAATCTTGCTGTACACGACGGCGGTAGCTTCACGTTGACAGCACGACTCCAGCCCGCGGTCTCGATCCTCGTGGTCGAAGACGACGTCTCCATCCGGAGGCTCGTCCGGAGCGTTCTCGAGCGCGCCGGTCACCAGGTCGACGTGGCCTCCGACGGCCTGGAAGCCGTCCTGAAGCTCGGCCTGAACGACTTCGACGTGATCGTCCTGGACCTGATGATGCCGAACCTCGACGGCTTCTCGTTCATCGAGACCCTGGCCGCCGACGACCCGGCACGCCTCGGACGCATCATCGTTACCAGCGCCGCCTCTCCGACCGTGATCCGGGAGCGCCTCAAGGGCCACCCCATCGACCTCCTGCCGAAGCCGTTCGACATCGGCGAGCTGACGGCACGCGTCGAAGCGTGCGCGTTCTCGGGACGGGCGTAGCCGGCTAGCGGGTCGTGGCGAGCGGGGGCGAGAGTTCACTCGCAGCGCCGGGCGGGTGGGGCCGGGCGCGGGTATCGGGTGTCGGGTATCAGGATTTGGTACCGGGTAACTGGTACCGCGCACCGGGTACCGGCCGCGTATCCCGCTCGCCGCTCGCCGCCCCCCGCTCGCCCCCCATACAATCGCGTCATGCAGGCATATGGGGCGGACCGCGTGCGCGTCGCGGACGATGGTCGCGTGCTGCTCTCGTCGCGTTTCGAGAAGGGGTGGACGGCGCGCGTGGAGAAGACGCTCACGAAGGCGGAGTTCCCGGGCACGGCGGTGCTCTGGAGCGAGGCCTACTACGAAGTCATCGATGCCGAGCCCCTTCCGTCCGGTGGCATCCGCTACACGCTGCTGCCGTGGCGGGAGGAGCACGCCATGCGCCTCGTCGACCGTTACGACGAGGAGAGCGAGGCCTACCGGCTCGAAGAGATCCGCAAGGCGGCGGCCCGGGACCGCGGACGCAGGAGCGCGAACTTCTTCGGGCTCGTGACCGGGCAGCTTCCGGCTGCCGTGCAGGAGGAACTGGCCCACGAGCTTGGCATCCTTCCGGCGCGGCTGACGATGATCTCCGTCGTCTTCGAGCTTGCGGTCCTCATCGGGGTCACCCTGATCCTCGTCGGCCACATCGTCAACGACCACTACATGCCGGTGTCTTTGGTCCTCCTGTTGCTGTGCGTCGGGGCGGAGATGGTCGTCCGCTTCTACATCTCGTACGTGCAGAAGCGTCCCATCGGCACCACCGCCGGTCTGTTCGTCTACATCCTCTTCTACGCGCTGGCGCCCAACCGCGCGAAGCTGACGCCTCCGTTCAAGGTCAGCAAGGGACTGGCGGTTACGATCACCGACGCGCCTGACGACATCGCCCTGCGCGACGCTTTCATGTTGCGAGAGCCCTTCGTCACCCTGCTCAGTCCCGAGGAGCAGGCACGGGCGAAGGAGCGCTTCGGCTACGACTACCGAAGGCACTCGCGCAACATTGCCTGGATCCTGCTGGTCTTCTCCATCGCCGGAGTGGTCAGCTCCATCTCCACCGGCGCCATCCTGGCCGGCCTCGTCGCCGCGGCGCTGGCCGCCGAACAGATCGCCCGCCTGGCCGCCTTCCGCCGCGGGCCGGCTCCGAGCATCCTCGGATGGCTCGTGCGACCGCTGACGCGGAAGGTGCTGGGGTAGCAGCGACCCCGGCATCCCCGAAACCCGAAACCCGATACCTGATACCCGACAACTGATACCCGACACCTGATACCTGTTACCCGGCACCCGTTACCCGCCCCCCGTTACCCGCCCCCCGCTCGCCCGCGAAGTGGCCCGCCCCCTGCACCACCGCGTGGCGTGTCCGACGTGTGTTTCGATGGCCGCCGGCGCGTCGTCATCGAGGGGGTGAGCCCTGCGGTGGATGGCGGGCGCTTCCCGGCCAGGCGCGTGGTGGGGGATGTCGTAGCGGTTGAGGCCGATGTCTTTGCGGACGGCCACGACATCCTGGCGGCCGTGGTCCTCCTGCGGCATGCCTCGGAAACCAAGGCCGTCGAGGCGCCGATGCAGCCGCTGTTCAACGACCGGTGGCGCGCGGAGATTGTGCTCGATCGAACCGGAGTCTGGCGTTTCGCCGTCGAGGCCTGGATCGATCACTTCCAGACATGGCTGCGCGACCTGAAGAAGCGGGACGAGGCCGACCTTCCCGTCCAGCGGGAGATCGGGCAGTCCATGATCCGCGCCGCCATCGCGCGCGCCCGGGGCCGCGACGCGAAGCGGCTGGAGCGCTACCTGACCGCCGAAGAGCCGGCGGACTTCGACGGCACCGAGCTGCGCGACCTCATGTGGCGCAATGCCGAGCGCCGTTTCGTCACCCGCACCGAGTGCGAGTACGCCATCGACGCCGACCGCCGGAAGGCGGCCTTCAGCACCTGGTACGAGCTCTTCCCCCGCTCCTTCGGGACGTTGCGCGACGTCGAGGCCCAGATCCCGCGCATCGCCAGGATGGGCTTCGATGTCCTCTACCTCCCTCCCATCCACCCCATCGGCAGAACGTTCCGCAAGGGCAGGAACAACAAGGCGGCGGCGGACGCCAGTGACGCCGGCAGCCCGTGGGCCATCGGCAGCGACGAGGGCGGGCACACGTCGGTCCATCCGCAGCTCGGGTCCATCGAAGACTTCCGCAACCTCGTGGCCGCGGCCGAGCCGTACGGCATCGAGCTGGCACTCGACGTCGCCTTCCAGGCCTCGCCCGACCACCCGTGGGCGCGGGCCCACCGGGAGTGGTTCCTGGAGCGGCCCGACGGCACCATCCAGTACGCCGAGAACCCGCCGAGGAAGTACCAGGACATCTACCCATTCCACTTCGAGAGCGACGCCTGGCAGTCGCTATGGAACGAGCTGCGCGACGTCTTCCTATACTGGGTCGATCAGGGCGTGCGTATCTTCCGGGTGGACAACCCGCACACCAAGCCCCTGCCGTTCTGGCACTGGCTGATTGCGGACATACGCGCTCGC
>CAZYTO010000232.1:0-9406 GCA_964650405.1 uncultured Thermoanaerobaculia bacterium | reverse complement strand
CACCTCTGCTTACAGCTTACTCCCCGTGACCAAACTTACCGAATGGAGTACTAAGGTGGCCAGCAAAACCAGATGTCGCGCTTGTCTCTAAGTTTAGCGACTTCAGACGATCCGTCATTTTCTGACACACTTCGTCGGCACGCTGCGCTATCCCGGCGCAAAATGAGCGCAGCCGAAGCGTTGATCCGATGCCGGCAATGTTGAATACGATCCAGACCGCAGCGAGCACGCGCACATTGCGCGGCTGAGGCGTTTCCAACGGTTTCGCTAGAATCCAACCGAGCACAATCAGATTAGCTCCCAAAGAACCACGTATACCAGGACATGTACGTTTTCCAGGCTTCAAACGCGCCTTCACGCAGGCGTTTCAGCTCGCCTTCCAATACCGCAAATGCGTCATCCATCGCTGATCCTCTCCGGATCCCACGTCGACTGTGCTCGTTGCGGAGAACTCGCTCCCTTAGGGTGAGTCGGGAGGAGTGCGTTTCCCTACCTCGGCGTAGCCGAAACAAGCATGGTCGCTCCATGGAGCGCGCCTTCGCGGAGCGATCTGGAGTGCTGAGGCCATGCCGCCGCTCTGAGCTCGGAGGACTGTCGCGAAGACTCGCAGAGCGGCGGCATGGCCTCCGCACTCCAGATCGCTCCGCGAGCATTCGCTTGGCTGTCAAACCACCCCAGAAACGCCAAGAGCCGCCTTGCGGCGGGCTCTAAGTGATCGAAAAAAGATTGGTGGAGCCGATGAGGATCGAACTCACGACCTCCTGAATGCCATTCAGGCGCTCTCCCAGCTGAGCTACGGCCCCTTGTTTCTCCGGGTGTTGCGGCAACGGACCCTAACGCGATGCGGGCGTTGAAATTCCGTGCGGCGCGCATTCTAGCGGGGGACTCGGCTGCGGCGCAAATCGGGTACGATTCGGCATGCCTCCCAGAAAGCCGCAGGTGGGACGTCCGGCCTCCGTGTCGGCGTTCTCGCTCTCGCGGACCTTGCCGCCCCTGCGATTGCCGCGCTCGGCGGCGCCGCTCTCGCCCTCGCGGCCGCGGCCGAACGTGGCCCGGCCTCCGGCCACGGCTCCGGCCATCGTGGCTTGCGGGCGCTGCAAGCATGGGACGGAGGAGCATCCCACGCTCTATGCCTGCGACAAGTATCCGCATCAGAACGAGCCGCTGCGGATCTGCGGCTGCGTGCGGAGCGCGGTGGAGGAGGTCTGCTCCGCCTGCGGGCACAAGGGGAGGCGGCATAAGGCGCAGCGGCGCTGCCGTTTCGACGGTTGCCACTGCTGGGGATTTCAGGAGTAGGAGCGTGTGTTAGCCTGCCCCGGAATGAGCGACAGCAGCGATCTGAGCAGAGATCTGCACCCGGCGATCCGCGGTCTGAAGACCGTCTGCCGCTGCAACAACATCAAGTACCGCACGCTGGAGCGGGCCATCCGCGATGGCGCCCTGACCGTGAGCCAGATTGCCGCCCGCACCACGGCCACGACCGGTTACTGCGGCGGGAGCTGCACGCCCGACATCGAACAGATGCTGGCCGAGCTGGCCCCGAAGGCGGCCGTGCCGCAGCCGAAACCGGCGGCGGTCGCTGCTGCCGCGGCGCCGGACGCATGGTGGGTTCGCAAGAAGTGACGAAGGAGAGAGGGATGCCCAAGGCGTTGGAGATGTGGCTCAAACCCAGTTGAACGAGCTGCCGCAAGGCCGTCGCCCACCTGGAAGGTCAGGGCATCGAATTGAACCGGCACGATCTGGCCAGGGAGCGCCCGCCGCGCGAGCTGCTGGAGCGCCTCATCGACGCAGCGCACCTCGAGGATTTCGTGAATACCCGCAGCCCGGCCTACAAGGAGCGCGGGCTGGATGTGACGAAGATGACGAAGAAGCAGGCCATCGACCTGATGCTGGAAGAGCCGAACCTGATGAAGCGGCCGCTGGTCCTCCGCGACGGAAAGCGCGCTGTTTTCGGTTTTGACACAGAGGCGCTCGACGCGCTGGCGGGGCGATGATTCCTCCCGCCGGAATGGCCATCGCCGCCCTGACGGTGATGCTGTGGATCCTCTGGAGCGACACCCTGCGCTCCCGGCGCCCGGCGCCCATCCTCTACGCCGTCCGGATCGCCCTCTACCTCATCGTGACCGGCGTCCTGATCCTCAACCGGGTCCGCTACCCGAATCTCTTCTCGACCGGCGCGACGGTGCTGGTGGTATTCGCGGCCCTGGTCGGGGTGAGCGGTGCGGTGTATTTCGCCCGGAGGCTCGTGAAAAAGGCGTGAGAAACGCCCGCGCGCCAACCTCAGCAAGTGACATATGCGAGTCTATACTTCAGGAAGCTAGACAAGTACCGCAAGAATGCTGTATGGTGCGCAGTGAACAGGGTCTGATCGAAGCGACAGCTTCTAACCGAGCGGGAACTTGGATCTAGACACAGTCGGCGGGCCTGCGATCTCTCTCTCAAACTCCGACGACTGACTGAAGGGCGACCCTCCTAATCGCCTACTGTCCCGATCAGACCCTGTCTTTTCCCCCCACGCCACCACCCGGTTACGGGGTTACGGGGTTGCGAGGTTACGGGGTTGCGAATTAGGGCAAGCCAACTCATGCCCCATGACTCATGCCTCATGCCCACGCGGCACTCGGCACTCGGCACTAGCCTTCACCGCCCGGTTTCGGGGTTGCGAGGTTACGGGGTTGCGAAATAGGCAATCCAACTCATGCCCCATGACTCATGCCCCCTCAGCACTCGGCACTCAGCACTCGGCACTCGCCTCTAGCTCATACTCCCCCCGTGCCCATCGCCCTGGTCATCCCGGCCCTCGATGAGGAGGACGCCCTTGGCGCGGTACTGGCGGCCATCGACCGCACCCTCGTCCGCGACGTGATCGTGGGCGACAACGGCTCGCGCGACCGGACGGCGGAGGTGGCCCGGGCCGGCGGGGCGATCGTCGTTCATGTCGGGGAGCGGGGATACGGCGCCGCCTGTGCCGGGGCGCTCACGGCCCTGGCCGAGGACATCGACGTCGTCGTCTTCATGGATGCGGACGGCTCGGACGATCCGGCCGAGATGCCCTTGCTGGTGGCTCCGATCGTCGATGGTGAGGCCGACCTCGTCATCGGCTCCCGGGCCCGCGGCACCGTGGAGCGGGGAGCGCTGACGCCGCAGCAGCGCTTTGGCAACTGGCTGGCCACGCGGATGATCCGCCTCCTGTACGGTCACCGCTACAGCGACCTCGGGCCGTTCCGGGCCATCCGCCGCGAGTTGCTCGACCGGATCGCCATGCGTGACCGGCGCTACGGCTGGACCGTCGAAATGCAGATCCGGGCCTTGCAGCTCGGGGCGCGGGTCTGCGAGGTGCCGGTCCGGTACCGGAAGCGGGTGGGGCGGTCGAAAATCAGCGGGACCGTGACCGGGGTCATCAAAGCAGGTTGGTGGATCGTATACACCATACTGAAGTACAGCGTCCGATGAAAAAACCGACCCTTCCCCTCGCGTTCCTCGCGTTCGTTCTCGTTGCCTCCTCCCTCCGGGCCGCCACGTTCCTCGTCGCCGATGACGCCACCCTCGTCCGCGCCTCCCGGGCCGTCATCACCGGTACGGCCGGCGCATCTCACGGCCAATGGGCTCCCGGCGGCTGGATCGAGACGGTTACGACCATCAAGGTTGACGAGGTGATGAAGGGCTCCGTCGGTTCGAGCATCGACGTCGTAGAGCTCGGCGGCAAGGTGGGGACGGTCGGGTACATGGTCTCCGGCGCCGCGCACTTCACGCCGGGCGAGCGGGTGCTGCTCTTCCTCGAAACGAACGACCGCGGGGACTGGGTGCCGAAGAACATGTGCGTCGGCAAGTTCGGCGAAACGGTCGACGCGGCCAGCCGGCGCCTCCTGGTGCGCGATGCCTCGTCGATCGGCGGCTGGGACCTGGACGGCACGCCGCACGCCGAGCCCCTCCGCGATGCCGCTAGGTTCCTCGACTACGTGCGCGCCGAGGCGCGGGGAGAGCGGCCGGCGGCGGACTATGTGGTGGCGCCGCTGCCGCGGACCAGGGCTGCCGCGGAGGATGTCGCCGGCTCCGGGCCGCACGACCTCGCCAGCGGTCCGGCCGCCAGCACGTATCTGTTGCAGGACACCGGCGGGGTAGGAACACTCGGCATCCGCTGGCCGAATCCGACGGCCGTCTTTCTCAGTCACGGCTCGCAGCCGGGCGCGCTCAACGGCGGCCTCACCGCGGCGCAGCGGGCCCTGGCCGCCTGGACGAACGACCCCGGCTCGAGCATCAGTTACACGTACGGCGGGACGACGTCAATCGCCCAGACCGGTTTCAAGTCGGGACAGAGCGACGGCGTCAACACCATCCAGTTCAACGATCCGGCCAACGAGATCCCCGGCTCGTTCACCGGCACGAACGGCGACGTCCTGGCCACGGGCGGGGCGTGGTTCAACGACGCTTCGCTGGCCGACACGCACACGTTCAACGGGGAGCGCTTCTACACCATCGTCGAGGCGGACCTGGTCGTCCAGGACGGCATCTCCGGCCCCGGCCTGACGGGCAATGGGTTCGATCACGTCCTGACGCACGAGCTGGGGCACACGCTCGGCCTGCGCCACAGCGACCAGCCTCCCGCGGGCGGCTCCAGCACGACGCTGGCCATCATGAACTCCAGCGTCTCCTTCAACAACGACACGTACGGCGCGAACCTGCAGCAGTGGGACCGCGATGGCATCGCCACGGTCTACGGCAGCGGCGCGACCGCGTGCAATGCGCCGGCCATCACCACTCAGCCGGCCTCGCAGTCCATCGCCGCTGGCGGCACGGCGTCGCTCTCCGTGGCTGCGACCGGCGATGCGCCGCTGCAGTACCAGTGGTACGTGGGCAAGACCGGCAACACCTCCCAGCCGGTGGCGGGAGCGAACGTCAGCGCCATCTCTCTCCAGGTGGCCACGACGACGCAGTTCTGGGTGCGGATCACCAACGCCTGCTCGCCCCCGGCCGACTCGCAGACGGCCACGGTGACGGTGAACGGCTGCGCCTTGGTGTCCATCGACAGTCAGTCCGCCGGCATCTCCATCGTGCAGGGGAGGACGACGCCCCTGACTATCGCGCCGTCCAGCACGTCCACGCCCCTCAGCATCCAGTGGTACACCGGGCCGAGCGGGACGACGTTCACGCCCATCGCCGGCGCCGTCGGCACGACGGTCAACGTGGCGCCGCAGACGACGACCAGTTACTGGGCCCGGGCCACGAATGCCTGCGGGGCGCACGCCGACAGTGACACCATCGTGGTGACGGTGACGCCGTGCACGGGCGCGGCCGTCGCCGCCCAGCCCGCCGGCGGCGACGTCCTCTCCAACTCCTCGGCCACGCTCTACGCCGCGATCACAGGCACCCAGCCGCTGACGATCCAGTGGTACGAGGGCGCGTCCGGCGACACCAGCCATCCCGCGCCGAACGGCAACGGGGCCACGCTGGTCACGCCGCCGCTGCTGGCGTCGACGCGCTACTGGGTGCGGGTGACGAACGACTGCGGCACGGCCGATTCGCATACCGCAGTGGTCAATGTATTGACGAGCTGCGCGCCGCCGGTCCTGGTGAGCCCCCTGGCCAATGCCACGGTCACGGCCGGCTCGACCACCACGCTCTCGGCCAACATCCCCGGCACGTCGCCCACGTACCCGTGGTACCAGGGGCCGCCCTTCGACCTTACCCACCCCCCCGGGTGCAGCCCCCCGACCCTCCCTACCCCGGCCATCCCCACCGCCCCCCCGCTCTGGGTCCACGTCACCGGCGGCTGCGGGATCCTGAACGCCGGCCCGGCCACCGTGACACCAAGCACGACGTCGAAACGGCGGGCGGCAGGACACTAGAAGCGAGTGCCGAGTGCGGAGTGCCGAGTGCCGAGGGGCATGAGGCATGAGTGATGGCGCATGAGGGATTGGTGTGTCCACTCATGCTCATGCCCATCTCGGCACTCGGCACTCAGCACTCGGCACTCAGCACTCGGCCCGGATATGATCCCGCGCCTCGAATGGCGCTCCTTCTCTATCTGCCCGTGGCCGGGCTGCTGTTGTGGCTTGCGCAGCGCTATGTCGCGCCGCCGGGTCGGGCGGCGGCGCTGGTGCTCGTCCTCCTTCCGTTCGTCTTCTGCGGCAAGGCCCTCTTGACGGGCGGGGTGTATGCGCCCGTGGACCTGCCGTACCTCACCGAGCCGCTGCGGCAGATGCGCGAGCCGCTGGGGGTGGCGCCGCCGCAGAACGGGATCATCTCCGACCTCTATGCGCAGATGATCCCGTGGCGCAAGGCTGTGCAGTACGCCCTGCGGCACCGGGAGTGGCCGCTGTGGAATCCGTTCATGCTCTCCGGCGACGTGCTGGCGGCGTCGGCCCAGCCGGCGGCGTATTCGCCGTTCACCCTGCTGGCCTGCCTGCTCCCCATCGCGCAGGGGCTGACCTTCTCCGCAGCCATCACCTTCTTCCTGGCGGCGCTGGGGGCGTACCTGCTGGCGCGGGAGCTCGGCTGCCGGGAGAGCGTGGCCCTCTTCGCCGCCGCTGCCTGGATGTACGCGAAGGCCGTGGCCTTCTTCGTCCTCTGGTCCGTGGGCGCGTCGTGGGCCCTGCTGCCGTTCATCCTCCTGGCCACGCGCCGCGTCGTCCGGCAGCCCTCCGTGCGCGCCGCCGCCTTTCTCATGGTCGCGCTCACGGTGACGCTCCTCGCCGGCCATCCCGAATCGCTGGTGCAGATGATCGTCACCGGCGCGATCTACGGCGCCTTCGAGCTCATTCGCCGCCTCGTCACGACCGTGCCGCGCGCCGCCCTCAAGGCGATGGCGAAGACTCCCGGCCGGGTGCTCCTTTACACGCTCGCCGCCGGTGCCGCGGCGCTCGGCCTCGGCGCGATCTACATCCTCCCCATCCTCGACGCCGCGCCGGAGACGATGGAGCATGCCTTCCGCGTGGGCGGCTGGGCCATGCAGTCGCACGGCGTCGCCCTCATCGAGACCGGCGCGCGCCTGCTGGTCGATCTCTTCCCCTGGCTGCACGGTGTGGAGTGGCACCTCAACGGGGTCAAGTACCTGCCTCCGAACAGCGCGGCCGTTGGCTCGCTCGTCCTCGCCCTGGCCTTCTACGCGCTCGCCCGCGTGCGGTCGACCGAAACCTGGTTCTGGGGCGGGCTGGCCCTCTTCGGCGTCCTGGCCGGCGGGGCCTGGACGCCCGTCATGGACGTCCTCTCCCGGTTCCCGCTCCTGGACATCACCCTCAACGAGCGCTTCGACTACGCGGCCATCTGCGCCTTCGTCATGCTTGCGGCGCTCGGCCTCGAGCACGTGCTGGAGCGCAGCGACCTCCGCGCCCTGCTCTGGGCGATGACCGCCGTCCTGGTGGTGGTGGCTGCCGGCCGCGTCCTCATCCTTCACGACCACCTCGTCACCGACGTGCTGGGCGAGTGGGGCACGTATGCCCGCTTCGGCGAGGTCGGCTGCCTGGCCGTGGCGGCACTGATCGTCATCGCCAAACCGCCGCTGCGCAATCTCGTACCGCTGCTGCTGGTGGTGCTGCTGGCGCAGCGCTTCCTCGAAGACGGCGACGTCTATCCGACCGTTCCGTCGTTTGCGGCCTACCCGCCCATCCCGATCTTCCGGGCCATCCGCCGCGACCAGGGGCCGTTCCGGATCGTGGCGCACGCACACGGATTCATCCCCGGCACCAGCGCCCTGTACGAGCTGGAGGACGTGCGCGGCTACGAGGCGCTGACGTTCGCCCGCTACTTCGAGACCTACCGTCTCTGGTGCGTCCACCAGCCGGTGTGGTTCAACCGCGTCGACGACCTCGACAAGCCGTTCCTCGACTTTCTCAACGTCCGCTACGCCATCTCCTCTCCCGACGTTCCGACGCCCGCCGGCTGGCACGTCGTGGCCAAGCAGCGGGGCGCGCAGCTCCTGGAGAACGGCCGGGTGATCGACCGCGCCTTCATCCCCCGCACCATCCGCCTCGGCATGCCGGAGGGCGACGCCATGAACGAGATGGCGGATGAGACGGACTTCCGCGACCGCGCCTGGATCCAGGCACCGATGCACGGCTACGCCTGGACGAACGCCGGCGGCACCCTGCGCGTGGCGCGACGCGACGCCGGGCTCAAGATCGACGCGGACATGCTCGGCGACAACTGGGTGGTGGTCTCCGAGCCGGCCTGGAAGGGCTGGCGCGTCTACATCGACGAGCGCCGCGTCCAGTGGTACTACGCCAACGAGGCCTTCCTCGGGTTCTACGTCCCCAAAGGCAGGCACACCATCCGCGTCCTCTTCCTCCCGGACTCGTTCATCAAGGGCCGGGCCGTCTCGCTGGCCACGCTGGCCGGGCTGCTCGTGTTCGGGGTTATCTGGAAAAAGCGTTCCCGCCAGACTCCTTGATTACCGCGACTACCGCGATGGAACGGGCACCCACATACAATCAACACCATGGAACCGCTCGCCCTGGCCCGGCAGTTGATCGACATCCCCTCCACCACCGACGATGAAGGCGCGGTGGGGGTGTTCCTCTTCGACGAGCTGACGCGGCTCGGCTATGCCTGCCGGAAGCAGGCGGTGAGCGAGACGCGCTTCAACGTCTACGCCTCGGCGGGCGGGCGGCCGCGGGTGGTGCTCAATTCGCACATCGACACCGTCCCGCCGTGGTTCGGCTCGCGCGAGGACGAGGAGCATCTCTACGGCCGCGGCGCGTGCGATACGAAAGGCGTGCTGGCGGCGATGATCACGGCGGGCGGCAGGCTGCGCGCCGAGCACGTCAACGACTTCGCCTTTCTCTTCGTGGTGGGGGAGGAGACCGACTCCATCGGCGCCAAGACGGCCAACATCGAGTTCAAAGACCTCGGCAGCGAGTACCTCCTCGTGGGCGAGCCGACCGAGTCCACCTTCGCCCGCGCCTCGAAGGGGGCGCTGACGGCCTTCGTCCGCTTCGAGGGCATCGCCGGCCATTCGGCCTATCCGGAGCGCGGCGACTCGGCCATCCACAAGATGGCCAGGGCCATCGTGGAGATCAACGCCGCCTCCTGGGGCTCCCACGAGATCCTCGGAGAGGCCACGGTCAACGTCGGCGCCGTACGCGGCGGTGAAAAGCCGAACGTCATCGCCGCCGCGGCCGAGTGCGACATGATCTTCCGCACCGTCGGCGAGCCCTCCGAGGTGCTGGCCAAGCTGGAAGGGGTAGTGGGGAAGCACGGCGGGCGCATCACCCTCTCGCGCGGCAATCCTCCCCAGTTCATGCACGTGCCGGACGGCGCGCCCTCCGCCGTCGTCGCCTTCAACAGCGATGTCCCCCGGCTCCCCAACCCCGGCACCCCCATGCTCTTCGGCCCGGGCTGCATCCTCCCAGCCCACGGTGCCAACGACAAAGTAGGGAAGCAGGAACTGTTGTACGCGGTGGACAGGTGC
>CAZYTO010000231.1:0-9448 GCA_964650405.1 uncultured Thermoanaerobaculia bacterium | reverse complement strand
CCTCGGCGCCCAACGTGTCTTCGGTCGTCACCTGCAGCAGGCGCCGGGTCTCGGGGTTCATCGTCGTCTCCCAGAGCTGGTCCGGGTTCATTTCACCGAGGCCCTTGTAGCGTTGGATGGAGAGGCCTTTTTCGGCCATGCGATAGATCTGGTCGAGCAGGGCATCGACGTTGGTGAACGTCATCGCCTCCTCGCCGTGCTTCACCGTGTAGGGCGGCAGGCCGAGGCCGGCGAGCTGCTCGAAGGCCTTCGCCATCTGCCGGAACTCGTACTGCGAGAGCAACTCGTGATTGATCGTCACGCGCTTGCCGGTACCGTTGCCGCCGGCGGTGAACTGCAGGATCGGAGTCTCGGTGACTTCGTCCGTGAGCTGGCGGACGTGCTCGAAACCGGCCCGTTCCAGGGCCGCGGCCAGGGACTGGATCTTGTCGGGGTCGTTGAGGGCCGTGCGGTCGCTGAAGCCCTCGGCGAAGAGGACGTCCAGCGCATCGCGCGGCACGCCGCGCGCCTGCAGCTTGCGGGCGTGGTTGCGGTACTCCTCCATCCGCTGGAGCATGGCGATCAGGGCTTCGCCGCGCATGGCGGCGCTGCCGGCCTGCGGCGTGATCTCCACCGACTCGGCCACGCGGTTGAGCAGGAAGCGCGACTTCTCGCCCTCGTCCTTCAGGTACGAGTCCTTCTTTCCCTGCGAGACTTTGAAGAGCGGCGGCTGGGCGATGAAGAGATGCCCGCGGTCGATCACTTCGCGCATGTAGCGGAAGAAGAAGGTGAGGATGAGCGTGCGGATGTGGGAGCCGTCGACGTCGGCGTCCGTCATGATGATGATCTTGTGGTAGCGGAGCTTGGCGACGTCAAAATCGCCCGCGCCGATGCCCGTGCCCAGGGCGGTGATCATCAGGCGGATCTCCTCGGAAGAGAGCATCTTGTCGAGGCGGGCCCGCTCGACGTTGAGGATCTTGCCCTTGAGCGGCAGCACGGCCTGGTAGCGGCGGTCGCGTCCCTGCTTGGCCGAGCCGCCTGCCGAATCGCCCTCCACGAAGTAGATCTCGCAGAAGCGCGGGTCGCGCTCCTGGCAGTCGGCCAGCTTTCCGGGCAGGGAGGCGCTGTCCAGCGCTCCCTTCCGTCGGGTCAGCTCGCGGGCCTTGCGCGCGGCCTCGCGGGCCCGCGCCGCGTCGACGATCTTTTCGACGATGCGCTTCGCTTCCTTCGGGTTCTCCTCGAAGTACTCGGCCAGCTTCTGGTTCATGGCCTGCTCGACCCACGTCTTCACGTGCGACGAGACCAGCTTGTCCTTCGTCTGCGAGGAGAACTTCGGATCGCGGACCTTCACCGAGATGACCGTGGCCAGTCCCTCGCGGATGTCGTCGCCCTCCAGGCTGAGCTTCAGCTTCTCCAGCACGCCGGTCTCTTCGACGTACTTGTTCACCGTGCGCGTGAGCGCGGCCTTGAAGCCGACCAGGTGCGTTCCGCCGTCCAGGTTCTTGATCGTGTTCGTGAAGCAGTAGATGTTCTCGGCGTAGCCGTCGTTCCACTGCAGAGCGATCTCCACTGCCTCGCCGTCCTTCTCGTCGCGGATGTAGATCGGCTCCTCGTGCAGGGGCGTCTTGTTCTTGTTCAGGTCCTTGACGAAGGAGACGATGCCGCCCTGGTAGCAGAACTCGTGCTTCTTCTCCGAGCGGTCGTCGCCGATGGCGATGAAGACGCCGGAGTTGAGGAAGGCCAGCTCGCGCAGCCTCTGGGCCAGCGTCTCGAAGTGCATCTCCGTGACGGAGAAGATCTCGTTGTCGGCCTTGAACGTCACGCGGGTACCGCGTTTGCTCGTCTTCTCGCCCCTCTCCAGCGCCGCCTTGGGCACGCCCCGCTCGTAACGCTGGCGCCAGACGAAGCCGTCGCGGTGGATCTCCAGCTCGAGCCACTCGGAGAGGAAGTTCACGACCGACACGCCCACGCCGTGCAGACCGCCGGAGACCTTGTACGAGTTGTTGTCGAACTTACCGCCGGCGTGGAGCTCGGTCATGATGACTTCGGCCGCGCTGCGTCCCTCTTCCTTGTGGAGGTCGACCGGGATGCCGCGGCCGTTGTCCTCGACCGTCACCGAGTTGTCGGCGTGGATGGAGACGAGCACTTTGTCGGCGAAGCCGGCCAGCGCTTCGTCGATGGCGTTGTCGACAACCTCGTACACCATGTGGTGCAGACCGGTGATGTCGTCGGTGTCACCGATGTACATCCCGGGGCGCTTGCGCACCGCGTCGAGGCCCTTTAGGACCTTGATGTCTTCGGCCGTGTAGTTGTCCGCGCCGGGCTGGTTGCGGCCTTCGTCTTCGGCCATATCCGAGCCCTCGAGGACCTTGAATGTTCGGGATGTGGAATCGTCCGCGCCGGGCTGGTTGCGGCCTTCGTCTTCCGTGTAGTCGTCTGCCATCGTGTCTTTCTGGAGCGAGGGTTTTTGGGGGTAGCAAAGCGCGTCTCCCGACGAGCTTTTTTCGAGGATTCAACGCTAGGGAAAGTAACGCAGAATTTTACTATGAAAATCCCGCCTCAAGCGAAATCATGCGCAGCCATAACTCGCCCGTTTTCAATGACTAAGCGGCGGTGCGGACCAGCCTCCAGCGCGGCCAGAAACGCCTCCTTGGCGGAGGTGGCGAAAACCTGTGTCGAAGCAGGCAGACGGGAGAGGAGTTTCGGCAGGACTTCCAGATCCAATTCGGCGTCGACGTCGTCCAGGAGGAACACCGCCGGCTCGTCGAAACGGCGCCGGAAGAGGGCCAGTTTGGCGAACTTCAGGAACAGCACGATCATCTTCTGCTCGCCGCCCGAGAGCACCTCCGCGGCGGGCCGTTTTTCGAGCGTGAAGTCGAGCGTGTCGCGCTGCGGACCGGTCAGCGACATCCGCGCCCGCAGCTCCGCCCGGCGCATCCGTGCCGGCTCCTCGCAGACGCTCGGGTTGTAGCTGAGCTTCAGGTCGCGGATGTGATACGCGTGCTCGTCGACGATCGACGCGAGCTCCGCTGCCAGGGCCTCGACGTATGCGGCACGCGCCTTCTGCATGGCCGCCCCGACGCTCGCAAACTCGGCATCCCAGGCGTCGAGGCCTGCCGTGGTGCCGCCGTGCAGCAGTGCGTTGCGCTGGCGCAGCACGCGGCCGTAGCGCGCGGCCAGCTCCAGGTAGCCGGGGTCGATCGAGGCCCCGCCGCGGTCGATGAAGCGCCTCCGCTCTTCCGGCGCGCCGCGCAGGATCTCCAGCCGCGCGGACGAATAGGCCAGCACGCTCATGGCGCCGGCGTAGGCAGGCAACGGCACGCGCTCGCCGTTGAGCATGAGCACACGCCGCTTCGCCTCTCCGAGCTCGAGGCCCACACTCAGCGTCTTCTCCACACCGAAGCGCTGCAGTACGCCGGCCACGAACACGTTCGGCGCGTCGAAACGGATCAGGCTCGCCGCCCGCGTCGTGCGGAAGGACTTGGTCGTGGCCAGGAAGTAGACTGCTTCCAGCAGGTTCGTCTTGCCCTGCCCGTTGCGGCCGACGACGATGTTGACCGACGGATGAAAGGCGATCTCCGCCGCATCGAGATTACGGAAGTTCTGCGGGGAGACGCTGGAGAGGATCACTTCAAATTTATCCTGAGGAGCGAAGCGACGAAGGATCTGCCGGCTTTCACCTCAGCGCGGTCGATCTCCAGATCCTTCGCTTCGCTCAGGATAAATTGATTCTCATGCCAGCCGCATCGGCATGACGACGTAGAGGTACTCGTAGGGCAGCTCGTCCTGGGCCTGCGGGCGGCCGATGCACTGCGAGTTCTCGTCCTTCAGGTCGAGCGAGACGCTGGGTGTGTCGATAGCGGCAAGGAAGTCCGTGACGTAGGCCGCGTTGAGACCGACGAAGAACGGATTGCCGGCGTAGTCGATGGGAACGGTCTCACGTGCGTCGCCGAGCTCGGGATTCGTCGACGAAACCGTGAGTTTGCCTGGGGCGAAATCGAAGCGGACAGCGCGTGTCCGCTCGTTGGCCACGAGCGAGATGCGCCGGATGGTGGAGAGGAGACGCTCGCGATCGACCATCACGTGCCGGTCGTTGTCGCGGGAGATCACTTCCATGTAGTTCGGGAAGTTGACGTCGATCATGCGCGCCAGGAGCCTACGCTCGGCCGCTTCGAAAAAGAGATGGTTTTCGGAGACCCCGAAACGGACGGTACCGCCTTCTTCGCTGGCTTCGAGGCGAAGGATCTCCTCGAGTGCCTTGCGCGGAATGAGGATGGTGAGGTCGCTGCCCTTCTTCTTGCCTCCGCCCGAGCCGTTGCCCTGGGGGAAGTTGATGAGGGCCATGCGATGGCCGTCTGTGGCAACCATCTCCATCTTACTCGGCTGCACTTTCAGCAGCGCGCCGTTGAGCTGGAAGCGGGTCTCTTCGTGCGTGATGGCGAACTTCACCTTGGCCACCATCGTCTTCAACTCATCGAGCGGGATGGTGAACGACTCCCGCACGTCGACGCTCGGCAGGGTCGGGTAATCCTCGGCAGGAAGCCCCAGGAGCCGGAACTTCGCCGTACCCGACTCGATCAGCATCTGGTTGTTTTCCTGCATGGCGATGTGGACGTCGTCGTCAGGCAGCGACCGGACGATGTCGAAGAAGCGCTTGGCCTCGATGGTGACGCCGCCCGGGGTCGTGATCTTCGCCTCGCAGGAGCTCAGAATCGTGACGTCGAGGTCTGTCGCGGCGATCTGCAGCCGTCCGTCCGCGGCCTTCAGCAAAACATTCGAGAGGATCGGAATCGTCGAGCGTTTCTCGACGACACCCTGGCAAAGCTGCAGCTCTTTCTGGAGGTCAGCTTTCGCGACGGTCAGCTCCATGTCTCTTCCTTAGAACAAGGTCTTTTTACTTGGTGGTAGTGGTAGTGGATGCGTGCGGAGAATGCAGACAACCGTTGCAAAGATCTGGAAAGTATAGCAGTCGCGGGCTCCGAAGCTTGCGGGTTTCGGTGAGGAAAACCAGCGGAGAAAGGGGCCGTTTTCCGCAGTTTTGGGAGACGTCGCCCCGGGAACGAAAAACTCCACAGCTTTTCCTCAGCGTCTTCCTCAACTTTATCGAAACTGCTTCACCGGAACTGCTTCGCGAGCATCTCCAGCGTTCGAGCCAGATCGGAGTTGTCATCCTTCAATTCGTCGATCTTTTCCACCGAGTACATCACGGTGGAGTGATGCTTGTTGTTGAAGATCCGCCCGATCTCCGGGTAGGAGAGGTCCGTGAGCTCCTTGCAGAGATACATGGCCACCTGCCGTGGAAAGGCGATGGTTCGCTGGTTCGACTTCGACTTCAACTCTGAGATCTTGATGGCGTAGTGCGCGGCTACGACGCGGAGGATTTCGTTGGCCGTGATCGGCTTGTTCTCCTTGTCGAGCAGCGCTTTCAACGCTTCCTTGGCCATGTCCAGGCTGATGGGCTTACCCGCCAGTGACGCGTAGATGGCGAGCTTGTTGAGGTGACCCTCCAGCTCGCGGACGCTGTAGAGAACGCGCTCGGCGATGAAGAGCGCGGCCTCGTGAGGCAGATCGATCTGCTTCTCCTCCGCCTTCTTCCGCAGGATGGCGATCCGGGTTTCGAGGTCCGGCGGCTGGATGTCGGCGATGAGGCCCCACTCGAAGCGCGAGCGAAGACGTTCTTCCAGCGTGGGAATGTCTCGTGGCGGAGCATCGGAGGTGAAGACGATCTGTTTCTGCGCCTGGTGGAGGGCGTTGAACGTATGGAAGAACTCTTCCTGCGTGCGCTCCTTGCCGGCAAGGAATTGGATGTCGTCGAGCAACAGGGCATCGGCGGAACGATAGCGCTCACGGAACTGATGCATCTTGTCGTAGCGGATGGAGGCGATCAGCTCGCTGGTGAATGAATCCGCGGACATGTAGACGACTTTGAGAGCCGGGTTCGACTCGAGGAGCTCCTGGCCGATGGCCTGGATGAGATGGGTCTTGCCGAGGCCGGCGCCACCGTAGATGAACAGCGGGTTGTAGGCTCCGCCCGGATTCTCGGCGGAGGCTTTCGAGGCCGCATGGGCAAGCTGATTCGAGCTGCCGACCACGAAGGTGTCGAAACGGTACCGGGTGCCGAAACGGGGCGGAGAGAAGTCGCTTGGCGGCGGCGCGGGCGGGCTGAACAACGTCCCGTCCGGTTCCGAGTCGGCGTCCGCGATGAACTGGAGATTGATCCGCCCGTGGGACACGTTGTCGAGGATCAAGCGGATCTGAGCACCGTAACGCTCCCGGATTTCCTCGATGAACTGCTGGGAGGGAACGCCGACGTCCACGGTGTCGCCTTTCCGGGCCAGAAAGCGGGTCGGCGCGAACCAGGTGTCATACTCCGTCTTCTCAACGACTTGCTCCAGGCGGTCGAGAACTTGTCGCCAAACATTCATGGACGGAGGGAGGCTGTATCTGTCTGATAATCCACAAGTTTTCCACAGTTGTGGAAAATCTTTTCGCTGGATTGGGGGAGGCAGTCTAGTCGCGTTTGGCGCAGCGATGCAAGGGAAAACGCACCGAATCAGATCAGCTCGTGACGACCTGCCCCGCTCGTCGCCCGCCCGTCTGCCGCTGGCCCCAGGGAGGAATAACCCCTCGGAGCCTGGAGTTTGGCCGCAATGCCTAGCGCCCTCATTGACCACGTGTCGAGCGGTCGCTATACTCACCGCTTTCTTTTCAGAGGGTTAAGTCATGAAGCGTACGTATCAGCCGAACAACCGCCGTCGCAAGCGCACGCACGGCTTCCTCGTCCGGATGCGCACCAAGGACGGACAGGCCGTCCTGTCGCGCCGTCGCCGTAAGGGCCGCAAGCGTCTCGCCGTCTAGGCGGATGCCGAAGCGGCCGGAACCTTCCGGTGGATCCGCGGCCCGAGGCTCTGCCCAGGGAGAAGCGCCTGGCGAAACGGCGCGAGTTCCTTCGGGTGTATGAGACGGGCCGCAAATTTTTTTCGCGCTTTTGCGTCGTCTTCTTCGCGGGCAACGAGCTTGACCATTCACGGCTCGGTGTCACCGCGACGAAGAAACTCGGGAAAGCAAACGTCCGTAATCGTCTCAAGCGGTGGACCCGCGAAGCATACCGCCGTCAGCGTGGCCCGCTCGATCTGGACCGACCGTCGTTGGATATCGTCGTGAACGTGAAGCCGAACGCCGCTGCGGCCGCCTTCCGCGACTACAGCCGCGACCTCGAGCGCGCCCTGCGACGCCTCGCCGACGAGACGCGCGCCTGATGTGCGATGCGATCTCTCGCCCTCATTCCCCTCCGTTTCTACAAGCGATTCATCTCGCCCATCCTGCCGCCCATGTGCCGTTTCGAGCCCACCTGCTCCGTTTACATGATGCAGGCGATCGAAAAGTACGGCACCATGCGCGGCGTCTGGCTGGGTCTGCGGCGCCTTTCGCGCTGCCATGTTTTCAATCCTGGAGGTTGGGACCCCGTCCCATAAGATGGAAAAGCGACTCGTAACCGCCGTCCTCATCTCGATCGTCTTCATCGCGATCCTGCAGTGGGCCGCTCCGAAGCTGTTCCCCAAACTCGCCACCCCGCAACCGGAGAAGCCGCCGGTCACGTCGACCGCGTCCGGCACGTCGGCCCCGAAACCGAGTGCCACCGCGACGTCCAGCACCGGCACGACAGACACGGCCGCCGCGACCACCGCGACCACCAGCGCCGCCCCCGCGCCCCTCGCCCCGGTCAGCGTGGCTCCGGCCCGCCCGGCCGTCCCCGTGACGCCGGTCGCCGCTGAGTCCCAGAAAGTCGCCGTGGTCGATACCCCCGACTACGTGGCGCGCTTCTCGAACCGCGGCGCGGAGCTCGTGTCGTTCAAGCTGAAGCACTACACGAATCACGACGGCTCCCTGGTGGAGCTGGTCAAGTCGCGCGACCCCCAGCGGACGGACTTTCCCTTCGCCCTGGACAGCGCCGACCACAACCTGGCGCCTCGCCTGAACGCGGCGCTCTACGCGCTCGATGACCAGGTCCAGAGCGGCACACGCGTCCTGACGTTCCGCTACGCGGCGGCCGACGGCGTCAGCGCCACGAAGACGTTCCGGCTGACGGACGAGTACCTCTTCACCTGGAACGTGCAGGTCACGCCGGGCCGCAACGTCCGCGTCGGCATCGGCCCCGGCATCCGGACCCTGGAGAAGGAAGAGAGCGACAGCCGCTTCGTCATCACCGGCAACGGCGTGGCGCAGGTCGCCGACTCGCTCAAGAGCGTCAACCGCGAGAAGGCCCAGTTCTCCGTCTACGAAGGCGCGCAGTTCGTCGGTGTGGAGGACAACTACTTCCTCACCGCCCTCAAGCCGGTCCAGGGCGGCGCCGCTTCGCTGCGGGCGATCGACTTTCCGACGGCCATCAAGGGCGAGAAGCGCCGCGACCTCTACGCTGCCGTCAACCTCGACGGAGACGGCGTCGGCTCGGGCGCCGCCTACTTCGGGCCGAAGCAGACCGCGGTGCTGGACAACTACGGCTTCGAACGCACGCTGCAGTACGGCACGTTCGGCCTCATCGCCCGCTTCTTCCTGGTCTGCCTGGTCTGGATCAACAAGTACACGCACAACTACGGCTGGGCCATCGTCGTCCTGACCGTACTCATCAAGCTCGTCCTCTTCCCGCTGCAGCAGAAGTCGATGAACTCGATGAAGAAGATGCAGAAGCTGCAGCCGAAGATCGAGGCCATCAAGGGGCGCTACAAGAAGGCCAAGACCGACGCCGATCAGCGCCAGAAGATGAACACGGAGATGATGAAGCTCTACCAGCAGGAAGGGGTCAATCCTGCCGGGGGCTGCCTCCCGCTGCTCATCCAGTTCCCCATCTTCATCGGCTTCTACAACCTGCTCTCCCACGCCATCGAGCTGCGCGGCCAGCCGTGGATCTTCTGGATTCACGACCTGTCGCTGAAGGACCCGTACTACATTACGCCGCTGCTGATGACGGTGGCCATGTTCATCCAGCAGATGATCACGCCGACCACCGCCGACCCGGCGCAGAAGCGGATGTTCATGTTCATGCCGCTGATCTTCGGGTGGATCTTCAAGGAGTTCCCGAGCGGCCTCGTGATCTACTGGCTGGCGCAGAACGTTCTGACGATCGTTCAGCAGTTGATCATGAACCGGTTCAATGACCGCGACGGCGACAAGCAGTAACGGCGAGGAGACCTATGTCGCAACGTTTCGAAGGACGGAATCTCGAAGAGGCGTTGAATAGCGCCGCGGAGCAGTTCGGCGTGGAGCGGTGGCAGCTCACCTACGGGGTGCTGCTCGAAAAGCGAGGGTTCCTCGGCGGCGTGAAGCGCGTCGTCATCGAAGCCGACATCAACGAGGCAGCTACCCAGCCGCCGCCGCAGGAAGCCGCCGCGGCCGCACCGGCATCCTCCGGACCACCCCGCTCGGAGCGGCCGGCACACGGCGGCGGCCGTGGCGGCAGGGGAGGGCGGCC
>CAZYTO010000230.1:0-9511 GCA_964650405.1 uncultured Thermoanaerobaculia bacterium | reverse complement strand
CTCGGGCCCGGGCAGCGTCACGGCATCCGTCACGGTAAACGCCACGGCCCTGGCCGGACCGCCGGCGCTCGCGAACGGCGTCACGTTCTCCAACTCGGGCACGTTCAACTACAACCCCACGCAGTCGCTGACGTTCACGAACTCGGGGGGCGGCGGAGCGACGTTCCACAACACGGGCACGTTCGACATCCAGGGCAACGGCACGACGACGTTCACCGGCGCCGGCCACGCCTTCAACCAGACCCTGGGCACGGTGAAGAAGAGCGCCGGCGCGGGTGCCTTCATCTTCAACGTCGCGTACAACCAATCGGGCGGGACGACGGACTCGCAGGCCGCAGGCGGCGCCATCGGCTTCAGCGGCGGCGGATCGCTGTCGAGCGGCCAGATGCAGTCGAGCGGCGCGGGAGCGACGGTCGACTTCAACCCCACGCCCGCCTTCACCATCACGGGCGGCACGCTGGTGGGGACGTCGAAGCTGGGCGGCGGCACGCTGACGGTGAACACGGTCTTCTCGGCACCGGCGACGTTCAACCAGCTCGGCGGAATCCTGAACGGCACCGGCACGTGGGGAATCCCGGCCTCGGCCGTCCATACGATGACCGGCGGCACGCTGGCGCCGGCCTCGACGTCCATCGCCTCAGGCGGTCTGCTCACGCTGGACAGCACGACGAGCGCACTGACCATCGGCTCGATCACCAACAACGGCGGCGGCAACATCGTCTGGAAGGGCACGAACGCGGTCAGCAACGTGAGCGCGACCGGTATTCAGAACACCGGCACGATGGACCTGCAGGGCAGCGGAACGTTCGGTTCCGTGGGCGCGCTGAACCTCAACAGCAACGGCTCGCTGAAGAAGACCACCAGCACGGGCACGGTGACGATGAACATGCCGGTGCAGCTCACGGCGGGGACGTTCTCCGTGCAGGCCGGGACGATCGTCTTCAACAGCGCCAATACCGTCACGCACGGCTGCAGCTACGACATCCAGGCCGGCACGGGCTGGACGCTCGCCAACGGCACGCAGAGCTTCAGCATCGGCTCGGTCTTCAGCGGCGGCACGGGCACGGTGACGATCAACAGCCCGGCCCTGGTCTCGCTCAGCACGGGCCTGGGCATCCCCACGCTGACCCTGGCGGGCGGCCAGCTCACGGGCAGCGGTCTGAACATCACGAACGCCTTCACCTGGTCGGGCGGCACGATGGACGGCGCGGGGACGACGACGATCCCCAGTGGTACGGTGTCGTTCACAGGCGGGCCGATGACGCTGGGCCGGAATCTCAACATCAGCGGCAATTCGTCGTTCAACATCAACACGAACACGCTCACGGTGCAGAACGGCGTGACGTTCACGAACGGCGGGACGTTCGCGTCGAGCGGCGGAGTCGTGTCCTGCATCTGCTCGCCGACACCCTCGACGTTCCTCAATAACGGAACGATCCAGGTCAGCCCGGGCAACCCCACCACCTTCACGCTGCCGATCTCCGGCGCCGGCGCGCTCAGTGTCGGCGGCGGAAACTTCTTCGGTCAGTCCGCTGAGAATTTCGCCACCGTCAGCGCCGTGAACGGCACGGTGTTCTTCTCCGGAAACCCCATTTCCGTCGGATCGGTCACGAACCCCGGCGGCTTCCCAGCAGGGTTCCAGGTCACGGGAGGCGCGACGACCGTCAGTGGCGCCGTGAACTTCGCGCCTGCGGGCAGCAGCGTCGTGGTCACCGGCGGAACGCTCACCCTCAATGGAACGACGTCCACCGACATCCTGAACCTGTCGGGAGGCACACTGAACGGCAGCGGCAACATCGGTGTCGGAACGACGTTCTTCTGGATGGGCGGCGGCATGAGCGGCGCGGGTGTCACCAGCTCGAACGGAACGGGCAGTATCAGCGGCTCCAGCGGCGCCATGACGCTCTCCCGCCAGCTCGTCAACAACGGCACGATGACGTACGCGCCGACCCTCCCCAGCAATATCCTCACCGTGTCGGCCAACACGAACATCACCAACAACACCACGTTCAATTACACGAGCAGCCAGAACCTCCTCGCCTCCGGCACGCCGTTCGCCACGTTCACCAACAACAGCTCGTTCCTGGCCACGCCCACGGGCACCGTCAACTTCGGACCCGTCTTCGCCAATGCAATGAACACGACGTTCACCACCGGAACGACGATCTTCACGAACGGCTATTCGCAGACCGGCCCGATGACGTACATGAACGGCGGCAGCATCGGCTCCCCCGCCGGCGGCATCCAGATCAACGGCGGCTCGATGGAGGCATTCAACTCGATCATCGGCGACCTGGTCATGAACGGCACGCTGACGATCGAGGACGCCTCGAACAATCCCGCCATGTTGAATGTCACCGGCAACTACACGCAGTCGGGCACGGGCCTGCTGAACATCCGGCTGAACGGCACGACGGCCGGCACGACGTACGACCAGCTCAACGTCAGCGGCAACGTGAATCTGGCCGGAACGCTGACGGTGACCCTCGGCTACACCCCGGCCAACGGCGACGTCTACAAGCCGCTGACGTTCGGCGCACGGCCGGGCGGCACCGACTTCACCACGAAGAACATCCCCCCCATCCCGGGCGGCGGCACGCTCAACCCCGCCTACGTGGCCGGCCCGCCGCTGGCGCTGCAGATCACCGCGTCCACGCCATCGGCTGACCTTTCGATCAACAAGGTCGGACCGCCGCTGGTCGCGGCGAGCAGCCAGCTCACGTATGTGATCAACGTCCTCAACCAGGGCCCGTCGCCGGCAGCGAACGTACAGCTCAACGATCCGACGCCGGCGGGGACGACTCCCGTCTCCGCGGCCGGGGCCTGCCCGGCGTTCCCCTGCTCGCTAGGGACGATGGCCAGCGGGGCAGGGGGGACGATCTCCGCGACGTACAGCCTCAACCCGGGCACGACCACGGTGACGAACGTGGCCACGGTGACGACGTCGTCACCCGATCCGAACCTCTCCAACAACACCGCCACGGTGGGCACGAGCGTCGGCTGCCCCACCGCGCCGGGCGGCCCGCTGCCGGGCGACGGCACGACCGGCATCCCCATGAACGGCACACTCTTCTGGAGCGGCACCGCGCCACAGTACAAGGTCTACTTCGGACCGGCCGGCAGCGGCTGCAGCACCCTGGCCGGTACGACGTCCACGGCGTCGTTCCCGTACGCCGGCCTGCAGCCGGCCACGAAGTACGAATGGCGCGTCGAGGCGATCTCGCCCGGCTGCCCCACGGTCAGCAGCGCCTGCTTCACTTTCACCACGGCCGCGTCGTGTGCGCAGCCGCCCGCGCCCATCGCTCCGGCCGCGAATGCCACGCTCGGCTCGCCCATCACGTTCACCTGGGTGGGCGTGCCGGGGGCCACCGACTACCACCTCTTCGCCGCGGTCAACGGCGGCTCGTCGATCGACCGCGGCACGACCGCCGGCACGAGCCTCACGATCTCGCTGCCGGACGGCGCCGTGGTCTGGTACGTCGTAGCCAACGTTCCCAACTGCGGCCAGCTCCAGTCGGCCAGCAGCAGCTTCAACGTCTGCAACGATCTGCCGGCGCCCCTGGTCTCGGTGGTCGCCGGCGCCGCGTCCGGACAGTCGTACGACGTGACCTGGGACGCCATCCTCCTCGCCTCGCGCTACGACGTCGATGAAGCCACGAGCGCAGACTTCGCCAACGCCACCACGAAGTCCGTGACGGCGAACAAGGCCACCTTCCAGCACAACGTCAATGCGCCCACGGCGTTCTTCTACCGCGTCCGCGCCTTCGGAGGCTGCCGGCAGCAGCTCAGCGCCAACTCGAACACCGCCCGCGTGGTGCTCGTGCCGGTCGTGTCCCCGCCGCCCGGCCAGGGCTCGAACGCCAACGTGCCGGCCGGCAGCACGCTGATCGTCGTCCAGACCATCCAGATCCCCGGCATCCCGGGCGGCACGTACCCCTTCACCGCCACCGTCGACAAACCGTGGCTCAGCGTGCAGCCCGTGAGCGGCTCGCTGCCGCCGACGGGCGTGACCCTGCAGGTCCTGGCCGATCCCACCGGCCTGCCCAACGGCACGTTCACCGGCACGGTCACGGTCGTCATCAACAACACCGGCGGCTCGGGCGCGAAGGCGAGCAACGGCACGACGAGCGTCGGCGTCCCCGTGTCCATCAGTCTCGTTACGCCCGTCAAGCCGGGCAGCAGCGCCGCCCCGCCGTCCAACGCCCTGGTCATCCCTTCGGTCGGCCACCTCGACGGCGTCAATTCGAAGTGGCAGTCCGACGTCCGCCTCACCAACCCCACGGCCACGAAACAGTCGTACAACCTGACGTTCACGCCGGGCGATCCCTCGCAGGGCGTGAAGACGACCACCATCGTCATCGCCGCGAACGACACCACCGCCCTCGACGACATCGTGCGCAACTGGTACGGCGTGGGCGCGCTGGGAGACAGCGCCAACGGCGTGCTGCTCATCGCCCCCGTGAGCGGCGGCAGCGGCAAGGGACTGGAAGGCAACGTCAGCGTCAACACTGTGGCCGTCGCCTCCAGCCGCACCTACAACATCACCAGCAACGGTACGCTCGGCCAGTTCATCCCCGCCATTCCGTTCGCCAGCTTCATCGGCAAGGCGGCGGCCGCGCTCTCGCTCCAGCAGGTGGCGCAGAACGATGCCTTCCGCACGAACCTCGGCATCGTCGAAGCCGCCGGCAGCCCCGTCACGGCCATGGTCACCGTCTTCAGCAACGACGGCGCCAAGCTCCTCGAGCAGTCGGTCGACCTCAAAGCCAACGAACAGAAGCAGCTCAACTCCTTCCTGGCCGCCAACAACATCCGCATGGACGACGGCCGCATCGAGGTGCAGGTCACGGACGGCAACGGCAAGATCACCGCGTATGCCTCACGCGTCGACAACCTGACCGGCGATCCGCTGCTCGTCAGCGGTGTTTCCACGGCGCAGTCGACATCGAATCACTTCGTCCTGCCGGGCGTGGCCGCCATCAATAACGGCCTGGCCAACTGGCGCAGCGACGTCCGGATTTACAACGCCGGCGACGCGCCGCAGACGGCCACCCTCACCTTCTATCCGCTCAACAGCACCGCCGCGCCCCTGGCGAACTCCGTCTTCCTCCAGGCCGGGGAAGTGAAGAGCCTCGACGACATCGTCAAGGCGTTCTACGGCCTCGACAACGGCGGCGGCGCGCTGCACGTCACCACCTCCGCGGCGTCGCCGCTCGTCGTCACCGGGCGCACGTACAACCAGACGACAGCGGGCAGCTACGGCCAGTTCATCCCGGCCGTGACGGCGAACGACTCCGCCGGCAACGTCGACCGGGCCTGGAACGTACTGCAGGTGGAAGACTCGGTCCGCTACCGCACCAAGCTCGGTATCGCGGAAGTGACAGGAAACCCCGTGACGGTGGAGGTGAGCGTCTTCCTGCCGGACTCGAAAGTCATCCCGAAGGTGCAGTTCGACCTCCAGCCGAACGAATACCGCCAGACCGCGATCCTCCACGACCTCGGACTGGCGAACATCTACAACGCCAGGATCAGCGTGAAGGCCATCGGCGGCACCGGCAAGGTCACAGCCTACGGCTCGATCATCGACATGGAGACGCAGGACCCGACGTACGTCCCAGCGCAGTAAGAGAAGGCGGCTGGCGCTCTCGCTTCGTAAGAGGCGGGAGCGCCGGCAAGCCGGCACCTACGTGCCCCACGGGCACTACTGAGTGGAGGACGGACAATCCTGCCCGTCTGGCCGTGGTATCTGCCAAGTGTGACGGACAGGATTGTCCGTCCTCCACTCAGCAGCGTGACCAATACGGCTGTTGCGATACCTCCTGCTCGAGTTGCACGGCCTGATTCTCGTCCTGCCGGTGCGTGGTTGACCGCCGCGCACCGGTCATGCTTTCGTGGCGCAGTGCATGGACTCTCTCTGCCTGGCTTGCTGATCGCACTCACGATCCAGCAGCTCAGCACGCCTCCGGTCGTTCTGCACGTAACAGCCATCGAGCCCATGGTCGAGGCGCTCCGTTTCTCCCGAAGGGGCGAACCCATTTTCTGGTGCTCGGATCTGCGCGGCCCGATCGGGAAATGGAGCAGATGGAAGCCTCGAAATCGCGCGGCGTTCGATTCCCTGAGCCCTCGTGCCACCCGACCCTAATGCAAGCGCGTTCCTTCGCCGTGCGCCCCTCAATCCAGCAACACCGTCGTCGTCGCCCCCTCCAGCACCGTCACGGGATACGTCCGCGGCTTGCCGGCGGCGGAGGTAACTTCGAGCGTGTAGGTTCCGGGGGCGATCTGGTCGACGAGGGTAAGGCCGCCGGTGATGCTGATCTCGGCGACGCCGTTGCACCAGCAGCGCACGTACTCCTCGCCGTCCGGCTGGAGGAGGCGGGCCGTGGCGGGGAGGCCGGCGTTGGAGCGCAAGGCGAGCTTGCCGCCGCGGGGCAACGCCAGGCGGATCTCGCCCGACGGCACCTCGGCCTGCATGGTGTGGGAGCCGTAGTTCTCCGCCGAGGCGCTGAAGCGGTAGGTGCCCGGAGCGAGCGGCAGGGTCAATGTGCCGTCGACATCGGCCTCGTCCGCCGAGGCCAGGACGCGCCCCGAGGCATCGCGGGCGATGGTGTAGCCGCTCAGCGTGCGGCCGTCGCGCACGTCGACGATGCGCACGACGGCGCCCGGCGAACGGACGAGCTGTAACGTGATCGACGCGTTGCCGCCCGCAACGTCCTGTGAGGCATTGGCGAACCCGCGCAAGGACGCACCGATGGTTTCCGTCTCCCCGGCCGCTACTTCGAGCGTCGCCACTCCGTCTGCGCCGGTCGTGGCCTCAGCCGTTCTGTGCGTCTGTCCGTGCAGCGCTGCCGTGACCGTGGCGCCGGCCAGCGGCTGGCCCGCGCTGTCGACGACCGTCACGCCGATCGTGGCGACGTCGACGGCGAAGTTCAGCTCCACTGCATCGTGGAGCACGACATGCTGCGCGAACGGGAGCTGGCGATTGTTGACCAGGATTTCGACGTCGTACTCGTCGGGCATCAACTGCAGCGAGTAGGCACCGCCGGCGCGCGTCACGGCGTGTTGTTCATAGCCGAACTGTATCGTCGCCCCTTCCAGCGGCGCGCCTCCGCGCGTCACCCGGCCCCGGACAGTCACCTGCGGCAGGAAGGCGAGATCCACGCGCACCTCGCTGCCGGCGGCCACGTCCACCGTCACGCTCTTCGTGTGCCGGGCCAGTCCGGCCATGTCCACCGTCGGCCCGGCGATGGCCGACACGCTGACCGTCCCCGCCGGGGCGTGCTCCATCCGGTAGTTGCCCGCGGCGTCGACCTCCGCCTTTCCCGTTGCCTCGTCGGCTCCCTGCGCCTCGACGTAGCGCAGGCTCCACGACGGATCGAGACCGCTCACATGCCCGCTGATCGTGGCGTTCGGCGTGCTCGCCATCTGAATGGTCAGCTCATGGACCTTCTCCACGTCGACGTCCCTGGCCGCACCACGCCGGCCGGTTTCCGGAAGCCTGGCCATGAAATCCCAACGCGCGGGAACCAGTGCGTCGAACTGGAATTGGCCGCTGTCGTCCGCCTGCTTCTTCTCACTCTCCGCCCCATGCGCCGCGGAGCTGGCCGAGACGACGGCGCCGGGCACGCTTCCGCCGCCGGCATCGACCACCCGGCCGTGAATGCTCACCCCGCGGCGCAGCATTACCTCCACGACCGCGTCGCTCTCCTGCCTCACCCTCAGCACGGCACGGACGAATCCGCTCTTGCGGAGCTCGAGCTGCGTATCGCGATCGATGGGAAGATCGCGCAGCTCGAAACTGCCGTCCTCCGCCGAGTGTACCGTCCCTTCGGCGTCGTCCGTCAGGTCGTCCCTGAGCCCGTTGAAGCCGTTGGTCACGCGCACGCCGCCAAGCGGCTGGCCGCCTTCATCAGTCACATGGCCGCGCACGCTTCTGCCATGGGAGAGCCGGACGACGAGCGGATCGGCCGATTGCGGGAGCGTGACGTCGGCCGGCAGATATCCCTCCGCCAGCGCCAGCAACGACGACTCTGTCTCCGGCAAGTCGAGCGTGAAGTCGCCGGCCGCCGATTCGAATGCCTTCGCATGGAAATCCTCTACGCTGGCCGGGTCGCCGGCGCTCAGTGAGAACTTCCCGATCGGCCCGCCGCTGTTGGCATCGACAACCCGGCCGCGGACCGTCCGCATGGCGGGAAGCTCGAGCCTCACGTCGTCCGCAGGGGCACGAACGCTCTTCCGCTGCGGGAAGTCGCCGCCGAAGGTGATGGCGTGCTCGCCTGCGACGACGTTCTCGAAGCGGAATGAGCCGTCCGCACCGCTCGTGACCGAGGCGAAATCGATCGTGACCGGTACGCCGGCCGCCGGAGTCCCGTCTTTCCGCACCACTCCACCGGCTATGTGCGCAACAGGGGCGAGCATGACGTTGACGGGCTTCATGCTCCCCCGGACGTCGACGATCTGTTCGGCAGGCGAATACCCCTCTCTCTTGAACGTGAAGGTGGCGCTTCCTTCTCCCATCAGGCCGTGAAAGCGGCCGTCCGCGCCGGTCGTGGTCCAGGCCTGCGGGAGCTCCAGCGGCACCTCGCCGGCCATCGGCGTCCCGATGCGCGGGCGGACGGCCACTCCCTCCACCGGGTGCTGGTCTGCATCGGCCACCCGGCCGTCGACCGGCACTCCTTCCTCCAGAGTGATAGTCACCTTGCGCCCAGGCGCATCGATGGGGGCCGAATACCCGATCGGCTGTCCGGCCTTGACCGCCACCACCCGCATTCGGCCCGTTTCGCCTTGCGTGCGAAGGCGAAAGCGCCCGCCGGCATCGGAGAGCGTGTTGGCCGGCCCCACACCCGCTGCCATTTCCATCTCGGCCGATCGGGCAACGAGAAACGCGACCGTCGCCCCGGTAACGCCTTTCCCCGCGGCATCGCGCACCATGCCTTCAATCGCCAACCTCCGCGTGGCCACGAGATCGATGCGGACATCACCCTTCCTTGCATCGGCCTCGGCACCGATTTCGTAGATGCCGTTGCCCGCGTCCGCCAGGCCGTAAGCGCCCCGCGGCACCGTGAGCAGGAACGTGCCGTCCCGGCCGCTGACGGCTTCGTCGCCGTTGCTCGTCTGCGACAGCGTCGCCACGCGGATGCCGGAGAGCGGATGTTTCTCCGCATCCCGGAGGACGCCGGAGATCCTCGCAGCCGGCGCCAGCTTCAACGTCTGACTGCCGTTCGTCAATTCGCGGATGGCAATGCCGCCCGGCGCCGACGCACGCAGGGAACTGCCATCCACCGTGACGTGCGGAAAGCGAAACGTCCCGTCGGCGGCGGTCGTCGCGGCCACACTCCACGGTGACAATTCGACGCGGGCGCCAGCCACCGGCCTTTCCTGCGCATCGATCACACGCCCCACGACGGTCTGCCCCGGCTCGAGCGCGAAGTCGCGGTTGGTGGCGAACGCCTGCACCGGCGCGTAATCGCGATGCCGCACGCCGATCATGGCCGCCCACACCCGCGGATCCGGCATG
>CAZYTO010000229.1:0-9527 GCA_964650405.1 uncultured Thermoanaerobaculia bacterium | reverse complement strand
GAGCGCGACGAGCCGCTGCTCGAGATCTCCACCGACAAAGTCGACGCCGAGATCCCCTCCCCCGCCGCCGGAACCCTGACCGAGATCCTTGCCCAGGAAGGCGAGACCGTGCGCGTGAATGCCGTGGTGGCCAGGATCGCCGGAGAGGGTGAGCAGACGGGCGAGCAGAAGACGGCGAGCGGCGAGCGGGCGGCGGCACCAGCAGCAGCACAGGCTCCGCAACCTCCCGCAACCCCGCAACCCGCTCCACCCGCAACCCCGCAACCCGCTCCGCCGCAACCTGTCGCCGCAGCGCAACCGCACCCCCCCGCGCCCCAACCCGCTCCGCCGCTCGCCGCCGCATCACCAGTCGATGAACAAATCGTGTCCCTTGACGACCGCCGCCGCACGAAGTCCTCGCCCCTCGTTCGCAAGATCGCGAAAGAGAACAACGTCGACATCACCCAGCTCGAAGGCACCGGCGTGTCCGGCCGCGTCACGAAGAACGACATCCTCGACTTCCTCCAGAAACCGGCCGCCGTAACGTCGCAACCCGCCTCTCCCGCAAGCCCGCAACCCTCTGCGCCCGCGCAACCCCGTCCCGCGCTTGCCTTCGCTCCCGGCGAGCGCGATCGCATCGAGCCTCTCACCGTCATGCGCCGCAAGATCGCGCAGCACATGGTGATGTCGAAGCAGACCTCGGCGCACGTCACCACCGTCTTCGAAGGCGACTTCACCAACATCGAGAAGCTCCGCAAGCGGTACAAGGACAGCTACGCCGAGCGCGGCGCCAAGCTCACCTACCTGCCGTTCATCGTCCAGGCCGTCGTCGGCGGCCTCCGCGACTTCCCCGTCATCAATGCCTCGATGGACGAGACCTCCGTCATCTACCACCGCGACCTCAACATCGGCATCGCCGTGGCCCTCGACTGGGGGCTCATCGTGCCTGTGGTGAAGAACGCCGACGAGAAGAACGTCCTCGGCCTGGCCCGCGCCATCAACGACCTCGGCGAGCGCGCCCGCACGAAGAAGCTCTCGCCCGACGACGTCCAGGGCGGAACGTTCACCATCACCAACCCCGGCATCTACGGCGGTCTCTTCGGCACTCCCATCATCAACCAGCCGCAAGTGGCCATCCTCGGCGTCGGCGGCGTGAAGAAGCGCCCGGTCGTCGTGGAAACCAAGGAAGGCGACTTCATCGCCATCCGCTCCATGTGCATCCTTTCGCTCACCTTCGACCACCGCCTCATCGACGGCGCCGTCGCCGATCAGTTCATGGCGAAACTGAAAGCCACCATCGAGAGCGGCCAGTTCACGATGTAGGCGAGCGGGTTTGCGGCGAGCGGCGGGCGGGACGCAACGAGGATCAGGGTTCGAACACGCCGCCGTCCCCGAACGACAGAGCGAAACCAGCCCGCCGCAACGGTACGGGCAACACTCACGGCATACCTCCCGCTCGCGACGGCGTGAGGAGCACGCGATACAATGCAGGACGATAAACTTGCATTACAGGAGTTTGACCATTCTATAAAGGATACTAAACTTTTGTATAGCGATAGAAATCTTGTCATACAAGATTTACGACTTGCATTTAGGGATACATAGACATTAGATAGATGATTAAAAACGTCTGCTGCAGGTTCCTAAACCTTTAATCAGGGATATAAAATCTGTATAGAAGGTTTCATGCTCTGTCGTACAAGTTTTCAATCTATTAATACAGGTTCCTAGTCTTTTAATACAGGTTCCTGATCCAGCATTATCAGGTTGAGAACTTGCGATGTAAGTGTCACATGCAACACTGTGTTAGCCCGTTAGCACGCTGTGCGCAGCTCACGGCTGTCCGTGTTTGGCGGCCTTCTCCCTGAAATCGCGTCCGACACCGCGACGCTCGGCTCCGGCACCGCGTGCGACTCCTGGTGACACGGGATGATGCCGCCACGCACGGCCTGTTTTCCTCGGACATCATGTCACGCAGGCTGCTCGCCGCCGTCGCCGTGCTCGTGTGCACGGTCGTCGCTCGTGCAGACAAGCCGGCCGGCAAGCCCGTCGACGGCAATACCGCGCGGCCCGGCTTCACGCCGCCTGTGCTCATCGGCGTGCAGAGCGACGGCAAGGGACCGAAGCTCCGGCCCATCCCTTTCCCTGCTGCGGACGAGCCGTGGCTCCGCGCGCAGACGGCGCATTTCGTCATCTACAGCAGCGCCAGTGAAGCGCGCACGCGTGAGATGGCCGAGGGGATGGAGACGCTGGCGGCGGCGTTGACGCGGTTCGCGCCGTCCATCGCCTCCACGGCCGGCACGCCCACGCGCGTCCTCGTCTTCACCCGCACCCGCGAAGTGCAGCCGTACTACGACTACCTCCTCAACCGTGACGCGGCCCACGTCACCGGCGTCTTCGTCCTGCAGAAGAACGCCGGCTCCATGATCATCGAGGCCGGGAGCGTGACGCAGGGAGACCGCACGCCGTTTCACGAGCTCGTCCACTCCCTGCTCGAGCGCACCGACAAACGCGCCCCGCTCTGGCTGGAAGAAGGCCTGGCCGAGTACTTCAGCACCGCGGAGCTTCGCAGCGGCAAGAAGCTCGGCGCGAAGGAGCTGCGCAGCGGGACACTCTTCGTTGGGGCTCCCGTGGTCGAGCACATCGATACGATCCGCCGGGGTCCGGTGCTTCCGCTGGAGCAGCTCTTCGGCGTCGTCCGGGAGTCGGATACGTACAACCTTCCCGCCGGACAGCGGATGTTCTATGCCGAGAGCTGGGCGGCCGTGGACGCGCTCATGCGCCGCGACCGCGAGCACTTCGCCGAGTTGTACGCAGACCTGAAAAGCGGCATTCCCGTCGCGACCGCCCTGCAGTCGCGCTTTGGAACGACCATCGCCGAGCTCGAGCGGGCCGTCTACGCCTACCGCGGCCTCTTCCGCGTCGCGTTCGGCAGCGGCATGCCCGTGCCCAACATCGACCTCTCCGTGACCCTGACCCGGGTCGAGCGCGCCGACCTCCTCTGCGAGCTCGGCGCCTTTCTCCAAGCCCTGAATCCCGAGAGCCCCGAGGCCACGCGCCACTTCAACGCCGCCCTGGAGCTGAATCCGAAGCACGCCCGCTCCCTGGCCGCCCTCGGCCGCTACGACGAAGCCATCGGCGCCGATCCAGCCAACGCCGACCTCTATCTCACCTACGCCGAGTCCATCCTCGGCACCCAGCTCGGCCTCCTCGCCGAAGCCGACCAGCCCGAGGAGAAGGAATACGCCGCCTTCCGCAAGGCCCGTGCGCTGGCCGAAAAAGCCCTGGCCCTCGGTGGCGATGAAGCGCGCGCCCGCGGCGACCTCGGCGTGTCCTCCATGATCGAGCCGGACGCGGACCTCGCCCCCGGCATCGAAGCCCTGCGCCGCGCCCACGACCTCGCGCCCGAGCGCAACGACTTCGCCGTCCACCTCTTCGCCTTCCTCCGCCGGACGGGCGACCCGGCCGAGCCCCTCCTCGCCCAGCTCATGGCCGCGCGCAGCAAGCAGGTCGCCTACGCCGCCCGCTCCATCGTCGTCCGCACCGAGCTGGCCCGCGCCAACGCCCTCACCCACCAGGAACGCCTCGACGAAGCCGCGGACGTCATCCGCAACCTTGCCGCCGGCACCGAAGACCTCGACGCCCGCCGCGACCTGCTCCGGCAGGCCGACGACCTGGCCAAGACCGCGACCGTCAATCGCCAGATCGACCTCTACAACCAGGCCATCGGTGAAGTGAACGCAGGCAAGTACGCCGCCGCCCGCAAGACCCTCACCGCCCTCCTCACCCAAACCACCGACCCGGCTTTGATCCGCGACGCGCAGAAGCTGCAGAAGGAGCTGGCGGGGAAGCGCGATCTGCGGAAGTAGCGGGAGTGGAGGACGGACAATCCTGTCCGTCCCCCAGCGAGACATCCCCAACGCCGGCATTTGAGCAGCTTCAGGATTTGATGGACAGGATTGTCCGTTCTCCACAGGCCGCGCCGGTTTGCGAATGAGCGACTATGCGAATAGGCGAATCAGCGACCACGCGAATCAGCGATCCGGGAATGCCCGTCCCGTGCCTCGCGTATACCCAACCGGCATGCGCCGCTGCGACCTCCGCAACCTTCACCTCGTCACGTACGAGAACGGGCTGGCCCTGCAGGCGAAGCTGATGGAGATGCGGCAGGGGGAGTTGCTCGACGATCAGTTGCTCCTGCTCGAGCACCCGCCGGTGATCACGCTTGGGCGCGGCGGCGATGCGGCGAATCTGCTGGCGACTCCGGAGGCGCTCGCGGCAGACCGGGTGCGGTTCTTCGAGACGACACGCGGCGGGGACATCACGTATCACGGCCCCGGCCAGCTCGTCGGCTATCCGATCATTCACCTCGGCGAAGGGCGCCGCGACGTGCGCAAGTACGTGACCAACGTCGAGGAGGTGCTCATCCGCACCGTGGCGGCGTTCGGCATCTCGGCGTCACGGATGGAGGGCAAGCGCGGCATCTGGGTCGGCAACGACAAGATCGCCGCCATCGGCGTGCGCATCGCCCGCTGGGTGACGTCGCACGGCTTCGCCCTCAACGTCAATACGAACCTCGACCACTTCCGCCTCATCACGCCGTGCGGCCTGCACGGCACCGGCGTCACGTCGATGGCCCGACTCAGGGGACGGCAGATCGACATGGATGAAGTACGGGCCGTCGCCGCGGAGAAGTTCGCGGAGGTCTTCGAGCGGGAGCTCGTGCCGGTGGAGGAGACCCTCCGCCTGGTCAAAGTGCTCGTGCACGACGGCGACCGCGTGCTGCTCCTCCATCGCCGGCCAGAGCGCGGCGGCTTCTGGCAGCCGATCACCGGCTCGATCGAAGACGGCGAGCTACCGCATGCCACGGCGCGCCGCGAGATCGCCGAGGAGACCGGGCATCGCCGCGAACCGGAGGCGATGAAGCTGACGCAGTCGTTCCTCATCGAGTCTGACTACCTCGCCGGACGCTATCAGCCGCCCATCGTGGCCAGCGAAGTCTGTTTCGCGGCGCAACTCGACTCCACGCTGCCGATACGCATCGACCCCGAGGAGCACGACGAGTGGGGATGGTTCCGATTCGACGAAGCGTATGAAAAGATCCGCTGGACTGATGACCGCGAGGCGTTAGAGCAGTTGGAAGCAGCCCGCCAATTCAGCGACCCCGCTACCACGTAACCTCGCAACCTGACAATGACCGCCGCCGACCCCAAAGCCACCCCCATCAACCGCCGCGCCGGGCACCGTCCCGCGTGGCTGAAGGTCCGCGTCCCGGGCGATCTCGACCAGCTCCCGGTGTCGAAGCTGATGAACGACCTGGCCCTGAACACGGTCTGCCAGGAAGCGCGCTGCCCGAATATCTTCGAGTGCTGGAATGCGGGCACGGCCACCTTCATGGTCCTCGGCGAGATCTGCACGCGCCGCTGCACGTTCTGCGCGGTGGGCAAGGGCAAGCCGCTGGCCACCGACGCTGACGAGCCGCGGCGCGTGGCCGAGGCGGTGGCGAAGATGAACGTCCGCCACGCGGTGATCACCATGGTCAACCGGGATGATCTGCCGGACGGCGGCGCGGAGCACATGGCCGCCACGGTCCGCGCCGTGCGCGAGCGGACGCAGGCGGCGGTCGAAGTGCTCATCTCCGACCTCGAAGGCAACCGCGACGCGCTCCGTACCGTCATCGCCGCCGCCCCTGAGGTCCTGGCGCACAACGTGGAGACCGTGCCGCGCCTCTACCCTGCCGTGCGGCCAGTGGCAAAGTACCGGCGGTCCCTCGACATCCTGCGCTGGGCCTCGGACGAGCGAACCGCAGATGAACGAACTGGGGCCATGCGTACGAAGTCGTCGATCATGCTCGGCCTCGGTGAGACCGAAGACGAGATTCTTGCCACCGCGGCCGACCTGCGCGCCGCCGGCGTCGACATCTTCACCATGGGCCAGTACCTCGCTCCCACCGGCAACCACCACCCCGTCCGCCGCTATTACTCCCCCGAGGAGTTCGCGGAGCTGGGACGGAGAGCGAAGGAGCTCGGATTCGCCCACGTCGAGTCGGCGCCGCTGGTGCGGAGCTCGTACATGGCGCACCGGGCGCTCCGGTCACTCTGAGCGAGGCCGGCGGAAGGGTGGGAGCGAAGAGTCAAAGCGTGGTACTTCCGTGGGCTGATGTTCGCACTGCCCATCTCCTGTCGAAGGGACTCGCAAGTGGCAACTGTTGGGTATGCCGGGATCTGACTCTTCGCTCCCACCCGTCCACCACCCACGCTCAGAGTAAACTCAAAACGGACGTTATAGAATGCGCCGCCAATGCCGCGTGTAATCTTCGTCGATGAGGGAAAGGCGGCAGAGTTTCCCACGGGAAAGACGCTCCTCTCCTGCGCCCTGGACATGAACGTGACCATCAGTCATGTCTGCGGAGGCGACGGCGCGTGCGGCACCTGTCGGGTCGAAGTGATTGACGGCTGGGAGCAGCTCTCCCCGCCCACCCCGGACGAGACGTACAAAGAGATCGAAGCCCCCTATCGCCTGAGCTGCCAGTCGCGCCTGGCGGGGGACGTGATCGTGAAAGTAGCGAAAATCGAGTAGAGACAGTGCCGAGTTCTGAGTGCCGAGGAGAACAAGCGCCACCACTGGCACTCTGCAATCGGCACTGAGAAGCAGAAGAGATCGAGTTGAGTGCCGAGCTCCGGGTGCCGATTGCCGAGGGGTTGCACCCTTCTCCTCGGCACTCGGCACTCTGCACTCGGCACTGAAGAAGGGGTATCCATGACCGTCGCCGTCGCAACCACCGCAACCAACACGCTCACCGAACAGCAGCTCAACCTCATCCTCCAGTACACCGTGGAGGCGTACAAGACGTTCGAGAAGCTCGCCGAGAACCTGGCCAATCCTATGGTGGCGCAGGTGTTCAAGTCGTTCGCCGTCGACGAGCGGGAAGCGCGGGACCTCATCGAGCTGAAGATCATCGCCAACGGCTCGGCGCGCGTCCGCGTGACGCTCGGCGGCGACCTCCTCTTCGAGGACATGCTCCGCGGCGAGCTGTCCGACCGGGAGAAGGGCGAGTTTCTCGTGGCCCGGGAGCGGACGATGATGAAGAAGCTCAACGAGCTGGGCGCGAGCGCCGGCCCGGCCGACCGCAGCCTGCTCATCTACCTCGCCTCCGGCAAGCGCGCCCACATCGTGGAGCTGGAGCGCGAGCTGGAGCTGATCCGGCTCGATCCGAAGTGGTTCAGCCGCGAGGACGGGGAGTCCCGCATCGTCCACGGCCTCCGCGTGACCGAATGAACATCGCCCTTGCCCCCGACGCCGCCACGCACCTCAAGGGCGACCTTGCCGGCCGCGTGCTGCGCATCGCCTTCACCACCGGTTGCGGCGGCAGCGGCTATCGTCTGGCCACCGCCGATGAACCGTTCGCCGATGACCACGTCGTCGAGCTGGACGGCATCAAGGTGGCCCTCGACGACATGGCCGCCTCCCGCCTCGCGGGCGCCGTCATCCGCTACGACGAAGCAGAAGACGGCTACACCCTCGATCACCCCGACGCGGTGACGGCGGTGTGGTGCGGATAGATGCAGTTCTTCCATCACGTGCCGCCGCACCCGCTGGGCGATTTCGTAGAGCTGTTCTGGCCCTAGGAGGGCATGGCCGGGACGCGTTCGGCGGAGCGGCTATTGCCGGCGGGGACGGTGGAGCTGGTCATCGGCCTGCGCGACGACACGGGACGCATTTATCCGCGCGGCCGCGAGCACGATCCGCTCACCTTCCGCGGCCCTGTCGTCTGCGGTCCGCACGCGGAATACTTCAGCATCGACGCCGTGCAGACGATCAGCGTGCTGGGCATCCACTTCAAGCCGGGCGGCGCCTTCCCCTTCCTCGGCGTGCCTGCGGGCGAACTGCAGAATCGCCATGTCTCGCTCGGCGACCTCTGGGGGGCCTACGCGGATGAGGTCCACGCGCGCGTCCTCGAAGCGCCGGCCGCCGAAGAGAAGTTCCGTGCCCTCGAGGAAGCACTGCTGGGGCGGCTCGCGCAGCCGATGGAACGACACGGCGCCGTGGACTTCGCCTTGCGCGAGTTCGCACGTCCGGACGCGCGGGTCGTGAGCGACGTCTCGGAGCAGATCGGCATGAGCTCGCGCCGCTTCGCCGAGCGCTTCCGCGACGAAGTGGGACTCACCCCGAAGCTCTACTGCCGCGTGCGCCGCTTCCAGGACGTCCTCTCCCGCATCCACCGGCGCTCCGCGGTCGATCTGGCCGATGTCGCCCTCGGCTGCGGCTACTTCGACCAGGCGCACTTCAACCACGACTTCCGCGCCTTCGCCGGACTCAGCCCGTCCGCGTATCTGGCCAGCCATACGCCGCACCTGAACCACGTGCCGCTGGGGGATTGAGCGCAGCGAGGCGAGCGGGTTGCGGGGTGTAGGCACGACTGCGTCGTGCCGTCGGCACGACTGCGTCGTGCCGAACCCCCGTGGACGTGTCATCCGGGGAACGCGGGCCACCGTCCGCCCGCGGGATTTCGGCACGACGCAGTCGTGTCTACACCCGCCTCCCGTTCGCCGTCCCCGTCGTTTTCTTACAAGACGCAGGCGTTCCGGCGACCGATCATGTGATCATGACGATCAAGCCTGTTCCTGACGGTTATCGCACGCTCACGCCCTACCTCACCGTTCCCGACGCCGCCGCGCTCATCGAGTTCTGCAAACGCGCCTTCGATGCGAAAGTGCTCTACCAGCACGGCCGCCCCGACGGCAGCGTCGGCCACGCCGAGCTGGAGATCGGCGACTCGAAGCTCATGCTCGGCCAGGCCGGCGAGGAATGGGGCCCGCGCCCCGGCACGCTGTACATGTACGTGCCTGACGTGGACGAGACGTACCGCCGCGCCATCGCCGCCGGCGCCACCTCGGTCCGCGAGCCGCGCACGGAGTTCTACGGCGACCGCAGCGGCGGCGTGCTGGATTCGAACGGCAACCAGTGGTGGATGGCCTCGCACGTGGAAGACGTGTCGCCCGAGGAAGTCGAGCGTCGGGCGCACGCAGCGGGACGGTGACGGGCGAGCGGGTACCAGGCCGCGGGTACCGTCCGTGGCGCCTGATTGGGTATCGGGTGTCGTCGCCGAAGAGTCCTCGATACCCGTTACCCGGTACCCGTTACCCTACTTCGAGCCCTCCGCGAACTCCAGCGCGTGGTACGTGATGATCAGGTCGGCGCCGGCGCGTTTGATCGACGTGAGGATCTCGTTCATGACGCGCGGGCCGTCGATCCAGCCGCGCTCGGCCGCGGCCTTGACCATCGAGTACTCGCCGCTGACGTTGTAGGCGGCGACGGGCAGGTCGAAGTTCTCGCGGGCGGCGCGGATGACGTCGAGATACGACAGGGCCGGCTTGACCATGATCATGTCGGCCCCTTCCTCGACGTCGAGCTCCATCTCCCGGATGGCTTCGCCGATGTTGGCAGGGTCCATCTGGTACGTGCGGCGGTCGCCGAACTGCGGCCCCGACGCCTCCGCCTCGCGGAACCGGCCCTAAAGCACGGAAGCCAACCTGCCCCAATAAGCC
>CAZYTO010000228.1:0-9578 GCA_964650405.1 uncultured Thermoanaerobaculia bacterium | reverse complement strand
TCCCGAGCGGGAAGCCCGATCTCGCGTACCGCGGGGGACCGGTCCTGTTCGCGACGAACGTCGTTCGCGTCAGTCCCAATTCGATCACCGCCACGGCGCCGGCGCACACTGTCGGCCTCGTGACCGTCCTGGTCCAGAATCCCGACGGCCTCACCGCTGCGCCCGCCAGCGGCTTTACCTACGTCACGCGCCAGTTCGATGCAAACGGCGACAACACCATCGACCCTTCCGATATCTTCTATCTGGTCAACTATCTGTTCCTCGCCGGCCCGCCGCCGAAGGGCGCGGCCGGCATGATGTCCGGTGATGCCAACGGCGACAGTCAGGTCGATCCGTCCGACATCTTCTACGTCGTGAACTACCTCTTTCTCGGCGGTCCGGTGCCGGCGTCCGTGCCGGACTCCGTGAAGGCACAATCGATGGACTCGGCGCTCTCCGGTTCGGTCACCCTCGGCCAGCCCATTCGAAAAGGCACGCACTACACGATTCCGGTGATCCTCGCGGCGCCGGCGGACTCCGCCGCGCCGGACGCCTTCTCCCTCCGCGTGACATTCAGCGGCCAGGGGGTGCACAACGCGGCCATCCACCGCCCTGACGGCATTCGGCAGGTGTTCGAGGTCAGCCGTCCCGCCGGGAACGCCCTGTCGTACCTCGTCACCTATGACACCGCCCCGCGCGACGGCGTGGTCGCGGAAATCGAGCTCGACGCGAACAGTGACGCGGACGTCAGCGTGGACGTCGACCCGGCCGTGACGCTGCTCAGCAATCGCGCCGGAACCAGGACGGCGACAGTCTCCGCGGGAACGCTGCAGGTGCACGGCACGAAGATCGAAGCGCCGCAACGCACTCCGGGGAAACCACGCGACTGACCGCTTCGACGTCGATCGACTCGTCCAGGTGCAACACGCCTTGCGCGTGCCGAGGCTTTGCCGGCTGCCCCGCCTACTTGCAGATCAACTGATACACGCCCATCACGTCGTCGCGGACGTCACTGAGGTCGTCGTGCATGCGGCCGGCGATCTTCTGGAAGTCGGGATCGGCCTGCAGGGCGGCGAACCAGGGGTGCTTGATCCAGGCGTACCACGAGTGATTCCCCAGCTCCGCGGAGCGGGTCATCCACTGGATGGCCTTGTCGCGATCGCCGAGCTTCGCCCAGCAGAGCGACTGGCGCATGGCCGCCCAGTGATTGCGCTGCGCGTCGGCTTCGAACGAGGCCAGGGCTGCTTCGGCGGCCGGGCGGTCGCCGGAGGCAGCGGCGATCATGGCGTGAAGGCTCTTGCCGAGGTAGTGATTCGGAACGAGCTGCGTCGCGGCGTCCGCTTCCTTCGTGGCCTGATTCAGATCGCCGAGGAGGATGTAGGCGTTACTGCGCAAGTCGTGACCGGCCAGCTCCGTGTCCTTCGCGGCCAGCGCGGCGGCGGCGGCCCGCAACGCATCCTCGGGATCGACGGCATTGACATACCAGTAGCCGCGTGTGCGGGCCTCGTTCGAGTTGGGATCGAGGCGGACCAGGTAGTCGGTGATGCACTGTGCCTGCGGCATGTCGCCGCTGGAGATGAGGAAGCTGCCGAGTGTCCAGATGGACTGCGCGTCCCGGGCATTGAGGCGCAGGGCGGCCAGGTTCTCGCGTGCCGACTCGCGGAAGCGGTCGGGGTACTTGACCAGCGTCCGTCCGAGGGCGAGGTGCGCCTCGGCGAGGTTCGGGTCGATGCGCACGGCCTGGCGGGCGTAGCGCTCGGCGCGCTCGGTGACGCCGGCGTCGGTGTCCAGCCCGCGGGTCTGACCGAGCGATAGGGCGATGGCCAGGTCGGCGTAGGCGGCGGCGAAGCGGGAGTCGAGGCCGATGGCCTCTTCCAGCAGTCTTACCTGCTGCTTGTGCTCCGCGGGAATGAGCCCGTTGCCCAACGCGCGCGCTTTCAGGTACGACTCGAAGGCTTTCGGATTCACCGATCGCGCCTCGGAGCCACTCGGCCGTTGCTCGAGGCCGAGCTTCTCGTTGAGGCCCGTCAGCGTGCGCGCCGAGACGTTGTCGATCAGCTTCAGCAGATCCTCGCGCCGCCCGTCGATCGAGTCCCCCCACACGCTGTAGCCGGTGCGGGCATCGGTGAGCTGCAGGTTCACCCGCACCAGGTTGCCCGCGGCGAGGAAGTGTCCCTCCAGCAGGGAGTCGACGTTGAGTTTCGCGCTGGCGTCCTTCGTGGCGATCTTCTTGTTCTTGAACTCGAGCACGGCCGAGGTGGGCCGGACCTGCAGCGAGGGGATCTGTTGCAGCTTCGTCGTCAGGGCATCGGCCAGGCCGACGGAGAGAAAATCGTCGCGCGTGCTGTTGGCGATGTTCTCCAGCGGCATGACCGCCACGGAGTGGATCGGTGCAAGAACGGGCGGGGCGGGCGGCTGGATGGGCCCTGCGTCGCGGCGCGTGTGCTGGAAATACCAGATGGCCGTGCCGCCGGCGGCGAAGGCCACGAGGATGACCACCAGCCGCAGCCAGGACGGCCGGCCGATCGTCCGGCCCAGCGACGTCCGCGTTCGCTGCGTCATCGACGCCGAGAAACGGGCGGTGGGGGAGTCGATCTTCTCCAGGTCCTCCAGCAACTCCATCGCCGACTGGTAGCGCTGGTCGGGGTCTTTCTGGAGGAGCTTGCCGATGATCTTCGCCGCCTGCAGGGGGAAGGCGGGATCGAGCGGCACGAACGGCTCCGGCTCCGTGTCGCGGATCTTCTCCAGGACGACCAGCGGCGCCTCGGCGTTGAAGGGCAGATGGCCCGTTGCCATCTGGTAGAAGACCACGCCGAGGGAGAAGAGATCGCTGCGGGCGTCGGCGGCCTGGCCGCGGGTTTGTTCCGGCGCGAGGTAGTGCAGGGTGCCGAAGAAGCGCCCGCTGGAGGTCTCGATGGTGGCGTTGCGGTCGAGCTCCCTGCGAACGGGTTTGGCCAGGCCGAAATCCAGGACTTTCAGCAGGCCGGTGGGCTCGATCATCACGTTGGCCGGTTTGAGGTCCCGGTGGACGATCCCGCTGTCGTGAGCCGCGGCGATCCCGGCGGCGAGCTGCCGGGCCAGCACGAGGAACTCGCCCGCCTCGATGGGTCGCCTTTTGAGCCGCTGGGAGAGCGTCTCCCCGGCGCAGTACTCCATGACGATGAACGGAGCGCCCTCGTCAGTCTCGCCGACCTCGTAAATGGTGGCCACGTTCTGGTGCCGGACGGAGGCGGCAGTCCGCGCTTCGCGCATGAAGCGGGCGAGCTTGTCCTCGTTGGCCAAGTCTTTGTCGTGCAGCACTTTGACTGCAACCTGGCGGTCGAGGCGGCGGTCCCGTGCCAGGTAAACCGTGCCCATGCCGCCGCGGCCGAGGATCTTTTCCACGGCGAAGCGCTCAACATGCTGCGGGAACTGAGACATGAATGAGTTACGCGCGATTCTAAGCCCTACCGCGTGTAGGAAGAAGGAGGAAGAGCGACGCTCAACGCGCCTCCCGATTCATTTTTTGACCCTCTTCCGTCCCACATGGGTTATATTCTCACCCTCGTTAACAGTTTCGTATCCGCGTCTTCATGACCGTCACCGACCCTGTCGCCTCCGAGTTGCAGCTACCGCCTCGTTACCAGATTCGAGCGGTACTCAAGGAGACAGCCGCCACGGCTGTCTATCGTGTCTTTGACTGCTCGGACAACCGCGACGAGGCCATCAAGATCCTCCGCCACGAGCTCCACGAGCTGCAGCAACTCCTGCAGTTCAAGAGCGAATTCGCCACCCTGGCCTCGCTGGAGCACGCCAGCATCATCAAAGTCTATGACTTCGGGCTCCTGCACGACCGTTTTCCCTACTTCACCATGGAGTACTTCGCCGGGAAGCGGATCTCGGAGTTCTTCGACGGCAAGAACTGGGACGGGCTCTACGACGTGATCCTGCAGATCGCCTCCGGCCTGCACCACATCCACCACCTCGGCATCGTCCACCTCGACCTGAAACCGTCCAATATCCTCGTGAACGACGCCGGCCGGGCCAAGATCATGGACTTCGGCGTGGCCATCCAGAGCCATCACGTCCTCGATCGCCAGATCCGCGGGACCTTGCAGTACATGGCGCCGGAGGTGCTGCGGCAGGACCGCGTCGACTCGCGGGCCGACCTCTACGCCCTCGGCATGACCCTCTACGAGACGGTGACCGGAGCACTGCCCGGATATGGCAAGGCCCCCATCGACGTCATCCGGATGCATCTCGACGAGGAGATCCGGCCGCCCTCGGCCATCAATCCGCGCATCCCGGCCAAGCTCGAGGAGATCATCCTCAAGCTGCTGGAGAAGGACCCGCGGCACCGGTACGGCTCGGCTGCGGCGCTGGTGCGCGACGTGGCCGAGGCGGCGGGGAAGACGGGCGCCGCCAGCGAGGTGCTCGTCGGCCGCGGCGAGCTATTCGCCGCGCCGCTCATCGGACGCAAGAACGAGGTGGCGGAGCTGACGTTCCTCATCGACGAAGCCCGCGCCGGGCGGGGGAACGGTGTCATCGTGGCCGGCCCCGAGGGGATGGGGAAGAGCCGCATCGTCCGCGACGCCACGCTTCGGGCACAGCTCAACGGGGCCCGGGTCTTCTGCGGCCGCTGCCCCATCAACCGCAAGACGGTCTACGCGCCGTTCTTCGAGATCTTCCAGCAGATGGTCATGGCCGTGAATCCCGACGCCAACGTCGGCGAGGAGATCCGGCTGCTGCTGCGGCCGGTGGTGCCGTCGCAGGACGAGAGTGCGAGCGACAGCCCCAACGCCCACGGCCAGAAGTATCGCCTCTACAACCGCATCGTGCAGTCGATGCAGGATATGTACGGTTTCCTCTCGGCGGCGGGGGAGGGCGGCGGATCGCCGCTCATCCTCATCGTGGAAGACCTGCAGTGGGCCGACCAGTCGACGGTGGAGCTCTTCACCTTCCTCGTGTCCGAGGCGAAGCACAACATGCTGCTCGTCATCGGCACGGTGACCAGCGAAGCCTCGGACAGCGTCGTCCACGAGCCGATGTCGTCGTGGGAGACGCGCTCGCGGGAGTGGGCCTTCCCCATCATCCAGGTCGGAACGCTCGACGAGGTGCTGGTCCGCGAGCACGTACAGTCGCTGCTCGGCGAGCAGAACGTCTCGGAGGAGTTCGTGCGCTGGATGCAGTGGGAGTCGGCCGGCTCTCCGCTGAACATCCGCCGCATCATCGACTACCTCATCGCCCATCAGTTCGTGCACTGGCAGCCGGCGGGTTGGGTGACCGAGATGGAGCGCATTCGCTCGTTGCGCATTCCGGGCGGCGCGGCGTCGCTGCTGATGGAGAAGGTCGAGACGCTGGGAGACGTCGACCGGGCCATGCTCGAGTCTGCGGCCGTCTTCGGCGAGGTCTGCGAGACCGAGCACCTGACGCAGATGTTCGACGGCGACGCCGAGACGTCCTACAGGGCGCTTCGCTCTCTCGTGCAACAGGGCCTTCTCGATCAGTCGACGGACGGCAAGAGCATCACCTTCCCGCAGATCCACCTCCGCGACGCGCTTTACAACTCGATGACCGAGCGCCGCCGCACGGAGCTGCACGGACGTGTGGCCCGCATCCTCGAACCGCTGGTGGAGGCCGGCTCGACCCCGCACCTCGGCCAGATCGCCTATCACTACGCCCGCGCCAGCGATCCGGAGAAGGGGATCCACTACGCCATGGAGGCGGGCGACCTGGCCACGCGGACGGTGGCGCACGAGGAGGCCACGGAGTTCTACCGAACCGCCCTGGAGCTGATGGACCTGTGCAGTGCCGACGAGGCGCGCAAGTCCGACGCCCGCGAGAAGCTCGGCGACTCTTATTACCGCGCCAGCGACTACCGCTCGGCCATGCAGACGTTCCAGTTCCTGCTGAAGTCGATCCAGGCCCGCAACCACGATTCCTCTCCCAGCGCCGGCCTGGCCCGGGTGATGAAGAAGGTGGGGAAGGTGCTGGGCAAACGCGGCGAGCAGGACGCCGCGCTCTCGTACTTCCACAACGCCATGGAGCAGTTCGAACAGCTCGGGCAGAAGCTCGAGGTGGCGGAGCTGCTCAACCGCATCGCCTGGATGTACCGCGACAAGGACGACTACGACGCCGCCCGGGTCTCGGCACAGCGCGCCGCCGACCTGCTGAGCAACGACACGACGAGCATCGTCTACGGCTACATCAAGAACATGCTCGGCATCATCGCCTTCAACATCGGCGCCTGGGACGAGTCGAAGAACCACCTGGACGAGGCCCTGGCCATCGGCCGCAAGTTAGGCTCGAAGCAGTTGACCAAGTACGCGTCGACGAACCTGGCCAACACGGTCTACAAGCTCGGCGACTGGAAGCAGGCCCTCGACTACTACGTGGCGAACGTGGAGGCCTCGGAGGCCGAGGGCGACCTGTGGGACCTCATCACCGCGTACAACAACGTGGGCGTCGTCGAGCACGGCCGCGGCAATTTCGTGAAGGCGGCCGAGTACTTCGAGAAGAGCGTGCGCATCGACCAGAAGATCGGCGCCGTCGAGAACGAGGCCCTGGCCCAGACCAACCTCGGCGAGTCGCTGGAGCTGCTGGGCCGCTGGACTGAGGCCATGCAGCACTTCCAGTGCTGCCTCGACATGGCCGGCTTCAGCGACGAGCGCTCCTCCCGCACGTACGTCTACGTTCCCATGGCCCGCCTGATGATGAAGAAGGGCGACATCGCCAAGGCCCTGGAGTACGCGCAGAAGACGCTGGCCGCCTCGGAGCGCGCCCGCGACGAGGACCAGATCGCCGAAGCCAGCTTCATACTCACCGAGATCGAGGAAGAGCGCGAGAACTACGCCGAGGCCGAACGCCACCTGGCCCGGGCCATGGCCATCTATGAGGCCAACCACACCAAGCCGGCACTGGCCAAGGCGCACACGCTGGCCGCGAACCTGGCCTTCCGCCAGCAGCGCATCGAAGACGCCATCGAGTCGGCCACTCGCGGCGCCGGGCTGGCCCGGGAGCTGGACGACCGCTTCACCCTGGCTAAGAACGAGTGGGTCCAGGGAAACATCCGCTTCTTCGGCGGCGACCGCGAGGGAGCGGCGCAGAAGTTCGAGTCTGCCCGTGTGCTCTTCGAGGAGCTGGAGACGCCGTACGAACTGGCCCGGCTGCTCTTCGACGTGGGCCTGCTCCGCGACGAGCCGGACGAGGCCACCCAGACCATCCGCAGCGCCATCCGCGTCTTCGAGCGCCTCGACGCCACGCACGACCTGGAGCGGGCCCGCGGCGCGCTGTTCCGCATCAAGCCCGCCGGCAAGGCGCCGGATTCCGGTGTGGTGGGCCTCTACGAGATCGTCAAGATCATCAACTCCACGCTCGACCTGCAGGAAGTGCTGGGCCGCGTGCTCGACCTGGCCATCCGCCGCCTGCGCGCCGAGCGCGGCATGATCCTCCTGCTGGATCCCATCACGAACGCGCTCCGCACGCGCGTGGTGCGCAACATCAAGGACGGCGACACGGAGTCGAAGCGCTCGCCGTCCTCCATCGTCAAGGAGGTCATCCAGAGCGGGCAGTCGGTGATGTCCGCCGACGCCCGCGCCGACCAGCGCTTCATCGAGTCGGAGACGGTGATCACGGAGAACATCCTCTCCATCCTCTGCGTGCCGCTCATCATCAAGGAGCGCATCGCCGGCGCGATCTACGTCGATCACCGCCAGGCCCGCCACCTCTTCTCGCAGAAGGACCTTAACTTCCTGGAGGCCTTCGCCGATCAGGCCGCGGTGGCCATCGAGAACGCCCGGCTGTACGAAGAGCTGGAAGAGGCGCGCACGCGCCTCTCGCTGGAGAACGACAGCTTGCGCCGCGAAGTGCTCGTCGAGAAGCACCTCGATTCGGTGGTCGGGCAATCGGAAGTCGTGGCCAAGATCCAGTTCGCCATCCGCAAGGCCGCGGCCGGACACTCCACGGTGCTCATCCGGGGCGAGTCGGGCACGGGCAAGGGGCTGGTGGCGCGCATCATCCACAACGTCTCGCCCCGGCGGAACGGGCCGTTCATCAAGATCAACTGCGCGGCCCTTCCGGAGACGCTGGCAGAGTCGGAGCTCTTCGGCCACGAGAAAGGCGCGTTCACCGGCGCGGACCGCCGCAAGCTGGGGCGCTTCGAGCTGGCCAACAACGGTTCCATCTTCCTCGACGAGATCGGCAAGATGTCGCTGGCCATGCAGGCCAAGCTTCTGCGCGTGGTGGAGGACAAGGAGTTCGAGCGCGTCGGCGGCACGCAGACCATCAAGACCGACGTCAAGATCCTGGCCGCCACCAACCTGGAGATCGAGAAGGCCATCGAGCAGGGCACCTTCCGCGAGGATCTCTTCTACCGCCTGAACATCATCCCGCTCATGCTCCCGCGGCTGCGCGAGCGGAAGGACGACATCGCCCTTCTCTCCGAGCACTTCATCCGCAAAATCTGCAAGGATCTCGGCGTGGAGACGAAGCGCCTCGAGCCGGGCGTGCTCGATCTCTTCCTCCGCTACAACTGGCCCGGCAACGTCCGCGAGCTGGAAGCGACGCTGCACCGGGCCATCGTCATGTCGAACGGCGAGGTGATCACCCGCAACGATTTCTACGGTCTCTTCGCCGACGCCGGCATCGTCGTGAACGGTCCTACCGGCGGCGTGCCGATGCCGAGCTCGTGGCTGAATCCCATCATCGCCAAGCTGGAGATCAGCGGGGATATGTACGAAGAGGTGCTGGCCGCCGTGGACAAGCAGCTCATCGAGCGTGCCCTGGAGAACTCCGCCGGCCGCATCCGCGAAACCGCCCGCCGCCTGGGCGTGGCCCGCAATACGCTGAAGAGCAAGCTCGAGAAGTACAAGATCGACGCGCGGGACTGATGCCCGGCCGCTCCCGACGCGGGTGTTGATCCCAGGGTAGAGTAGGATCGACGAAGGACGTCTCACGCGGAGACGCGGAGGTCACGGAGGGTTGAGCGCAGTCTCCGCGCGGCGATCAGCGACCCGTCCGCAGCAGCTTCTGCATTTCGACCCAGGCCGGCTTCGTCGCTTCCAGCGTCTCCCGTTCCAGGGTGCGGTACAGATCCAAAACGGCATGGCCGGTCGGCGTGAGCTCGGCGCCGCCGCGGGCCGAGCCGCCGCGACTCAGGCTGACGAGCGGCTTGCGAAAGCCGGCGTTCATCACCCGGACGAGGTTCCAGGCCCGCATGTAGGACATGCCCAGGTCCGTGGCCGCGTCGCGGATGGTCCTGCAGCGCTCGATCGCTTCGAGCAGGTCCGCCTTGCCCGGGCCGAGGAGGATGGTCGGGCCCAGCATCACCCGCAGGCGCGGAAGGAGGCGCGGTTGCCGTTGCGCGGTCATGCCGGAATGATAGCCACGGTCGGGGCGGGGGAGGACAGGCCATCCCGTCCGCCTCCCGGGAGAACTTCCCGACCGTGGGTCACATCTTCAGTTCACGCTACCGGAGGGTGGGAAGGGTGGGGGTCATGGGAAGGACCGCCGACCGTGGGGTCACATCTTCAGTCATGGCCCGTCCTGCTGGCAGGCGGCCCATCTTGAGTTCGGACGGTCGCCCGGGATGAGGGGATGAGGGATCAGAGCTTCGGTCGAAT
>CAZYTO010000227.1:0-9584 GCA_964650405.1 uncultured Thermoanaerobaculia bacterium | reverse complement strand
GCGGTCTGCCCCCTCGTCTGGAGCGGATTCGGCCCGACGCTGTCGTGCTGGTCGACGATCCCGGGTTCAACCTGGGCGTGGCCGGCCGCTGTAAAGAGCTGGGCGGGAAGGGCCTCTACTACATCTCGCCGCAGGTGTGGGCCTGGCGCCGCGGACGGGTAAAGAAGATCGCCCGCATCGTCGATCACATGCTCGTCATCTTCCCGTTCGAGGAGGAGTTCTACCGCGAGCACAACGTGCCGGTGACGTACGTCGGGCATCCGCTGATCGACGAGCTTCACGAGGTGAGGCCTGGTGGATCGGGTACCGGGTACCGGGTACCAGGTGCCCGCGACGAGACCCGAGACCCGAGACCCGATACCCGAGACCCGAGACCCGATACCCGAGCCCTCATACCCGCTACCCGCGACGCAGCACTCGGCACTCAGCACTCGCTGAAGCTCGCCCTCATGCCCGGCTCGCGCCGGCACGAAGTCCACGCCCTGCTGCCGAAGATGCTCGACGCGGTGGCGGAGCTGCAGCGTGAACGGCCCGTCGACGCCTTCGTGATTCAGGCGCCGACCATTTCCAGCAGCGAGCTGCTCGAGCAGATGAAGGACTCGCACACGTTCGTCCGCATCGTGCCGTATGACGGCGGGCCGTCGCTGGCGGGCGCCGACGTGGCACTCTCGTCGTCCGGGACGGCAACGCTCGAATCGGCCATCGTCGACACGCCCGTGGTGGTCATGTACCGTCTCTCGCCGCTGACCTACTGGATCGCCCGGCGCCTGGTGAAGGTGTCGCACTTCAGCCTGGTCAACATCGTGGCTGGCAGGGAGGTCGTGCCGGAGCTAATCCAGCAGGACGTCAACGGAGTGCGCATCGCCAGGGAAGTTCGGGCCCTGCTCGAACCCGCGGCGAACGCGCACCTGCGCGAGGGGCTGGCCCTCGTGCGTGCCCGTCTCGGCGAGCGGGGTGCGAGCCGGCGCGCCGCGCAGGAAATCTTTAAAATACTCACCGGTTCGATGAAGGATGAACGATGATCGATGAGGCAGGCTGCGTGCAGGCGCTCATCGTCGATCCTTCACCGCGGATCATGCCGTCCAACGTCATCGTTCCCCGTTCCGCCTTCACCGCTCCATGAAACTCCTCCGGCGGCTCTACCGCTACCTCGCGCGCTACAAGGTCTGGGCCGTCGTCGCCTTCGGCTCGATGATCATCTTCGCCGCCACGCAGACGGTGATGATGGCCCTGGTCGAGCCGCTGTTCGACGTGGTGCTGGCCACGCCAGGACAGAAGGCCGAGCCGACGCACGTGTCGCGGGAGCAGGCCACCCGGGACAAGGTGGTCAACTTCGTGCTGGAGCGCGACCGTCCCGAGGCGCGGCGGAACTGGTTCGCCCGCGGCCTCGGCGCAGACATTCAGCGCGCCGGCGCGTGGTGGCGGGCCAAGCCGCACAACGACCAGGCCCGCGCGGTGCTGATGGCGATGCTCATCGTCTTCATCGTCCGCACCTTCACGTCGTTCTTCTCCGAGTACGCCTTCCAGAAAGTCGGCCTCTCCACCGTGCGCGACCTGCGCGACGAGCTGTATGAGCGCCTGATCTACCAGTCCCACCGCTTCTTCTCGGAGCGCTCGACCGGGGAGATGGTCAGCCGCATCGTCTCCGACGCCGACGCCATCCAGGCCGCCGTCTCCACGCGCCTCGGCGACCTGTTCCAGGAGTCGATCACCCTCTTCGGCCTGGTGGTCTACGTCTTCGCCGCGAATACGGAGCTGGCCCTGCTCAGCTTCGTCGTGGCGCCGTTGCTGATCTATCCGGTCGTGCACTTCGGCAAGAGGCTGCGCGCCACGACCCACCGGCTGCAGGAGCGGATGGCGGACATGGCCACGCTTTTGGAAGAGACGATCCGCGGCGTGCGTATCGTCAAGGCCTTCACCATGGAGCGGTTCGAGATCAAGCGCTTCCGCGAAGCGACGCGCCGCCACCTCGCCTCCAACCTCAAGGCCCAGCGGATCCAGGCCCTCAATTCCCCGGTGATGGAGCTGGTCTCCGGCCTCTGTCTCATCGCCCTCATCGCCTACGCACACCGCCGGATCACGGTCTCGCACACCCTCACCCTCGGCCAGTTCTTCAGCTTCCTGTTCGCCCTGGCGGCGATGTATGCACCGATCAAGAAGCTGAACAAGGTCAACCTCTCCGTGAACACGGCGCTGTCCGCCGCCGAGCGCGTATTCCGCATGCTGGACATCGACAATGAAGTGAAGGAACAGCCGAAGGCGCCGGAGCTGGCCGGCGTGGGCCGCGGGATCCGCTACGAAGACGTCTCCTTCTCGTACGAAGACGCGCCCGTGCTCAAGCGCGTCTCCGTCGACGTGGCGCCGGGAGAGATCGTGGCGATGGTCGGCGGCAGCGGCGCCGGCAAGTCGACGTTCGTCAACCTCCTGCCCCGGTTCTACGACGTGAACGACGGCCGTATCACCGTCGACGGCCACGACGTCCGCGACGTGACGCTCCGGTCGCTCCGCGGCCTCATGGGCTTCGTCACCCAGGAAGTGGTTCTCTTCAACGACACCGTGCGCAACAACATCGCCTACGGCCGAACCGATGTGGATGAGCCGCGCGTCATTGCCGCCGCAAAGGCCGCCAACGCCCACGACTTCATCTCGCAGCTACCCAACGGCTACGACACGGTGGTGGGGGAGAGCGGCGTGCTGCTCTCCGGCGGGCAGCGCCAGCGCCTGGCCATCGCCCGGGCCCTGTTCAAGGATCCTCCTATCCTCATCCTCGACGAGGCCACCTCGGCGCTGGACACGGAGTCGGAGCGCCTCGTGCAGCAGGCCCTGAACAACCTCATGCAGGGGAGGACGACCCTGGTCATCGCCCACCGCCTTTCCACCGTCCGCAGCGCCGGCAAGATCGTGGTGCTGGACCGCGGCGAAGTGGCCGAGGTCGGCACACACGATGAGCTGCTGGCGCGGCGCGGCATCTATCGCAAGCTGTACGACCTGCAGTTCGTCGACGACGAGCTCGGCGCGGGAGTGATCGCGTGATCGTCCGCCTGGCTTCCTTCCTCGGCGCGGCCTTCATCCGCGCCCTCTACTGGACGCTGCGCGTGCGGCACGTGCGCGTGGAGAACCTGGAGCGCACGCCGCAGTACATCATCGCCTTCTGGCACGCCCACCTGCTGATGATGGTGAAGTGCCGCTTCCGCACCCCCATCTCCGTGCTGATCTCGCAGAGCAAGGACGGGGAGCTCATCGCCCGGACCATGGCCTGGTTCGACGTCGACTCCTCGCGCGGCTCGTCGTCGCGCGGCGGCTCCTCGGCCATGCGGGAGATGATCCGCCTGGCCCGGATGGGCACGAACCTCGTCTTCACGCCCGACGGTCCGCGCGGCCCGGCCCGCATCGCCAGCGACGGCGTCGTCTACGCCGCCCAGATGACCGGCCTTCCCGTCGTGCCGGTAGCCTTCGCCGCTAAAAAAAAAAGTTGCTGCGGTCCTGGGACCGCATGGTCGTACCGTACCCGTTCACCGAGGCAGTTTTTCTCTACGGTGACCCGCTCACCGTCCCGCGCGGGGCGAACGTCGCCGAGGAGCGCCTGCGCATCGAGCGTGTCATGAACGTCCTCGCCGACACCGCGGAGAGAATGGTGACGAATGAGAAATGAGGAAGAGAAGTTGTTAGTGGTTAGTGGTTAGGTGGGACGACTCGTGATCCTAACCACTAACCACTAACCACTTTTCGCTAACCACTGAGGAGCCCATGATCCATTCCATGACCGGCTTCGGCCGTGCGGCGGGCGCGCTGTCGTCCCGCTTCTTCGTGGCCGTGACGGCCAAGAGCGTCAATCACCGCTTCCTGGAGGCGGGCGTGCGGCTGCCGGAGTACCTGTGGGAGCTGGAGTCGATGGTGCGCCAGCTCGCCAGCGACGCATTCTCGCGCGGCAAGGTGGACATCTCCGTGCGCGTGCAGCGGACGGCGCAGCCGGAGTACAGCGTGCGGGTCAACGCCCAGATCGCGAACACGGTCGTGCCGCAACTGCGGGCTCTGGCCGTGGAGTTGGGTCTCGGCGCGGCGTCGTTCAGCGGCGCGGATCTGCTGCGCGTTCCCGATCTACTGCAGGTAGACGCCCTCGACTCCGAAGTGACCGAGGAGGAGCGCGACGCTTTGGCCAGGCTCCTGCGCGACTGTTTCGCTCAACTTCAGGCCATGCGCGCGAAGGAAGGGGAGACCCTGCAGGCCGACATCGCCGGGCGCCTGGCCATCATCCGCCGCCTGAGCGGGGAGCTGGCCTCTCACCGTGAACAGATTCGCGGCGAGCTGCTGGCGGCGTATCAACAGCGCGTGCAGGAGATTGCGGCCCAGGCAGGCACGGACGTCAACCAGGACCGGATCGCCCAGGAAGTGGTCATCATGGTCGAGAAGGGCGACATTGCCGAGGAGGTCACCCGGCTGGCCCATCACGTCGAGCAGATGGAGAAGGCCATGGCCGGGAAGGAGCCGGCCGGCAAGAAGCTCGATTTCCTCTCCCAGGAGATGATCCGGGAGATCAACACCATGGGCTCGAAGTCGCGCGCGGCGAACATTAGAATGCTCGTGGTCGAGTTGAAAACCGAAGTCGAGCGCATCCGCGAACAGGTCCAGAATGTCGAGTAACTTCCACTCCGACGGGACGTTGTTCATCGTCTCCGGCCCGTCGGGCGCGGGAAAGACGACGCTGATCAACGGCGTCCGGGAACAGCTCGAGATCATCGGCATCCGTCTCTACTTTTCCGTCTCCCATACCACCCGCAAGCCGCGGGGCGGCGAGACCGAAGGCATCAACTACTACTTCGTCTCTCAGGTCGAGTTCGAGACCATGGTGGGGCGGGGGGAATTTCCCGAACATGCCCACGTTCACGAGCACGAATACCAGCGCGTGAATGTAGAAGCCCAACATGCCCACGTTCACGGGCAGCGGTACGGAACGTCCAGGAAAGTGGTCAAGTCGCGGCTGGACCGCGGCGAAGACGTCATCCTGGACATCGACTACCAGGGCGCCCGGCAGATCGCGGCCGACGCCGACCTCGCTGCGCGATCTTTGAATGTATTCATCTTTCCGCCGTCGTTCGAGGCGCTCGAACAGCGGCTGCGGGACCGCGGACTCAATACCGATGCGGAGATCGAGACGCGCCTGCAGAAGGCCATCGACGAGATCGACGCCAGCAAGGACTTCTACCAGTACATCATCATCAACGGCAAGCTGGCCGAGGCGACAGAATGCCTCAAGGCGGCCATCGTAGCCAGGAAACTACAGACCAAGACGGCGCTCGAGTCCATCGCCCGGATGGCCGAGAAGTTCAAGGAGGAACGAGATGGAAGGTTTACCCGAGGGCGTTGACAGCCGCTTCCGGTACGTATTGCTCGTCTCGAAGCGTGCCGAGCAGCTCATCCAGGGGTCGAATCCGAAACTCAAGTCGCGGCACGCCAAGCCCACCCGCGTGGCGATGGAAGAGATCGCCCGCAATCAGGTGAAGTGGCAGCTCACCGCGCCGGTGGAAGAAGAGCAGGCCACGGCGCTCGAAAACGCAGCCGAGTAACTTTGAAGGGCGAAGGATGAAGGGCGAAGGGCGAAGCCCCTTCTGCCTTCCGCCTTCGCCCTTCGCCCTTCGCCCTTTTATGCGAGTCGTCCTCGGCGTTTCCGGCGGCATCGCGGCGTACAAAGCGCCCGAGCTCGTGCGCCGCCTGCGCGACGCCGGCGCCGAGGTACGCGTCGTCCTCACGCCGAACGCGGCCCGGTTCGTCTCGCCCCTCTCCCTGGCCGCCGTCTCCGATCACGGTGTCATCCTCGATCAGTGGGGCGACGCCGGGCACGGCGGCGTCGATCACATCGAGCTGGCCCGTTGGGGAGAGTTGCTCCTCATCGCCCCGGCCACGGCCAACATCCTGGCCAAGCTCGCCGCCGGCATCGCCGACGACGCCCTGACCACCTACGCGCTCGCCCATCGCGGCGCGGTGATGGTGGCTCCGGCCATGAACACGTTCATGCTGCAGCACCCCACGGTGGCGGAGAACGTGGAGCGCCTGCGCGCCCGCGGCGTGATCGTCCTGGAGCCCGACTCGGGACTGCTGGCCTGCGGCGACGAGGGCGCGGGCCGCATGCCCGACGTGCCGGTGCTCGTGCAACGCGTACGCGACCACTTTGGCGCGCGCGATCTCGAAGGACGCAGCATCCTCGTCACGGCCGGTCCCACCCGCGAGCCGCTCGATCCCGTCCGCTTCCTCTCCAACCGCTCCTCGGGGAAGATGGGATACGCCATCGCCGACGCCGCCCGCCGCCGCGGCGCCCGGGTGACGCTCGTCTCCGGCCCGACCGCGCTCCCCGCGCCGCCCGGCATCGAGGTGGTCGACGTGACCACCGCGCAGGAGATGTACGACGCCGTCATGACGCGTCTCGGCGATCACGGCATCGTCATCAAGGCCGCCGCCGTGGCTGATTACTCGCCCGTCACCGTCGCCGAGCAGAAGATCAAGAAAGAGGCGGCCGGCGACACGCTGACGCTCACGCTGAAGAAGAATCCCGACATCCTGGCCGCCATCGGCGCCGCACAGCCGAAGCCCTTCCTGGTGGCCTTCGCCGCCGAGACCGACTCCGTCGAGACACATGCCCGCCAGAAGCTGCAGCGCAAGAACGCCGACCTCATCGTCGCCAACGACGTCGCTAACCGCGCCATCGGCTTCGACTCCGACGAGAACGAAGTCCTGGTGATCAGCCGGGAGGGCGAGGCGGTGCGCATCGCCCGCGCGCCGAAGCTCGTGGTTGCGAACCGGATCCTGGATCTGGTGATGGAGCGGTTTTAGGCCACGACCGCGTCGCGGCGAACCCCCGGCGGGATTCAATGTAGGGCACGACTGCGTCGTGCCCTGTCTACAGTGATTCGTATAATCCCAGGCATGAACCTCCGCGAAGAGCTGGAGCTGCTGCGAGATCTCGGCTATACGCATCTCGACTACGAAGTGACCGCGACCAGCGAACAGCGAACAGCGAACAGCGAACAGCGACCCGCGATCAGCGAACAGCGAACAGCGATCAGCGACCAGCGGCCAGCGACCAGCGATCAGCGATCAGCGAACAGCGAACAACGAGAAACGGAGCTCCTCGACCTCGGCCGCGTCGCCGCCGGCTGCCAGAAGTGCCGGCTGGCCGGGACGCGAACGCAGGTCGTCTTCGGTGTCGGCAATCCGCACGCCGACCTGATGTTCATCGGCGAGGCGCCCGGGCATGACGAAGATGTGAAAGGGGAGCCGTTCGTCGGACGCGCCGGCCAGCTTCTCACCGACATCATCAAGGCCATGCAGCTCACGCGGGCCCAGGTCTACATTGCCAACGTCATCAAGTGCCGCCCGCCGGAGAACCGCAATCCCGAGCCGGACGAGCTCGACGAGTGCCGGCCGTACATCAAGCGCCAGGTGGAGCTCATCCAGCCGAAGGTCCTGGTCACCCTCGGCAAGTTCGCCCTGCAGAGCCTCACCGGAAAGGCCTACGGCATCATGGCCATCCGCGGTCACTGGCTCGAATACGAAGGGGTGAAGCTCATGCCGACGTTGCATCCGGCGTTCCTTCTCCGTACGCCCGCCGCGAAGAAGGACGTCTGGGCCGACATGAAGAAGGTCATGGCCGAGCTGGGAATGGCGCCGCCGAAATAGCTCCGCCCCACCTCGGACTTTCCCCCGCACCGGCGTCTCTGCGCGATTTCAAGTACGCACGTGCGGTCACGCACGTCCAGAAAATGTATCGGCTTCCGTGCACGTGTGAGGCGGGCGACGACATGGTTGGCGCTTCCGTAACTGACCCTGCATGTCTGGAGACCTCTTCGAGGAGCTCGCCGCGCGCTCGGCGATGCCTCCGTCAGCCTGGGGCGAGATGGAGGGCATCCCGGCCCACACTTCGTGGCCGGAGCTACGCCGCCGGTTCATCGACGCCATCCGCCTCCATTTCGAGCAATGGATCGCCTCGGATCAAGGACACTATGGGCAGCAGCTCCTCTTCGCCGTCGGACGCTTCGACGAAGGCGCCCGGCTCGTCTCTCACCTGCGCCAGCACATCCTTCCTCCCGGCCCGGCGACGGTGCTCGACATCGGGGCAGGAAACGGCGGCATTTCACTGGCCTTTGCGAATGACCGGCAGAACCACGTCATCGCCGTCGACTACGTGCCGAACCAGCAGGCCGCCACCTGCCGGAGGCTCCTTGCGTCGCCGCTCGTCCAAATCGCCTCGGACGGCGGATCCCTGCCGATCGCCTCGAATCAGATCGACCTCGTGCTGCTCGTCGACGTCCTCGAGCACCTCGCCAATCCGCGTGCCGTGGCCGCCGAGATCATGCGCGTTCTCCGCCCCGGCGGTTTGTGCTTCATCGCCACACCGGCGCGGCTGTCGTATGCGTTTCGCCGGGATCCGCACTACGGCGTGCACAGCCTCGTCCTGCTGCCGAATGAGACGCAGAGGTTCATCGTCGACAGGATTCTCCGCCGGCGCGTCATCTCCTCGACGGGAGGCCGGGCAAAGGCCTACGACGTCGAGCACATCTACTGGCATGCCGCCGAGATCGCCGCTCTGTTTTCCGGAGACAAGACGGTCGACACGCTTTACCAGCGCTCCTACCAGCCGCCAGGCCGCTTCAGCCGCTACTGGATCCGGCACCCTTCCGTGGCCGTCGAGCAGTTGCGGTACGAGCTGCGGCGCTTCTTCTTCGGACACATCCTCGTGTACAAGGGCCGCCCGCCCGAGGGAACGCCTCGATTCGACCGCATCGAACCTTCGTGAGGGATCGATGGCAGCTCACTTGGACTGGAGCCGCTGCCGCATGCGCGCGCGCAGGTCGCGCGCCCAGCCGTACCGCAGCCGCGCCCACATCTTTGCCAGCCCGCGCTTCGGTTTCGCCACGAGGATGGCGTAGTACGAGCGCATGCCTCCGGCCAGCAACACGCGCTCGCGGTCGATCAGCCGCACGATCTGGTCGTGGGTGAGGCGGTCGAGCCGCAGTCGCGGCAGCACGAGCGACAGCAGCGTACCGCCGTACGGCCGGCGGGCCACGACGTCGAACCACAGCCTGAGCCGCGATTCGATGTCGCTGGAACGGATCGCCTCCGACGGATGGTCTTCCCGGATCGGGTACGGCAATTCTTCTGTCAGCCGCAGCTCCGGTGGGATGGCCGCGTACTCGGCCCGCTGCGACGCGATCAGCTCGTCGTTCCATCCGTCGCGCGATGGGCCGACGTACTCATCGAGGTAGACCAGGCCGTCCGGTTTCAGGGCCCGCAGCACGGCGCGGAACAGCTCCTCCAGCCGCCCTACGTGATGCGCGGACTGGTGACAGCAGACCAGGTCGTAACGGGCTCGCGGGACGGGGGCGTCGTTGAAATCCGCCGCGAAGTAGCGGATGCGATCGCCCAGTCCCGCTTCCGCGGCTTCGCGCCGCGCCGTCTGCAGGGAGACCACCGAGGCGTCGAAGGCGTCGATCCGATCGGCGAGGCCGTGGGTGATCAACTGCCGCTCGAGGACGCCGGTCCCGCAGCCGATGCTCAGCGCACGCGCGAAGCGCCGGCCGCCGAGCCAGCGC